>NZ_JBEORS010000002.1:0-486772 GCF_040302405.1 Streptomyces sp. NPDC126503
GGCATGAGCCGCTCCACCGCCGGTGTCATCTTCGCCTTCAACAACCTGACCCAGGTCGCGGGCGCCTTCGCCGTCCCGCTCCTCGCCGGCCGGACCCGCGACCAGCGGGCCCTGGTCGTCCTCGTCACCACCCTGGTGGCGGCCGGATACGCCGGTCTCCTGGCCGCCCCCGTCCAGGGCGCCTGGCTCTGGTCAGGACTGCTCGGCGTCGGGCAGGGCGGCGCGGTGGGCCTCGCCCTCACCCTGATCGTGCTGCGCTCCGGGGACGCCGTCACGGCCGCCCGCCTCTCGGGCATGGCGCAGACCGTCGGCTATCTCCTCGCCGCCGCGGGCCCGCTGGTGGCCGGCGCCCTCCACCAGTCCACCGGCTCCTGGACGCTCCCGCTCTCGCTGGTCCTGGGCGTCTGCGCGACAGCGCTCGCCGTCGGCCTGCCGGCCGGACGCGACCGGCACGTGCGACCGCTCCCGCCACCGGTCCGCCTCCCGGGCGCGACCGGGCCGGGTGGAGAAGGCGGTGGCGGTACGGCTCCGGGGCGGGCCTCCCGGAATCCGGGCGACGCCCCTCGGAGCCGTACCGCCGTCGCCGCCCCGTCCGCGCGGGGGACGTCCTACTCCTCGCCCGCCACGGTCAGGGTGCGCAGCTTGTGGCCGGCGAACCAGGTGGCGGCGACCGTGACCGCGGCCAGCAGGACGACCGCCGTGGTCAGGCCCACCTCCGAGCTGATGAGGCCCTCCCCGGTGACCTTCTCCGCGAGGGCGAGCGCCCACTGCTGGACGCTCAGGGTCCGGGCACCGGCGATCAGGGAGCCGAACAGGGCCTCCCAGACCAGCGCGTAGACGAGGCCGATCACCACGGCGTGCCGGCTGACCGTGCCGAGCAGCAGGAACAGGGCGCTGTAGGCGATGGAGGCGACCAGCGCGGCCACCGTGTAGGCGACGGCGACCTGCTGGCCGTTGCCGTTGAGGATGAAGCCGGCGAGCAGCGTCGGCACCGCCGAGAAGACCATGGTGACCGCGACGGCCACGGTCAGCTTGGTCAGGATGATCGTGGGCCGCTTCACCGGCTTGGACAGCAGGTACACGATCGAGCCGTCGTCGATCTCCGGACCGATCGCGCCCGTTCCGGCGATCACGCCGATCAGCGGCACCATGGTGGCCAGGGCGAACCCGCCGAGGACGTCGGCGGCGACCTGGTCGTCCGCCCCGTTCAGGAGGCGGATCGCCGCGGCGATGACCAGCAGCATGCCGGGCAGGAGGAAGAGGAGCGCGGCCCGGCGGCGGCCCAGGAGGGCCCGGTAGGTGAGCCGAGCGACTGTGGGGTTGTACATCGGTCAGGCTCCTTTCAGGCCGCGACGAGGTACGAGAAGACCGATTCGAGGGACTCGTCCGAGGGCGAGACCGTGAGCAGCCGGATGCCGCGCTCGCGCGCGACCCTCGGCAGCAGTTCCGTGAACCGGCCGAAGTCGACGGCCTGGACGCGCAGTCCGCCCTCCCCGTGATCGACCTCGATGCCGGCCGTGGACGGGTCGGCGATCAGCGCGGCGGCCAGCGCCCGGTCGTCGCTGGACCGCACCAGGTAGCGGTGCGGCCGGTCCGTCATCAGGCGGCGGATCCGGCGGAAGTCGCCGGAGGCGGCGTGCCGGCCGGCCACGATCACCTCGATGTGGGAGGCGAGCTGCTCGACCTCCTCCAGGATGTGCGAGGAGAACAGGACCGTGCGGCCCTCCGCGCCCATCCGCCGCAGCAGGTCCATCAGCTGCATGCGCTGGCGCGGGTCCATGCCGTTGAACGGTTCGTCGAGGAGCAGCACGGACGGCTCGTGGACGAGCGCCGAGGCCATCTTCACGCGCTGCCGCATGCCCTTGCTGTAGGTGGAGATCCGCCGGTCCTGGGCGTACTCCATCTCCACCGTGGCCAGGGCCCGCTGGGCCTCCGCGCCGCCGAGGCCCTGCAGTTCGGCGTTGGCGAGGACGAATTCGCGTCCGGTGAGGAAGTCGTACATCGCCTCCCGCTCGGGGACGACGCCGATCTTCCGGTAGACCGACTCGTTGCGCCAGATCGTCTCCCCGTCGAGGGTCACGCCGCCCGTCGACGGGTCGAGGAAGCCGCCCATCATGTTGATGAGCGTGGACTTGCCGGCGCCGTTGGGGCCGAGGAGACCGGTGACGCCCGGGCCGACGGACATCGTGACGTCGTTGACGGCCACGACGTTGCCGAACCAGCGCGAGACGTGGTCGATGGAGAGAACGCTCATGGGCGCGGCCCGTTCTTCGTCAGGGTGGTGGTGGGCGACGGGAGGACGGTCACAGCCCGGCCTTTCGGTAGCGGCGCATCAGGATGCCGTACGAACCGGCGATCAGCGCGAGGACGACCAGGAGATAGACCACGCCGGCACCGGAGTCCGGGCCTCCGCCGTCCGGGAAGGCGCTGGGCGCGCCGAGGAACGCGGTCTGCACCCCGTCGATGAGGGTGATCGGCGAGAAGAGGCCGAGCCACGGGATGACATCGGTGTTGTCGGTGGCGTAGGCGATGCCCATGAGGGTGGAGACCGCCCCGTACGAGATGACGAGGACGGCGATCACGGCGGCGACGCCGAAGCCGCGGCGCGGCGTGAGGGCCGCCATCACCAGCCCGATGCCGCCGAACAACAGGGACAGCAGGGCGACCGACACGAGCCCCTGGCCGAACATCGCCGTCTGCTCCCAGAAGTCCATCTTCGCCAGGAGGGCGCCGATCCACAGGATCAGCAGCGGCGAGGCCGTCAGGAGGAACAGCGCCGAGGCCATCGCGCCGAACTTGGCGAGGACGTAGTCGGCGCGCTCGATCGGCCGCGAGAAGTACAGCGGCACCGTCCTGAACCGCAGGTCCCGGGAGACGGACTGGGGCGCCTGGGACGCCAGGTAGATGCCGATGACCATCTGGAGGTAGATCGCGTACTCGGTGTACTCGATCGACAGCTTGGCCTGCTTGCCGACCACCGCGACCGCGACGAGGATCAGCGCCGGGACGCACATCACCGCGAAGAGCAGCATCGGCAGCACCTTCGACTTGGCGCTGCGGCCGAGGCCGTAGGCACCGCGCAGCGACTGCGAGAAGAGGGAGCGGCGGGCGTACGCGCGGCCGAGGCGCGGACCGTCGTAGGACCGGTATCCGATGTTGTGGATGCGGGTCGTGTCGGTCGTGGGAGCGGCCTTGGGGGTGTGGGTGCTCATCGGGCCGGCACCTCCTCGTGCTGCGGGGGCCCTTCGGGGCGGAAGACCTCGGCGATGTGGTGGCGGCGCTGCTCCATGCGGACGAGTCCGAGACCGAGACCGGCCACGGTGTCCCGCACGATGTCGTACGTCTCCTCGCCGGCCGCCTCCAGGAGCAGGACGTGCCCGGCCCCGGGCAGGCCCTCCTCGGTCCCCGGGTGGAGGGTGACGCCGGCCCCGCTGAGGGCGGCGCGCAGGGCGGCCGTGCCGTCCGGGTGGGTGTCGGAGTCGGTGACCTCGACCGCCAGCGTGGTGGTGGTGCGGGTGAAGTCGCTGGTGGAGCTGGAGCGGAGCAGCTTGCCGCCGTCGATGACGACGACGTGGTCGCAGGTGCGTTCCAGTTCGCCGAGGAGGTGGGAGGTGACGAGGACGGAGATGCCGAAGTCGGTCCACACGCGGCGGATCAGTCCGAGCATCTCGTCGCGGCCGACCGGGTCGAGACCGTTGGTCGGCTCGTCGAGGAGGACCAGGCGCGGGTCGTGGACCAGGGCCTGCGCGAGCTTCACGCGCTGCTTCATGCCGGTCGAGTAGCCGCCGATGGGGCGGTAGCGCTCCTCGTAGAGGCCGACGTGGCGCAGGGTGTCGGCGGTCCGTTCGCGGGCGGCGGTCGGCGGCAGGCCCGACATGCGCGCCATGTGGACGACGAACTCGGTCGCCGAGACGTCGGGCGGCAGGCAGTCGTGCTCCGGCATGTAGCCGACGCGCTCGCGGATCTGCGCCCCGGAGGTGGCGACGTCGAGGCCGAGGACCTCGGCGCGGCCCTCCGTGGCGGGGGAGAGTCCGAGCAAAATTTTGATCATCGTGGACTTGCCGGCTCCGTTGGCACCCACCAGTCCGGTCACACCGGGCCCGATGTCCAGGGAGAGCCGGTCGAGAGCGGTCACCCGGGGAAACCGCTTGCTGAGGCTTTCGGTCGCGATCACAGTCACACCTCGACCGTAGTGGCGGGGGACACAGCGGTCGTCAGCCCAACGGCTCGGTCGGTGTCCGACCAGAGGAGGACGGGAGGGGTGTCCTTCCCGGAGGCGCGTCCGGTTTCTCCCCCGGTTTTCCCCAGGGTCGCGTCGGGACCCTTGACGCAGCCTCCGGTCATTGTCACATTCATCGGTGTCAAGTTACGGACGCGTAGTGCGATCGGGTGCTCACACGGGACGGCGGGTGGCATGGCCTCAGCAGTGACAGGCGAACTCACCGCGGAGCTGCGGGGGTTCAGGGACGTTCAGCGGCTGGCGTACGCGTGCGCGGAGGCGGTGGCGGCCCGGCTCCGGCCGGGGGTGACGGAGCGCGAGGCGGCGCGGATGCAGCGGGAATGGCTGTACGAGCGCGGGGTGCGGGACTGGTTCCACCGGCCGTTCGCCTGGTTCGGGGACCGGACCGCCTTCGTCGGCTTCCGGGTCCCGCTCCAGTTCTTCCCGACGAACCGGCGCCTGGAGGCGGGGATGCCGTTCATCCTCGACATGGCGCCGGTGTACCGCGGCTACACGGCGGATATCGGCTACAGCGGCTGCCTCGGCCTCCACCCGGTGCACGACCGGCTGCTGGCCGACCTCAGGGACCACCGCGAGCTGATCCTGCGGGAGGTGCGCGAGCGGCGCACGCTGCGCGAGATATACGAGGACGTGGACCGGCTCATGGTCCGCCAGGGGTACGCGAACCGGCACCGGGCCTATCCCTTCGGCGTGATCGCCCACAAGATCGACCGGGTGCGGGAGCGCCGCTGGTCACCGACGCTGTTCGGCTTCGGCACGCAGGCGCTGAAGGGGCTGGCGAGCGACGCCCTGCACGGCCACCGGGACGGCTGGTCGCCGCTCTGGTCGCCGTACCGGTTCTCCGACCACCCGCCGATGCCGGGGCTGTGGGCGGTGGAACCACACCTGGGGTTCCGGGGGACCGGCGCGAAGTTCGAGGAGATCCTGGTCGTCACCGACTCGAAGGACCCCGAGGAGAGCGCCTTCTGGCTGGACGACGACCTGCCGCACGTGCGGCGCTGGAACGAGGAAGAGGGGGCGGCGGCGTGAACGCGGACATCGGCGGGGTGGGCGGTACGGGCGCGGGCGACCGTACGGACACGGGCGCACGGGCGGGGACGGGCGGCGGCGCGGGGCTCGCGGAGGCGCGGGAGCGGTGGGTCCGCACGGGCGGGATCGAGCTGTGCGTGGCCGAACTCGGCGACCCGGCCCGGCCGACGGTGCTGCTCGTGCACGGCTACCCGGACTCCAAGGAGGTGTGGTCCGAGGTTGCGCTCCGCCTGGCCGGCGAGTTCCACGTGGTGCTGTACGACGTGCGGGGGCACGGCCGGTCGACGGCACCGGTCCCGCTGCGCGGCGGGTTCACCCTGGAGAAGCTGACGGACGACTTCCTGGCGGTGGCCGACGCCGTCAGCCCGGACCGGCCGGTGCACCTGGTGGGGCACGACTGGGGCTCGGTGCAGTCCTGGGAGTTCGTGACGGTCGGCCGCACCCAGGGCCGGATCGCCTCGTTCACCTCGATCTCGGGCCCGTCCCTGGACCACTTCGGACACTGGATCAAGCGGCGGGCGACCCGGCCGACACCGCGCCGGGTGGGCCAGCTCCTCGGACAGGGCGCGAAGTCCTGGTACGTGTACCTGCTGCACACCCCGGTCCTGCCGGAGCTCGCCTGGCGCGGCCCGCTCGGCAAGCGCTGGCCGAAGATCCTCGAACGGGTCGAGAAGGTCCCGGCCGGCGACTACCCGACGGCCTCGCTGCCGAGCGACGCGGCGCACGGCGCCTGGCTCTACCGGGACAACGTCCGCGCCCGGCTGTCCAGGCCCCGCCCCGACGCCTACGCGCACGCGCCGGTGCAGCTGATCACACCGGTCGGTGACGCCTTCCTGTCCGAACGGCTCCACGACGACCTCGGCGAGTGGGTCCCCGAGCTGACCCGGCGGACGCTGTCGGCCAAGCACTGGGTGCCGCGCACCCGGCCGGACCAGGTCTCGGCGTGGGTGGCCGAGTTCGTCCGGACGCACGAGGAGCCCGCGGCGCGGGCGCCGAAGCCCGCCGCGGCGGCGGCGCGTGGCGGGGTACGGCCGGAGTACGCGGAGCGGTTCGGCGGCCGGCTGGTGCTGGTGACCGGCGCGGCGAGCGGCATCGGGCGGGCCACCGCCTTCGCCTTCGCCGAGGCGGGCGCGCGGGTCGTGGCCGTGGACCGGGACGGCGAGGGCGCGGTCCGTACGGCGGAGATGGCCCGGCTGATCGGTGCGGCGGAGGCCTGGGGCGAGACGGTGGACGTCGCCGACGAGCAGGCGATGGAGAAGCTGGCCGCGAAGGTCGAGGGGGAGTACGGGACCGTCGACGTCCTGGTCAACAACGCGGGCATCGGGCTCACCGGCTCCTTCTTCGACACCACGACCGACGAGTGGAAGCGGGTCCTGGACGTCAACCTGTGGGGGGTTGTCCACGGCTGCCGGGTCTTCGGCGCGCGGATGGCCGACCGCGGCCAGGGCGGCCACATCGTCAACATCGCGTCGGCGGCGGCCTTCCAGCCCTCCCGCGCGCTGCCCGCCTACAGCACCTCGAAGGCGGCCGTGCTGATGCTCAGCGAGTGCCTGCGGGCCGAGCTGGCGGGGCAGGGCATCGGGGTGTCCGCGATCTGCCCCGGGATCGTCAACACCGGCATCACGTCGACCGCGCGGTTCGCGGGCGTCACGGACGAGGCGGAGGAGAAGCGGCGACGGAAGAAGGCGGCGCGTCTGTACGGTCTGCGGAACTACCCGCCGGAGAAGGTCGCGGACGCGATCCTGGGGGCGGTGCTGCACGACCGGGCCGTCGTACCGGTGACTCCCGAGGCGCGCGGGGCCCGTCTGCTGGGGCGGCTCAGCCCCGGGGTGCTGCGGGCCTTCGCCCGCTGGCAGCCACCGGCGTAGGGGGGCCGATAGGGGGCCGCCGTACGATCCCTCTCGGGGGGTCGCGCGGTGGCGGGGCGAGAAAAGCGGTCGGCGGGAGCGGGTTTGTCGGAGCGGTCAGCACAGCCGGAGTACCGGATCGAGGATCTCGCCCATCACAGCGGGGCCACGGTCCGGACCATCCGCGCCTACCAGGACCGGGGTCTGCTCCCCCGGCCGGAGCGGCGCGGCAGGTCCAACGTGTACGGCGACGCGCACCTGGCCCGGCTGCGGCAGATCGCCGACCTCCTCGAACGCGGCTACACCCTGGCCTCGATCAAGGAGCTCCTGGACGCCTGGGACACGGGCCGGGGACTCGGCGGGGTCCTCGGCCTGGTCGCGGAGGTCCAGGGGCCGTGGACGGACGAGCGGGCGGACCGCATCTCCCGGGAGGAGCTGGACGCCCGCTTCGGCGGCACTCCGGACGAGGACGCCGTACGGGAGGCCGTCGAGCTGGGGGTCCTGGAGCGGCTGCCGGGCGGCGGGACGGAGGAGTATCTCGTGCCGAGTCCGCAGGAACTGGCCGTGGCGGCCGAATTGCACGCGGCGGGTGTTCCCCTGGCGGCGATCACCGGTCATCTGCGGGAGCTGCGCGATCAGGTGGAGCACATCGCGACGCGCTTCCTGGAGTTCACCACGGAGCACGTCTTCGCCCGCTATCTGGAGCACCGGCCGCCGACGGACGCCGACGCGGCGGAGGCGGCGACGATGGTGCGGCGCCTGCGGCCGCTCGCCCAGCAGACGGTCGACGCGGAGCTCGCCCGCGCCATGCAACTGCTGGCGACCCGGCACCTCCACCTGCACCTGTCACCCGAACCGCCCCCGGCGAAGGCCGGTGAGACGCGGCCGGTCCCGCTCCCGTCGGACACGGTCCGCGCCGTGCGGGACCTCGTGGGCGCGGAGGGCGTGGCGGCGTTCGTGGCCGCGGCGACCGACCGCGAGCTGGCGAAAAGGACATTGGACGCGCTGGCGGCACGTCACCGCGAAGGCGACGACAAGGAACGAACCACCTGATAACGCCGGGGAGTTGTCCACATAACCCCCGGCGATCCTGTGGATAACTCGCCTTCGCTGTGGATCAAACATCTGCGCCGTTTTTCGATGGCCCGAAAGTCAGGTCTCCGGCATCCTGACCGCATGAACCGGGAGCCCAGGGACGACCGACGCACGGTGAAGGTCTCGAAGTACCTGTCCAAGCACCTGCGCCACCAGCCCGACCGCATCGGACTGGTCCTCGACCCCCAGGGCTGGACCGAGATCGACACCCTGCTGCGGGCCGCCGCCGCGCACGGCTTCCCGATCGGCCGGGACGAACTCGACCACGTCGTCGCCACCAACGACAAGAAGAGATTCACGATCGACGGCACCCGCATCCGGGCCGCCCAGGGCCACACCGTCTCCGTCGACCTCGGCCTGCCCGCCACCGAACCGCCCGCGTACCTCTACCACGGGACGGTCGCGGACCGGCTCCCCGCGATCCGGACGGAGGGACTGCGGCCCATGGCCCGCCACGACGTGCACCTCTCCCCCGACCGGGAGACCGCCACCCGGGTCGGGGCCCGCCGCGGCCGGCCGGTCGTCCTCGCCGTCGCGGCGGGCGCCATGCACCGCGACGGCCACGTCTTCCGCCTCAGCGCCAACGGCGTCTGGCTGACGGCGGCCGTCCCACCCGCGTACATCCGGTTCCCGGGCTGACGGCACCCCTCCGGCTCACCGCCCGGGGCATGATCGGTCCCATGCCCCACCTCCACCTCCCCAGCACCGAAGCGGCGGTCACCGCCGTCCGCGCCATCGCCCGGGAACACGGGCGGGAGGCGACCGTCACCGACGACATCGGCGCCGACCGGACCTCACGCCGCACCTCGGCAGGCGCCTTCACCGTCCTCGACCCGGACGGCTCCCTCCCGCACGAGGCCTTCGTCGAACTGGGCGGCTCCCCCGCGGTCACCGTCCGGCTCTTCCCCGAGGACGACGCCCTGATCACGGTGGACGGCATCGAGTTCTGGGACATCCCCCGTGACGCCGTCCCCGCCTTCCTCCGCTCGGTGTACGACGGCCTCGCCCATGTGAAGGGACGGTTCTTCCCACCCGGCTGGTGGCTGATCGTCCCGCTCCCCGGAGACGAGACGTACAAGGAACCGGTCCCCGGCACCTCGCTCACCCCCTGGCTGAACGGCCGGGTCCGCTGACCCGGCCGCCGCGGCCCGAGCCGCCGGTGCCGGTTCAGCCGAGCTGGGCGAGGGCCTCGGTGGCGAGGGACTCGAAGACGGCCGGGTCGGTGGCGAAGTCGGAGTCCGCGACCGGCCAGTGGATCACGATCTCGGTGAAGCCGAGCTCGCGGTGGCGGCCGGCGTAGTCGACGAAGGCGTCCACCGACTCCAGCGGAGCGTTCCGTTCCGGGCTGAACCCGTGGAGCAGGATCTTGTCGACCTCGGCCACATCGCGGCCGATCTCCGCACACGCCTTGCCCAGCTTCTCGACCTGTCCGCGCAGCGCCTCCCGCGACTGCTCCGGCGTGCCGGTCTCGTACAGCTTCGGATCGCCGGTCGTCACCCACGCCTGCCCGTACCGCGCGGCCAGCTTCAAACCGCGCGGCCCGGTGGCGGCGACCGCGAACGGCAGCCGGGGCCGCTGGACGCAGCCCGGCAGGTTCCGGGCCTCCTCGGCCGAGTAGAACGTACCGCGCTGCGACACCGCGCCCTCGGTCAGCAGCCGGTCGAGCAGCGGCACGAACTCGCCGAACCGGTCCGCCCGCTCCTTCGGCGTCCACGCCTCCTGGCCGAGCGCGGTGGCGTCGAAGCCGTTGCCGCCCGCCCCGATGCCGAGCGTGACCCGCCCTCCGGAGATGTCGTCGAGGGACATCAGCTCCTTCGCCAGCGTCACCGGGTGCCGGAAGTTCGGCGAGGTGACGAGGGTGCCGATCCGCAGCCGCTCGGTGGCCGTGGCGGCGGCGGTGAGCGTCGGCAGGGCGCCGAACCAGGGGCCGTCGCGGAACGTGCGCCACGACAGATGGTCGTAGGTGTACGCGGCGTGGAAGCCGAGCTCCTCGGCGCGCCGCCACTTCTCACGGCCGCCCTCGTGCCAGCGGTCGACGGGCAGGATCACAGTGCTCAGACGCAGGCTCATGGCCCGAGCCTACGTCCCCGGGGAGGAGGCGGGCCGGACGTTTCCGGAGCGCGGGAGGAGAGGACGGGGCGGGGCCCGGAGAACTGGAGGGGACCGGGCTCGGAGGGCAGGAGGGGACCGGGCTCGGAGGGCAGGAGGGGCGGGCCCCGTCCGCCGGGTCCTGGGCGGACCCGCACGGAAGGCCGAAATCCGCCCACTCAGATGTGCGGGCTCCCGCACGCCCGTGCGCGCGGTACGGAAGAATGGTGCGGTGACCTCTCCCCGCTCCCCGCACGCGACCGCCCCGGCCCCGGCCCCCGCACCCCGGCTGATCGCCACCGACCTCGACGGCACGCTCCTGCGTGACGACAAGTCCGTGTCCGAGCGCACGGTCGCCGCCCTCGCCGCCGCCGAGCGGGCCGGCATCGAGGTCTTCTTCGTCACCGGCCGCCCGGCCCGCTGGATGGACGTGGTCGCCGACCACGTGCACGGTCACGGCATGGCGATCTGCGCCAACGGCGCCGCCGTCGTGGACCTGCACGCGGGCGGCACCTTCCTGGAGGTCCGCCCGCTGGAGCGGTCCGTCGCCCTGGAGGTCGTACGGGCCCTGCGCGCCGCCGCCCCCGGCGCCGCCTTCGCCGTCGAGCTCACCACCGGCATCCACTACGAGCCGGACTACCCGCCCTTCTTCCTCGACCCGGGCGCCACCGTGGCCACGGCCGAGAAGCTCCTCTTCGAGGAGACGCCCGGCGCGTCGGCCCCCGTCCTGAAGCTCCTCGCCCAGCACCGTGAGCTCGACCCGGACGCCTTCCTCGCGCTGTCCCGGCAGGCCGCCGGCCACCTGGCCTCCTTCACCCGGTCCAGCCCCACCGCCCTGGTCGAGATCAGCGCCCTCGGCGTCTCGAAGGCCTCCACCCTCGCCCTGTGCTGCGCCCAGCGCGGCATCGCCGCCGAGGAGGTCGTCGCCTTCGGTGACATGCCGAACGACATCGAGATGCTCAGCTGGGCCGGCCGTTCGTACGCGATGGGCAACGCCCACCCCGACGTCTTCGCCGCCGCCTCGGGGCACACCGCCGGCAACAACGAGGACGGGGTGGCCGTCGTCATCGAACGGCTCGTCGCGGAGGCGACGCGCGCCGCCGGCTCATGACGGGTCCGGGCGGCGGGTCTGGAGCGGCGCCTCCCACACGACCGTCGTACCGCCGCCGTCCTCCCGGAGGCCCGGGCCGCACCAGCTCGCGCCGCCCAGGGACTCGGCACGGCGCGCCAGGTTGCGCAGGCCGCTGCGCCGGCCGCCGTGCGGGATGCCGATGCCGTCGTCCGCGACCGAGAGCCGTACACCGGCCGAACCGTCGGGCAGGGTGACGGTCGCGTCGACGAGCACCTCGATCCGCCCGGCCCCGGCGTGCCGGAAGGCGTTGGAGAGCGCCTCGCGGAGCGCTGCGATCAGGTTCTTGCCCGTGAGCTCGCCGACCGCCGAGTCGACCGGGCCGACGAACCGGTGGGCCGGCGTGAAGCCCAGCGGCACCGCCGCCATGTTGATCTCCCGCAGCACGCGGGTCCGCAGCCCCGAGGGCGCCTCGGCCGGCCCCTGCTGGAGCGCGAAGATCGCCGTGCGGATCTCCTGGATCGTCACGTCCAGTTCGTCCACGGCCTTGCCCACGCCCTCGCGCACGGCCGGGACGACCGACTTCCGCTGGGCGCTCTCCAGCATCATCCCGGTGGCGAACAGCCGCTGGATGACGAGGTCGTGCAGGTCGCGGGCGATGCGGTCGCGGTCCTCGTAGACGGCCAGCCGCTCCCGGTCGCGCTGGGCGTCGGCCATCATCAGGGCGAGCGCCGCCTGCGAGGCGAACTGGGTGGCGAGGGTCCGTTCCGTCTCCGTGAAGGGGCGGGCGCCGCGCGCCCGGGGCGTGGCCAGTGCGCCGAGCACCCGGCCCCCGCTCTGCAGCGGAAGGATCATGCTGGGCCCGTACACGGAGGTCAGTTCGCTCACCATGCGCGGGTCCGTGGAGGCGTCGGCCACGAAGACGGCCTCGCCCTCCAGGAGTTGTTCCACGACGGCGCTCTCGGGCGGGAGGACCACGCCGAGCGCCTTGGTCGGCCGGGGCGCGGAGACCGCCACGATCTCCAGGCCGCCCTCCTCGGCCGGGAGCAGGACGATCCCGGCGTCGGCGTCGGCGAGGCGGCGGGCCTGTTCGGCGACGACGGTGAGGGCGTCGTCCGCGTCACCGCCGGAGAGCAGGGCGGTGGTGACGGCGACCGAGCCGTCGATCCACCGTTCGCGCTGCCGGGCCGCCTCGTAGAGGCGGGCGTTGCCGATGGCGATCCCCGCCTCGGTGGCGAGCACCCGGACCATGTGGGCGTCGTCGTCGTCGAAGGGTCCGCCGCCGCGTTTCTCGGCCAGGTAGAGGTTGCCGAAGATCTCGCCCTGGACCCGGATCGGAACCCCGAGGAAGGTCCGCATCGGGGGGTGCCCGGCCGGAAAGCCGGCGGCGCGCGGGTCGGCGGTCAGGTCGGTGAGCCGGATGGTCCTCGGTTCCCGGATGAGGGCGCCGAGCAGCCCCGCGTGCCCGTCGGGGCGGCGGCCGACGCGGCGGGCCGTCGCCTCGTCGACGCCGTGGGTGACGAAGTCGGACAGGCCGTCGCCCTCCTCGTCGACGACGCCGATCGCCGCGTAACGCGCGTCGGCGAGTTCGGCGGCGGTCTCGCAGATGCGGTCCAGGGTGGAGTGGAGTTCCAGCCCCGTACCGACCGAGCGCATCGCCTCCAGGAGCTGCGGGACACGGGCGGTGAGTTCCGTGGACAGGCCCTGGAGGCTGCGGGTGGCCCGGGTGGCGCTCTCCAGCGGGTCCGGGACGTCCGGCACGTCGGCGGTCATGGACGTGAGCCTAGTAAGTCCTATTTGGCGAGAAAAGTCGGCCGCCGCTCACCCCTCGCCCCGCGTCACCCTCCCGCGCCGGCCGCCGCCGTGAGCAGATCGGTCGCCCGCTCCTGGGCCAGCATGCGCCGCAGGGGCCCGTCCACCGAGGCGAGTGCGGTGTACGGGCCGCGCTGCACGGTCCTGCCGGCGTCGAGGACCAGTACCTCGTCCACCGCGTCGAGACCGTGGAGACGGTGGGTGATGAGCACCGTGGTGCGGCCCTCGGTGGCCCGCAGCAGGTCCTCGGTGAGGGCGTCGGCGGTGGCCAGGTCCAGGTGTTCGGCCGGTTCGTCGAGGACGAGGACCGGGAAGTCGGCGAGGAGGGCGCGGGCGAGCGCGAGGCGCTGGCGCTGGCCGCCGGACAGTTGCGAGCCGTGCTCGCCGACGAGGGTGTCGAGGCCGTTCGGCAGCCCGTCCACCCAGTCGAGCAGTCGGGCCCGGCGCAGTGCCTCGCGGAGTTCGGCGTCCTCGGCGCCGGGGCGGGCGAGCCGCAGGTTCTCGCGGACGGAGCTGTCGAAGAGGTGGGCGTCCTGGGCGCAGAGACCCACGAACCGCCGTACGTCGTCCCCGTCGAGCTCCCGCGCGGGCACCCCGCCCAGCCGGTACGCGCCGTGCTCGGCGTCCAGGAACCGCAGCAGCACCTGGGCGAGCGTGGTCTTGCCGGAGCCGGAGGCGCCGACGACGGCGATCCGCCGGCCGGGCTCCAGGGTGAGCCCGAAGCCGTCGAGCGCCGGTCGGTCCTGCCCGGCGTACCGGGCGGTGATCCCGTCGAGGACCAGCGGGAACGCGCTCGCCGGGGGAGTGGCGGGCGTCCGTGGTTCGTGGACGGGGGCGGGCGCGTCGAGCACCTCGAAGACCCGCTCGGCGCTGTGCCGGACGCGCTGCCGGTACTGGACGGCGAGGGGCAGTCCGGTGACGGCCTCGAAGGCGGCCAGCGGGGTGAGGACGACCACGGCGAGGGCCACCCCGTCGAGCCGCCCGTCGCGTACGGCCTGGACGCCGGCGCACGCGGCGGCCACCACCGTCAGGCCGCACACCAGGGCGGACAGTCCGGCGCCGAGCGCGGTGGCGGCGGCCTGCCGGGACGCGATGCCGGTGAGGGCGCGGTCGGCGGTGGCGGCGCGCTCGGTGCGCTCGCGCAGCGCGCCGGCGACCGTCAGTTCGCCGCAGCCGCGCAGCAGGTCGCCCACCGTGGTGGCGAGGACACCACGGGCCGGGGCGAGGCGGCGCTCGGCCCGCCGGGCGAGGGCGCCGCTCAGGAGCGGCACGGCGACGCCGGCGAGCAGCAGACCCACCGCGAGGACGGCTCCGGCCTCGGGCAGCAGCCAGGTGGTGAACCCGACGGAGGCGATGCCCACGACCAGGGCGGCGCCGGCCGGCAGCAGCCAGCGCAGCCAGTAGTCCTGGAGCGCGTCGACGTCCTGGACGAGCCGGGAGAGGAGGTCGCCGCGCCGGGTGCGCCGCAGTCCGGCCGGGGCGATCCGCTCCAGGCGCCGGTAGACGGAGACGCGCAGCTCGGCCAGCATGCGGAGCACGGCGTCGTGCGAGACGAGGCGTTCGGCGTAACGGAACACGGCCCGGCCGATGCCGAAGGCACGGGTGGCGGTGACCGCGACCATCAGGTGGAGGACGGGAGGCTGCTCGGAGGCGCGGGAGATCAGCCAGCCGGAGACGGCCATGAGGCCGACGGCGGAACCGAGGGCGAGGCTGCCGAGGAGCAGGGCGAGTCCCATCCGGCCCCTGAGCTCACCGGCCATCGCGCGGACCCGCCCCAGGACCGGCAGCCCGGGGCCCCCGGTGGCAGGGGCCGCCGCTTCCCCGGAGCGCCCGGCCGCGGCGCCGGTGCCGGCACCCTCGGCCGCCTCGGGCACGCCCCCGGACCCGCCGTCCCGCCCGGCACCGTCGGGACGCGCGGTCACCCCTCGGTCCTGACCGCCCCCTCCCGCGGCCGAACGGGCACCGTCGGCGCCCCGTGCCGTCCCGTCCGGAGTCTCCAGGGCCGCACCCGCGAGCCGCTCCGCACCGTCCTGGCGCGGGTCCGACCCGTGGTCCACGTCCTGCTCAGGGTCCACGTCCGGCCCGCCGTCCGGGGCCGGCCCGTCGGTGTCCCGCGCCACCTCATCCAGCGCGCCCACGGCCGTGGCCCCCGGTACGACGGGACGGGCCGGACCGGCCGGCGGCGACAGCCGCACGACCCGGTCCGCGACCGCGAGGAGCGCGGGGCGGTGCACGACGAGCAGGACGGTGCGTCCGGCCGCGAGCCGGCGGACGGCCTCGACCACCCCGGCCTCCGTCTCGCCGTCCAGCGACGCCGTCGGCTCGTCGAGCAGCAGCAGCGGCCGGTCCGCCAGGAAGGCCCGCGCGAGCGACAGGCGCTGGCGCTGGCCCGCCGACAGTCCGGCCCCGTCCTCGCCGAGTTCCGTGGCGAGTCCCTGAGGCAGTCCGGCGACGAAGCCGTCGGCCCCGGCGTCCCGCAGCGCCTGCCGTACCGCCTCGTCGGAGGCGTCGGGCCGGGCGAGGCGTACGTTCTCGGCGATCGTTCCGGCGAAGAGGTACGGCCGCTGGGGCACCCAGGCGATCCGCTCCCGCCAGGCCGCCAGGTCGAGCGAGCCCAGCTCCGCGCCGCCGGCGCCTGCCGCTGCCTCGCCCGCCGGGCTTTCCGTTGCCGGCGTGGCGCCCCCGACCCGTACCGAACCCTCTTCCGGCACCGTGAAGCCGAGCACCACGTCGAGGAGTGTCGACTTGCCGACGCCACTCGGTCCGACCAGGGCCACGGTCTCGCCGGGTTCGACGGTCAGTGTCGCCGCGTTCAGGGACGGTGTGGCGCGCCCCGCGTGGCGGACGGTCACCCGGTCGAGCTCCAGGCGCACGGTGTCCGGCACCGGGGCCGTGCCGCCGCCCCGTACCGGCTGTTCGAGGACTTCGAAGATCTCCTCCGCCGCGGCGAGGCCTTCCGCCGCGGCGTGGTACTGCGCTCCGACCTGGCGCAGCGGCAGATACGCCTCGGGCGCCAGGACGAGGATCACGAGTCCGGTGTAGAGGTCCAGTTCGCCGTGGACGAGCCGCATGCCGATGGTCACGGCGACCAGCGCGACCGAGAGGGTCGAGAGGAGTTCGAGCGCGAAGGAGGAGAGGAAGGCGATCCGCAGCGTGCGGAGGGTCGCGCGGCGGTACTCCGAGGTGATCGCCCGGACGGACTCGGCCTGCGCCTTCGCCCGTCCGAAGACCTTCAGGGTGGGCAGGCCCGCGACCACGTCCAGGAAGTGGCCGGAGAGCCGGGACAGCAGACGCCACTGCCGGTCCATGCGCGCCTGGGTGTACCAGCCGATGAGGATCATGAAGACCGGGATGAGCGGCAGGGTGACGACGATGATCGCCGCCGAGACCCAGTCCTCGGTGACGATCCGGGCCAGGACGGCGACCGGAACGACCACCGCGAGCCCGAGCTGGGGCAGGTAGCGGGCGAAGTAGTCGTCGAGCGCGTCGACGCCCCGCGTGGCGAGGGCGATGAGCGACCCGGTCCTCTGACCACTGAGCCAGCCGGGACCGAGGGCCGCCGCGCGGGCGAGGAGCCGGCCGCGGAGTTCGGACTTCACGGCGGCGCTCGCCCGGTGGGCGGCCAGCTCGGTGAGCCAGGACACCGCCCCGCGTCCGACCGCGACGGCCGCGAGCAGCACCAGGGGTGTGGTGAGGGCCGAGAGCGACAGGCCCCGCTGGAAGGAGCCCACGACGACCTCGGCGATGAGCATCGCCTGGGCGACGACCAGCGCCGCCCCGACCAGGCCGAGCAGCACCACCGCGATCAGGAAGACGCGGGTGGCCCGGGCGTGACGGAGCAGGCGCGGGTCGATCGGTTTCACGTGAAACATGCCCTTCTCGTGAGCGACAGCCCTGGTCGGTGCGGGGCCTCCGGGTCCCGGACGCGGGCCCCGGCGGCCCTAGTGCGCGTCGGCGATGTGGTGCGTGCCGATGCGCTTGCGGAACACCCAGTACGTCCAGCCCTGGTAGAGCATCACCAGCGGGGCCGCGATGGCCGCGCACCAGGTCATGATCTTCAGCGTGTACGGGCTCGACGACGCGTTCGTCACCGTGAGGCTCCACGCGGGGTCGAGCGAGGACGGCATGACGTTCGGGAAGAGAGCCAGGAACAGCATCGCCACCGTGGCGGCGATCGTCACCCCGGACAGCCCGAAGGACCAGCCCTCACGGCCCGCCCTGATGGCGCCGATCGCCCCGACGAGCGCCACGACGGCGACGGCGGCCGCGACCAGGCTTCCGGTGGAACCCTTGTCAGCTTGCGTCCGGACCAAGAAGCCGAGGGCGAGGACGGCGGTGACCAGGCCGAGCTTGAAGGCGAGGGCCCGCGCCCGGACCCGGATGTCCCCGACCGTCTTGAGCGCGGCGAAGACCGCGCCGTGGAAGGTGAAGAGGGTGAGCGTGACCAGGCCGCCGAGGAGCGCGTAGGGGTTGAGCAGGTCCCAGAAGCCGCCGACGTACTCCATGTCGCGGTCGATCTTCACACCGCGCACGATGTTGCCGAAGGCGACGCCCCAGAGGAAGGCGGGGATCAGGGAGGTCCAGAAGATGGCCTGCTCCCAGTTGCGCTGCCAGTTCTCCTCGGGCCGCTTGGCCCGATACTCAAAGGCGACCCCGCGGATGATCAGACAGACGAGGATGATCAGCAGCGGGAGGTAGAAGCCGGAGAACAGGGTGGCGTACCACTCGGGGAAGGCGGCGAAGGTGGCGCCGCCCGCGGTGAGCAGCCACACCTCGTTGCCGTCCCAGACGGGTCCGATGGTGTTGATGAGCACCCGCTTCTCGGGCCGGTCGCGGGCGAGCAGTTTGGTGAGGACCCCGATCCCGAAGTCGAATCCTTCGAGGAAGAAGTAGCCGGTCCAGAGGACGGCGATGAGTACGAACCAGACGTCGTGGAGTTCCATGCCTCGATCTCCTGAGCCTCAGTACGAGAAGGCCATGGGCCGGTCGGCGTCGCGGGTGTCCCCGCCGATCGTGGTGGGCGGGTTGAGGTCGTCCTCGGTCAGCTCGGGCGGGCCGGCCTTGACGTACTTGACGAGCAGGCGGACCTCGATGACGGCGAGGATCGCGTAGAGCAGGGTGAAGACGGTCATCGAGGTGAGAACCTCGGCGGTGGAGACGCCGGGGGACACGGCGTCGCGGGTGCGCAGGACGCCGTAGACGACCCACGGCTGGCGGCCCATCTCGGTGAAGATCCAGCCCCAGGAGTTGGCGATCAGCGGGAACGCCATGGTCCACAGGGCCACGAGCCAGTACCACTTGGTCAGGCGGGGGCTGAGGGCCTGCCGCCTGAACAGGACCAGATGCGGCACCTCGTCCTCACCGGTCCGCAGGTCCGGCGGCAGCAGGAACTTCTTGCGGGTCAGCCAGAGACCGGCCATGCCGATCGTCAGGGAGGCCATGCCGAAGCCGATCATCCAGCGGAAGCCCCAGTAGGCGACGGGGATGTTGGGCCGGTAGTCGCCGGGGCCGTACTTCTCCTGCTCGGCCTTGTTGACGTCGTTGATGCCGGGGACGAACGAGGCGAAGTCGTCGTTGGCCAGGAAGGACAGCAGGCCGGGGATCTCGACGGCGACCTTGTTGTGGCCCTTGTCGACGTCGCCGTAGGCGAAGATCGAGAAGGGGGCGGGAGCCTCGCCGTCCCAGAGCGCCTCGGCGGCGGCCATCTTCATGGGCTGCTGCTTGAACATGACCTTGCCGAGCAGGTCGCCGCTGATGGCGGTGCCCATGCCGGCGATGATCAGCGTGATCAGGCCGAGCCGGAGCGAGGTCCGCATTACGGGGATGTGCCGCTTGCGGGCCAGGTGGAAGGCGGAGATGCCGACCATGAACCCGCCGCCGACGAGGAAGGCGGCCGTCATGGTGTGGAAGAACTGGGTGAGGGCGGTGTTCTGCGTGAGCACCAGCCAGAAGTCGGTGAGTTCGGCGCGGCCGCGTTCCTCGTTGATGCGGTAACCGACCGGGTGCTGCATCCAGGAGTTCGCCGCCAGGATGAAGTAGGCGGAGAGGATGGTGCCGATCGACACCATCCAGATGCAGGCGAGGTGGATCTTCTTCGGCAGCTTGTCCCAGCCGAAGATCCACAGGCCGATGAAGGTGGACTCGAAGAAGAACGCGATGAGCGCCTCGAAGGCGAGCGGCGCACCGAAGATGTCACCGACGAACCGCGAGTAGTCGGACCAGTTCATGCCGAACTGGAACTCCTGCACGATGCCGGTGACGACGCCCATGGCGATGTTGATCAGGAAGAGCTTGCCCCAGAACTTCGTCGCACGGAGGTACTTCTCCTTCTCCGTGCGCACCCACGCGGTCTGGAGACCGGCGGTCAGCGCGGCGAGCGAGATCGTCAGGGGGACGAAGAGGAAGTGGTAGACGGTGGTGATGCCGAACTGCCAGCGCGCCAAGGTCTCTGGCGCAAGAGCGAGGTCCACGTCTTCTCCTTACATCGCCGTGGTGCATCGGCAGTTTGTCCCTTTGATCCCCCACAAAGGGGACAAGCGGGACGAGCTTGTGAACGCGTTCACATTCACAAGCATTATGACTCATGCGAAATCCGTACCGGCAATCGGGGGTCCCCCTGTCGAAGGTCAAGCCTTCCCAAGACCTTCAACATATTGTTGAATCCGGGGCATGACCCTTCGGATACGCATCTCCTGGCCGGCCGGGCACACCACGGCCACCCTGGAGGACACCCCCACGAGCGCCGCGCTCGCGAGGGCCCTCCCGATCTCGTCCACCGCCCGCACCTGGGGCGAGGAAGTGTATTTCGACACACCTGTCTCGGTACCCCGCGAAGAGGGGGCACGTCAGGTCGTCGACCCGGGCACGGTGGCCTTCTGGACGGAGGGCGACGCGCTGGCCCTCCCCTACGGCCCGACCCCGATCTCCCGGGGCGACGAGAGCCGCCTCGCCAGTCCGTGCAATCTGCTCGGCACGCTGGACGGGGACCCGCGGATCCTGGCCACCGTCAGGGACGGTGACCCGATCCGCGTCGAACGCGCGCAGGGCTGACCGGCCCGCGCGCTCCCCGGGGGCCGATCAGCCCTCCTTGCGGAAGCCCTCCGCCGCCTTCAGGAACAGGTCGTTCGCCTCGGACTCACCGATCGTGACGCGGACGCCCTCCCCCGCGAACGGCCGCACCACCACGCCGTGCCGCTCGCACTCCGCCGCGAAGTCCATGGTCCGCTCGCCCAGCCGCAGCCAGACGAAGTTCGCCTGGGTGTCCGCGACGGTCCAGCCCTGGGCCACGAGCCCCGCGTGGACGCGCTCACGCTCGGCGACCAGCGACCCGACCCGTCCGAGCAGCTCGTCCTCGGCCCGCAGCGAGGCCACCGCCGCGTCCTGCGCCAGCTGACTCACCCCGAACGGCACCGCCGTCTTGCGCAGCGCCGCCGCCACCGGCTCGTGGGCGACCGCGAAGCCGACCCGCAGGCCCGCCAGGCCGTACGCCTTGGAGAAGGTGCGCAGCACGGCGACGTTCGGCCGGTTCCGGTACAGCTCGATGCCGTCCGGAACCTCGGTGTCACGGACGAACTCGCGGTACGCCTCGTCGATCACCACCAGGACGTCGGAGGGCACCCGGTCCAGGAAGCGCTCCAGCTCGGCCCGGCGCACGGCGGTGCCCGTCGGGTTGTTGGGGTTGCAGACGAAGATCAGCCGCGTCCGGTCGGTGATCGCCTCGGCCATGGCGTCGAGGTCGTGCACCTCGCCCTCGGTCAGCGGCACCTGCACCGAGGTCGCCCCGCTGATCTGCGTGATGATCGGGTACGCCTCGAAGGAGCGCCAGGCGTAGATCACCTCGTCGCCCGGGCCCGCGGTCGACTGGATCAGCGACTGGGCGATGCCGACCGAGCCGGTGCCGGTGGCGATGTGCGAGGCCGGCACGCCGAAGCGGTCGGCGAGCTCCTGCGTCAGCGCCGTGCACGCCATGTCCGGGTAGCGGTTGAAGGTCTCGGCGGCGCCCACCACGCTCTCCATGACCCCCGGCAGCGGCGGGTAGGGGTTCTCGTTGGAGGAGAGCTTGAAGGCCACCGGACCACCGGCGGCGGCCGGCTTGCCCGGCTTGTAGGTGGGGATGCCGTCCAGCTCGGCGCGCAGCTTCGGGCTGCCGGTGCTCGTCCCGCTGGTCTCGCTCACAGTGTGGCCTCCTCGACCGTCCGTACCACCAATACTCCTCACCTTATGAGGATTCGCCGCCGCTGCGAATGGCCTGTGGACAACAGGAGGGACACGCTGGGGAAACGGGCACCCGGGCCGGGCCGCGCGGGACGGTCCGGAGGCCCGCGCCCGGGGGTGGGGCGGGACGGACGGACGGACGGGGTGGCGCGGCGGATGGCCGGCCCCGGCCGCGGCGAAAGGTCCCGCCCGGGAGAGGGAGCGGACGGGCGAAAGGCCCTGGGGGCGCGCGGACGGGTGGCGCGCGCCGGTGGCGAGCGCCGTGGCGCGCGTCCCTCGAAGAGGTGAGTTGCGACCACTCGGCCGCCCCCGCCGCTCGCCAGGTCCACGCCACCCCAACCCCATACAGCACAGGCGTTTATCCCCAACAGCCTTGCTTTTCACGGCATTTCAATGATCGGATCATGCAGAAACGTGACTGCAAGGGGCCGCATATGCAGCCGTCCCGACCACCCCCGGTCGCCCTACTATCGGCTCGCCATGACAGCAGCAGGGAAGCACCAGGTGAGCCGGGCACAGACCCGGGGAAGCCGGCAGGGCCGAGCAGGCATCCGGGACGTGGCCGCCGCCGCCGGGGTCTCCATCACGACTGTCTCCGACGCGCTCAACGGCAAGGGCCGACTCCCGGACGCCACCCGCCGCCACGTCCGCGAGGTCGCAGACCGGCTGGGCTACCGCCCATCCGCGGCGGCCCGCACCCTCCGTACCGGCAAGTCGGGACTCATCGGCCTGACCGTGACCACGTACGGGGATGAACCTTTCACCTTCACCGAATTCGCGTACTTCGCGGAGATGGCCAGAGCCGCGACCTCGGCCGCGCTCGCCAGGGGCTACGCCCTGGTCATCCTCCCCGCCACCTCCCGCCATGACGTCTGGTCGAACGTCGCCCTCGACGGCACCGTCGTCATCGACCCCTCCGACCACGACCCGGTCGTGACCGAACTGGTCCGCCAGGGCCTGCCCGTCGTCTCCGACGGACGCCCCGCCGGCACCCTTCCGGTCACCGCCTGGGTCGACAACGACCACGAAGCCGCCGTCCTCGACCTGCTCGACCATCTCGCCGCCGCCGGCGCCCGCCGCATCGGGCTCCTCACCGGCACCACCACCGACACCTACACCCGCCTGTCCACCACCGCGTACCTCAACTGGTGCGAGCGGGTCGGCCAGGACCCCGTCTACGAGGCCTATCCGGCGCACGATCCGTGCGCGGGCGCCGTCGCGGCCGACCGGCTGCTCGCCCGCCCGGACCGGCCCGACGCCGTCTACGGCCTCTTCGACCCGAACGGCACCGACCTCCTCGCGGCCGCGCGCCGCTACGGGCTGCGCGTCCCCGACGACCTGCTGCTCGTCTGCTGCAGCGAGTCGACGGTCTACGCCACCACCGAACCGCCCATCACGACCCTGTCCCTCAAGCCGCGCCGCATCGGTACCGCCGTGGTCCAGCTCCTCATCGACGCCATCGAGGGGATCGATACCGACGGACCGGTCGAGCAGGTGATACCGACCGAACTCATCGTCCGCACCTCCTCGCAGCGGCGCTCGCCCCGCACGACGGTCAGCCCGCCGCGCTCACCCTCCAAGGACTGACCGCCGACCGGGCCGCGGCCCGCGCCTCGGCCGGGAGCCGACCCGGTTCCCGGCCGGGGACCGGAACGCACCGGTCCGGGCCGGAAGGGACCGAGAGGGACCCGCCGAGGAACCACCGTCCCCGCCCCTGCCCGTGGGCGGTGACGGTCAAACCGGACGCCTCACCGGGTTGAACCCTGGACCGGACCTTCTCAATTCGGGCGAAACAACCGGTGAACCCGGAGTGGACCCGGATTCACCACCCCTGGTGCGTCACACAGGAGGACCCTCATTCCTATGATGGGCGGACGACACCGCGGACCACCCCGACCAGGCCGGTCCGCGATGTGCAGGGCATCGCGACGGTGGTGGAGGGGTCGATGACTCAGGGGGCCGGGCAGGAGCCCGTGGTGCGCACGGCGACATTGCGTGACTTCCGCGTACCGCCGTACGCCCGCGTGCCCGTTCAGGGCCACGCCACCGAACCGCCGACGGGAGACCAGCCCCCGGCCGCGTCGCCCCCGCCGGCGCCCCCGGCGCCCCCCGTACCGCCGACGGCCCCGCCCGCCCCCGCGGCTCCCCCGGCCTCCGCCCCTCCCCTGCCGCCCACGGCTCCGGCGCACACCGCCGCCCCGCAGCAGGTGGACGCGCAGGCCGCCCCGGCACCGAGTGCGCCGCCGCCGCAGCCCCACGCGGCCCCGCCGACGGCGCAGCCGGCCGCGCCCGAGTCCCACGCGCCGGTGCCCGCGCCCCAGCCCGCCGACCCGACCCTGCACCTCGGTCGGCTGCCCGCCTCCACGTACCCGGATCCGGCCGGCGCCTCCTCGATCGTCGCCGTCGCCACCGGCCACCCGGGCAACGCCTTCCCGGAGGGACAGGCCCCCGAGGGCTACACCCCGACCGAACGCGACCTTCCGGTGATCAACCGCGGCGACACCGTCCAGGTGCACGTCACCCCGGCCCCCGCGCCCTCCCCGGGCGCCGCCGCCGGTGACGGCCCCGGACCGCTGTACGTGGTCGGAGACGTCCACGGCTACCTCGACGAACTCGTCGCCGCCCTCTACGCGCAGGGCCTCATCGACGAGAACGGCGGCTGGGCCGCGGGCAACGCCCGCCTCTGGTTCCTCGGCGACTTCACCGACCGCGGCCCCGACGGCATCGGCGTCATCGACCTCGTCATGCGGCTCTCCGCCGAGGCCGCCGCCGCCGGCGGCTACTGCAAGGCCCTCATGGGCAACCACGAGCTGCTGCTCATCGGCGCCAAACGCTTCGGCGACACACCGGTCAACTCCGGAGCCGGAACCGCCACCTTCCAGGCCGCCTGGCTGCTCAACGGCGGCCAGAAGACCGACATGGACCGGCTCCAGGACGTCCACCTCCAGTGGATGTCCCGGCTCGACGCCGTCGTGCGGGAGGACGACCACCTCCTGCTGCACTCCGACACCACCGCGTACCTGGAGTACGGCGAGACCATCGAGGACGTCAACGACACCGTCCACGAGATCCTCAACCGGAACGACGCCGACGAGGTCTGGGACCTCTTCCGCAAGTTCACCAAGCGCTTCGCCTTCCGCGACGACGCCGGGCCCCAGGCCGTGCAGGAACTCCTGGCCACCTACGGCGGCCACCGTGTCGTCCACGGCCACAGCCCCATCCCGTACCTCCTCGGCCAGGTCGGCACGGAGGACGGCGAGGACTCCTCGGGTCCGGTCGTCGACGGTCCGCACGTGTACGCCGACGGCCTCGCGATCGCCATGGACGGTGGCGTGACCATGGCCGGAAAGCTGCTGGTCGTCCAACTCCCCCTGCTCGCCTGACGCGTCACCCTCCGCACCCGGAACAGTCGAATTCCGGAAACTCCCTGTCAGCGCCCGTGGTCCCCGCAATACCATCGGACCATCCGCAAGCAGGCTCTCCTCCGTTTCCGCCCAACCCGCCGCTGCCTGCGGCGCTTCGGGCCTACGGAGCATCGGGGGATGCACATGAACGTGGCTCCGCACCTGCTGACCGAGGACCGTGCCGAGTACGAGCGGGTCCTCGACGACGCACTGCGTACCGCCGGGACGCGGCCGGAACTCGACGGTCTCGGCACCCGGCTGACGAGCGCCCAGCTGCGCTCCATGGCGCTCAACGCGACAGCGCTGATCACCGCCGCGGCGGCGGCCGAGTACGACCACTTCGTCAAGGTCCGGGAACAGAGCCGGGCCCCCGCCGCCCCCGGCCCGCCCACCGCGCACGACGGTCCCGGTCCCGGCGTGGTCGCCATCGTCACCGTCATGGTGCCCGTCCTCGCCGGCTCGGCGGCCGCGATCTTCCTGCTGGTCGGGGCGGTGCTGCACGCCGTGGCCCCCACCGTCGTGTTCGGCGCGACCCTGCTGACCGCCGGCCTCGTCTTCGGCGCCATCGCCGCCGGGGGCCTGCTGTGCGCGGGCGCCGGCCTCCTGGTCACGGCCCTGCGCAACAGCCCCGCCGCGGCGCACCGCGACGGTCCGGCCCCGGCCGACGACCTCTCCCTCGCCCGTGAGGCCTGGCGTCAGGCCCTCCTGGAACGCGGCATCCTCCCCTTCCTCGCCGCCGCCCTCGCCGCCACCACACCCCCCGACCCGGCCCCGTCACCGGATCCGTCCACCCCGTGAGCCGTACGCCGCCCGACCACGGGAAGGCATCCGCGCGGAGAAAAACGGAACCGGCCGGCGACTCCCCCCGAAGCCACCGGCCGGTTCCCGTCGTACGGAGGTCAGTCCGCCAGCGGCAGGTACACCCGGTTGCCGCTCGCCGCGAACTCCGCCGACTTCTCCGCCATGCCCGCCTGGATCTCCTCGGCCTTCAGGTCGCCGCCGTGCTCGCGCCGGATGTCCTGGGAGATCTTCATCGAGCAGAACTTCGGGCCGCACATCGAGCAGAAGTGCGCCGTCTTCGCGGGTTCCGCGGGCAGCGTCTCGTCGTGGAACTCACGGGCCGTGTCCGGGTCGAGCGCCAGGTTGAACTGGTCCTCCCACCGGAACTCGAACCGCGCGTCGGAGAGCGCGTCGTCCCACTCCTGGGCGCCGGGGTGCCCCTTCGCCAGGTCCGCCGCGTGCGCGGCGATCTTGTAGGTGATGACGCCCGTCTTCACGTCGTCCTTGTTGGGCAGGCCCAGGTGCTCCTTGGGCGTGACGTAGCAGAGCATCGCGGTGCCCCACCAGGCGATCATCGCCGCGCCGATGCCGGAGGTGATGTGGTCGTAGGCGGGCGCCACGTCCGTGGTGAGCGGGCCGAGCGTGTAGAACGGCGCCTCCTCGCAGATCTCCTGCTGGAGGTCGATGTTCTCCTTGATCTTGTGCATCGGGACGTGCCCGGGGCCTTCGATCATGGTCTGTACGTTGTGCCGCTTGGCGATCGTGTTCAGCTCGCCGAGCGTGCGCAGCTCCGCGAACTGCGCCTCGTCGTTGGCGTCCGCGATCGAACCGGGGCGCAGCCCGTCGCCCAGGGAGTAGGTGACGTCGTAGGCCGCGAGGATCTCGCAGAGCTCCTCGAAGTTCGTGTAGAGGAAGTTCTCCTTGTGGTGGGCGAGACACCAGGCCGCCATGATCGAGCCGCCACGCGAGACGATGCCGGTCTTGCGGCGCGCGGTCAGCGGCACGTACGGCAGGAGCACGCCGGCGTGGACCGTCATGTAGTCGACGCCCTGCTCGGCCTGCTCGATGACCGTGTCCTTGTAGATCTCCCAGGTCAGCTCCTCGGCCTTGCCGTCGACCTTCTCCAGGGCCTGGTAGAGCGGCACGGTGCCGATGGGCACGGGGGAGTTGCGCAGCACCCACTCGCGGGTGGTGTGGATGTTGCGGCCGGTGGACAGGTCCATGACCGTGTCGGCGCCCCACTTGGTCGCCCAGGTCATCTTCTCCACCTCCTCCTCGATGGAGGAGGTGACGGCGGAGTTGCCGATGTTGGCGTTGACCTTCACCAGGAACCGCTTGCCGATGATCATCGGCTCGATCTCGGGGTGGTTGACGTTGGCCGGCAGCACGGCGCGACCGGCGGCGATCTCCTCCCGTACGACCTCGGGGGAGACGTTCTCGCGGATCGCCACGTACTCCATCTCCGGGGTGATCTCCCCCCGGCGGGCGTACGCGAGCTGGGTCACCGCCCGGCCCTCCCGGCCGCGGCGCGGCAGGCGGGGGCGGCCGGGGAACACGGCGTCGAGGTTCTTCAGCCCGCCGCCGCGCGGCGAGGTGTGCTTGATGCCGTCGTCCTCGGGGCGGACCGGCCGGCCCGCGTACTCCTCGGTGTCGCCCCGCGCGATGATCCAGTTCTCGCGCAGCGGCGGAAGGCCCCGCCGTACGTCGGTGTCGACGGTGGGGTCGGTGTACGGACCGGACGTGTCGTACAGGGTCACGTCCTTGCCGTTGGTGAGGTGCACCTGACGGACCGGCACCCGCAGATCGGGGCGCGAACCTTCGATGTACCCCTTGTGCCAGCCCGGCGTCCGCCGCTCCGAGGCGTTCGCTCCGGAGACGTCCTTGTCGGCCGCGTTCCCGGCGGTGTTCTCGCCGGAGGCAGGCGTGTGCGCATCCTGAATGGTCATGAGACCGAATCTCCCTACGCCGGCATTACCCGGTAACAGGTTCGGCGGTCGGCGCAGCGTGTCGTCAGCGCCCTCTCAGCCCGGTGCTCCGAGCTCCCGCGTGTGCAAAGGTGCCACCACGCTAGCGTCATCCCTGGCGTGCTGAACAGTGGGCCCCCGACGTTCTTGCGATGATCGGTCGGTGACTTCCTCGCAGCAGACCCCCGATCCGCACGACCACGGCCACGGTGCGGGCGGCCATGGCCACGGTCACGCACCCCCGCCCGTCCCCCCGCACGCACCCGGCTCCGGCCACGGGCACAGCCACGCACACGGTCCCGCCGCGCCCGTCTCGCGTCACCTGCGCAGGGTCATCGCGGCGGTCCTGATCCCCTTCGCCACGGCGGTCGTGGTCGGTCTCGCGGTGCTGTGGCCGGGCGGCGCGCCGGCGCACGAGCGGACCGGCGTGGGTTTCGACCGCCAGACCGAGCAGGGCACGGTCGTCTCGGTCGAGCGGGTCGACTGCAAGGACGTGAACGCCGCCCAGGTGCCACCGACCGGTGACACCTCCACCCCGCAGGGCCGGGAGGCGGTCAACGCCCAGCAGGGGCAGTGCGAGAAGGCGACGGTGGAGGTCACCACCGGGAAGGACAAGGGCCGCAGGTTCGTCGAGATCGTGCAGCCGGACGCCCCGCGCCAACTGGACCAGGGGCAGGGCGTGGTGGTGGCGTACGCGCCGGACGCGCCCCGCGACCTGCAGTACTCGGTGACGGACGTGAACCGGAAGATGCCCATGGCGCTGCTCGCCGGCATCTTCGCGCTGGCCGTGGTGGTGGTCGGGCGTCTGCGGGGGCTGATGGCTCTGGTCGCGCTCGCGGTGAGCTTCCTGGTGCTGACCTTCTTCATCCTGCCGGCGATCCTGGAGGGCTCGAATCCGCTGGTCGTGGCGGTGGTCGGGTCGAGCGCGATCATGCTCATCGCGCTCTACATGTGCCACGGCCTGTCGGCCCGCACCTCGGTCGCGGTGCTGGGCACGCTGATCTCCCTGCTGCTGATCGGTCTGCTCGGTTCGCTGTTCATCGGCTGGGCCTCACTGAGCGGCAACACCGACGACAACACCGGCCTGATCCACGGCCTCTACCCGAACATCGACATGTCGGGTCTGCTGCTGGCGGGCGTCATCATCGGTTCGCTCGGCGTGCTCGACGACGTGACGGTCACCCAGACCTCGGCGGTCTGGGAGCTGCACCAGGCCGATCCCGGCATGGGCCCGCGCGCGCTCTACCGGGCGGGCATCCGGATCGGAAGGGACCACATCGCCTCGGTGGTGAACACGCTCGTCCTCGCCTACGCCGGTGCGGCCCTGCCGCTCCTCCTGCTGTTCTCGATCGCGCAGAGCAGTGTGGGCACGGTGGCCAACAGCGAGCTGGTGGCCGAGGAGATCGTACGGACCCTGGTCGGGTCGATCGGTCTGGTCGCCTCCGTGCCGGTCACCACCGGGCTCGCGGCCCTGGTCGTCTCGGCCGACCGCCCGGGGGGAACCGGCGGCAGGAAGCCCTCGGCCGGCGGGGGCGGACGGCGGCGCCGCGCCAAGTAGGACGCGCCACCGGGCGCCGTACGCCTTCGCCGCCGGCGGGGATGCCGTGCGCTCCTACCGGCGGCCAGGGTGCCGTACGCCTTCACCGCCGTCGGCGGGAGAAGGTGCCGCGTGACGGCGCGGACGGCGGCCCCGGGGCGTACGTCCCGGGGCCGCCGTCCGTTCACCGGCGCCGGCGACCGCCCGTCAGGGCGGCCTCCGGCCTCCGGGGGAGTCAGCCGGCGTTCTCCTCGGCCAGGATCCGGCCGAGAGCCGCCTCCAGGTTGTCCTCGAAGTCGCCGAGGGTGCATTCCTGCCCCAGCGGCACCAGCTTGTCCGTCCGGTCCAGGAAGGCGACGAGCGGCGGCGCGCTGGCTCGGAACAGCGCGCGGTCGCTTCCCACCTGGAGGCGGATGGAGACGTCGGAAAGTCCTTCGGGTTCGGTGGGGGCGATGTGCACATCACCGTCTCCGCTGGGCCGGTTGATCCCGTCGAGCAGCAGTTCCCTGCCGAACGCCCAGGTCACCGGGGCGTCCCCGGGGAGATGGAAGGTCATGCGCACCGCGTAGGGATCCCGGGTCTCATATCGCAGTTCGACCGGGATCTTGAAGGAGAGCTCCTCGGAGACGAGGAAGCTCATCAGGACCTCGGCCTGAACCGTCTCTCGCATCATGTACCCCGCAGTCGATGGAGCAGTTGTGTAAACACAGCTGCTGAAAGCTGTGACCGAAACGGCCAGGAATGATCCCTCGTGGCCCTCTTGACGCAATCGTGCTGTACGCGCTAGCGGATCACAAGGAGTGATTTTTCAGATACTGATAGAGAAAGCGAGCGAGCTGAACAGCCTTCCGACCTCACTGCGTAGCCGTTCAATGGCTGGGAGTAGTCGTTCTTCCTGGTGAAGCGGTACGGAAACCCCGAGCGCGGCCGCCGTGGAACCCACCGTGATGGGGATGGCGGCGCATACCGTGCCGAGCGCATATTCCTGCCGTTCCACCACCGGCTCCATCCGCCCCAAACCGGCCAAACGCTCCAAAAGGGCCTGCCGGTTACAGAGCGTATACGGCGTCATCGCCGCCACGGGATGGCGGTCGAGGTGGTCTTGACGAGACTTCAGATCGAGTTGGCTCAGCAGACATTGCCCGATCGCGTGGGCGTGCGCGGTCTCGCGGAAATCGGCCCACTCCTCCACGGCGGGGGAGGACGGAGTGTCGGCGACGGAGACGAGTTCGATCTCGCCGTCGCGGTAGAGCGCGAAGTAGACCGGCACACCGATCTCGTCCCGCCAGCGGGCAAGGGAGTCTTCGATCTTGATGCGACGATTCTGCACAGCTCCGCCGCGAGCCAGCCGCCCGGCGGCCTCGCCCAGGAGGAACAGGCCCTTCTCGCGGAGCAGATAGCCCTCGTGCGTCAGGGTGCGGAGCAGGTGGTACGTGGTGGGCAGCGGGATTCCCGTCTCGCGGGCCAGCTGCTTGGCGGGAGCACCGTCCGCGTGGGAGGCGACGGCCTCCAGGAGTCTCAGAGCCCGCTGCACCGAACCGATCAGGGTTGGCGCAGCCGTCTGCGTAGCCGTGGCCAAAGGTCACCCCCAGGCGTGACAACGGGTGCGGTGCACCCGCTCGCGGGGGCCGCCCCCGCGCGACCGCCGTACCTGGGAACCCCTGCGGGCCCGGTCGCGGGCCCGTGGGGGACAAGCCGGAAACCGCTGGTCAGTACGGGGGCCTACGCCTGTGGTTCCCAACACGGCGGAGGACTGCCACCTTAATGGCAGGTCCAGGGCGCTCACCCTGTTTCGACCGGCGCGTTCCCTCGCGCGGGCTAACGACCTGCGCCTTCTTCATACTGGTCAGTAGCCCGCACTACCAGTCCTCGCGCGACCGGGACGGCGACGTGAACTTCCGTACGACGTAGATCAGTCCGGCGACCAAGGCCACGAAGAGCAGCACCTTGAACAGCAGGCCGATCACGAAGGCCAGCACCGTGGTGAGGAGCCCGCCGAAAACGAGCAGGGCCAGGGCGGGTATCGCCACCCACTTCACCCACCAGGGCATCCCCGCGAGAATCTCCCGTACCGCCATCGTCCCTCTCCCTCGCTCGCGAACGAACCGTCAGGCACATTCCCGCACCGGACGTCTCAAGGCTAGGTGCGCGAGGCGCGGCCCGGGGGCGTCGTTCCCCCCGCTCTCCCCTGATCCGCCCCCTAGGGGGTGGATCGTCCGAAGGGGCCGGATCAGCTCTCCGGCGGGGAGAAGACCACCAGGACGCGCAGGTCCTCGCTGATGTGGTGGAACTTGTGCGGCACGCCGGCCGGCACGTACACCACGCTGCCCCGGGCCACCTGCGTCGTCTCCGTCCCGACGGTGATCGCCGCCCGGCCGCTCACCACGAAGTACACCTCGTCCTGGCCGTGCGGCTGCTGCGGGTCCAGTGCCCCGGCGTCCAGCGCGTAGAGGCCCACCGACATGTTCCGCTCCCGCAGGAACTGGAGATAGGCGCCCTCGTTCGCGGCACGCTCCACCTCCAGCTCGTCCAGCCGGAATGCCTTCATCGCCCGTCCGCCCCTGCCCTCGGCCCGATCTTGTCTGCCACGATCAGACACATGATGAATTTCGTAGTCAAGACGCTCGCGAACGCGGGCGCCCTGGGAGTCGCCATCTGGCTCCTCCAGGACATCACCCTGACCGGTGAGAGCACCGGCAAGAAGGCCCTGACGCTCATCCTCGTGGCGCTGGTTTTCGGCCTGGTGAACTTCTTGGTGAAGCCGGTCGTGAAGCTGCTGACGCTTCCGCTGTTCATCCTCACGCTCGGGCTGATCACCCTGGTGATCAACGCCCTGATGCTGCTGCTGACCTCCTGGCTCGCGGACAAGCTCGACCTCAGCTTCCACGTCGAGGGCTTCTGGACCGCCGTCCTCGGCGGCCTGATCATCTCCGTCGTCTCCTGGGCGCTCAACGTCGTCCTGCCCGACCGCGACTGAGCCCCGGCCATGACCTACCGCGTCTGCTTCGTCTGCACGGGCAACATCTGCCGCTCGCCCATGGCCGAGCACGTCTTCCGCCGCCGGCTGGAGGAGGCCGGTCTCGGCGCGCTGGTGGAGGTGGACAGCGCCGGCACGGGTGGCTGGCACGAGGGCGACCCGGCCGACCCCCGTACCGTCTCCGTCCTCACCGCGCACGGCTACACCTCCGCGCACACGGCCCGCCGCTTCCGGCCCTCCTGGTTCTCCGCCCTCGACCTGGTGATCGCGCTGGACGAAGGGCACCTCCGCGAACTCCGGCGCCTCGCCCGCACGCCCGAGGAGGCGGACAGGATACGGCTGCTGCGCTCGTACGACCCGGCCGCCACCGCCATCGCAGACCTCGACGTCCCCGACCCGTACTACGGCGACCGCGAGGGCTTCGAGCGGTGCCTGGAGATGGTGGAGGCCGCGGGCCGGGGGCTCCTCGCGGCCGTCGACGCCGAACTGAAGGAGCTCACGCCGTGACCGGACAGGGACACGCCCCCGGGCAGGACGCCACCGGGCCGGCCCCGGCGCCGGCACGTCCGTGGGGCGACGGCACCCGGGCCGTGCGCGCCGGACTGCCCGAGCCCGTGAAGTACGAGCCGACCCTGCCGGGCCCCGTCTTCGCCGCCCACTTCCACCTGCCGGGCGAGCCGACCGGCCCGTACACCTACGGCCGTGACGAGAACCCCACCTGGACCCACCTCGAGCGCGCGATCGGTGAACTGGAGGCCCCGGGGGAGCCGGACGTGGAGACACTGGTCTTCGCCTCCGGCATGGCCGCGATCTCGGCCGTCCTGTTCTCCCAGCTCACCGGCGGGGACGCCGTGGTGCTGCCCTCCGACGGTTACCAGGCGCTGCCGCTGGTCCATGAGCAGCTGCGCGCGTTCGGCATCGAGGTCCGGACCGCGCCGACCGGCGGGGACGCCCAGCTCGGGCTGCTCGACGGCGCGCGGCTGCTGTGGATCGAGAGTCCGTCCAACCCGGGCCTCGACGTCTGCGACATCCGCCGCCTGGTGGCCGCTGCCCATGCCGCCGGCGCGCTCGTCGCCGTCGACAACACGCTCGCGACTCCGCTCGGCCAGCGCCCCCTCGAACTCGGCGCGGACTTCTCGGTCGCCAGTGACACCAAGGGCATGACGGGCCACGGCGACATCCTCCTCGGCCATGTGAGCTGCCGCGACCCCCGGCGGGCCGCCGAGGTCCGGCGCTGGCGCAAGATCGTCGGAGCGATCCCTGGGCCCATGGAGGCCTGGCTCGCCCACCGCTCGCTCGCCACGCTCCACCTGCGGATCGACCGGCAGTGCGGCACGGCCCTGGCGCTCGCGCGGGCCCTCTCCACGCGGGCCGACGTGACGGGCCTGCGCTACCCGGGGCTGCCCGGCGACCCGTCGCACGCGGTTGCCGCCCGGCAGATGCGGCGCTTCGGACCGGTCGTCTCCTTCGAGCTCGCGGACCGCGGGCACGCCGAACGCTTCCTGGAGGAGCTGCGCCTCGTGGACGACGCGACCAGCTTCGGCGGGGTCCGCTCGACGGCGGAGCGGCGCGGGCGCTGGGGCGGGGACGCGGTCCCTGAGGGATTCATCCGCTTCTCCGTGGGCGCCGAGGACACCGAGGACCTGATCGACGACGTGCTCCGGGCCCTCGACGCGGCGGGGTCCGCGGGCTGACGGGAGGCCCGTGGAACCGGCGGGCCGGCCGTGCGCGTGCGGAACGGCGGCGTTCCGAGCCTCCCCCCTCGTGGCTCGGAACGCCGCCGGTTCCACGCGCGGAGACCGCCTGAACAAGGCTAGTTGACCGAGCGTCAGTGTCCAATCACGGTAGCGACAGGAACCTATCGACTTATTTATAGTTGGACGGTCCTGAGGCGCCGTCAGCCGGCCGCCTGAGTCGAACGGCCGCACGGCCGGGAGGGGGCGGACATGGATCTGGCCCTGCTGCGCACCTTCCTCACGGTGCACCGGGCCGGTTCCTTCACGCGCGCCGCCGCCCTCCTCGGGCTCTCCCAGCCGGCCGTCACCAGCCAGATCCGCACACTGGAACGCCAGCTGGGCCGACCTCTCTTCCTCCGGCGGGCCCGTGGGGTCACCCCGACCACCCTCGGGGACGAGCTGGCCCACCGTGCCGCCCCGCATCTGGACGCCCTGGTCGAGATCGCAGAGACCGGGCCGGGCGAGGAGGGCGGACTGCGCACCCTGCACGTCGCGGGGCCGCCCGAGTTCACCGCACTGCGGGTGCTGCCCGCGCTGACCCCGCTCGTCTCCCAGGGGCTCGCCGTCCGCGCCTCCTTCCTCGAGGACACCGAGGACATCCTCGACGGCCTCGCCGCCGGTCACCACGACCTGGCCGTCGCCACCGCCCGCCCGCGCGGCGGACTGCTCACCGCCACCGCGCTCTGCGACGAGGAACACGTCCTGGTCGCCGCACCGCGCTGGGCGGCCCGGCTCTCCCCCGACGTGCTGCTCCGCAGGGGGGCCGTGGTCCTGGAGCAGCTCCCGGTGGTGGAGGTCCACGAGTCGCTGCCGTTCGTCTCCCGCTACTGGGCCGCCGTCTTCGAGTCCAAGCCGGCCGCCGCCGCGACCGTGATCGCCCCCGATCTGCGGGCCGTACGGGATTCGGCCGCCGCGGGCGCGGGCCTCGCGGTGCTGCCGCGCTATCTGTGCGAGGAGGCGGTGGAGGCCGGGCGGCTCGTGGCGCTCCTCGAACCGCCGGTGCCGCCCCTGCGCACGTACTTCCTGGTCGCCAGGACCGGCACGCTCGCCCTCGCGCATCTGGCGCGGGCGCACGAGGAACTGCTGGGGGCCGCCGGATCCTGGTGACTCCCACGGAGCCCGGCGCGTTTCAGGACACCGGGAACGGGCCATTTTCTTCCCATGACCGAACGGCCCGTGGTCAAGCGCACCGCACGCGCCATCCTGCTCGACGGGGACGACCTCGTCCTCATCAAGCGCACGAAGCCGGGGATGGATCCGTACTGGGTCACCCCCGGCGGCGGCGTGGAGCCCTCCGACAGCACCGTCGTCGCGGCCCTGCACCGCGAGGTGTACGAGGAACTCGGCGCCAAGATCACCGATGTGGTCCCCTGTTTCGTCGACACCGTCGAGCACATCGAGGACGGCGGCGTCTCCGGAGTGAAGGTCCAGCACTTCTTCGTCTGCCGGCTGGAGTCCATGGATCCGGCCCTCCGGCACGGTCCGGAGGTCGAGGAGCCGGTCGGCGAGTACGAGATCGTCCGCATCCCCTTCAGCCGGGTCGGGATCGCCGCCGTGCACCTCGTCCCGCTCTCCCTGCGTCACTACCTGGACGGCAACATCGAGGGTGTCCGCGCCATGCACGCCCCCGACCTGGGCTGAGCCGCGTCCGCCGGGGCCAGCTCCGCGGGGAAGTCGTGGCGGATCCGCTCCGCGTCCACGCCCGCTCCGCGCAGCACGTCGACGCCCCGCCGCACCATTCCCAGCGGGCCGGAGAGATAGGCGTCACGCTCCTGCCAGGGTCCGGCGCTCCGCACGGCCTCGGGGAGCCGGCCCCGCTCCCCGGTGACGGGGTGCACCGAGAGCCAGGGGAAGGTCTTCTGCAGTCGCGCCAGCGCGTCCAGCTCGTAGAGATCGTGCCCGTGGCGGGCCCCGTAGAAGACGTCGACCGGGCGGCGGTTCCCGTGTTCGGCGAGGTCCTCGACGAGGGCCTTGATCGGGGCGATGCCCGTTCCGCCGCCGAGGCAGAGCAGTCCGCTGTCGGTGGCGTGGTCGACCGTCATCGCACCCGTCGGCGGACCGAGCCGCAGGACGTCACCGGGCCGGGCCCGGTGCACCAGCGCCTGGGAGACCCACCCGGCCGGGACGGCCTTCACGTGCAGGGAGAGCAGACCGTCCGGGCGGGGCGCGGAGGCGAAGGAGTACGGGCGCCAGGTCCGCGGCCACCACGGCGTGTCCAGTGTCGTGTACTGGCCCGCGAGGAAGGGGTACGGCTGGTCGGGATGGAGGGTGATCACGGCGACGTCCGGAGTCCGCAGGTCATGGGAGACCACCTCCGCCTGCCACCAAGCGGGCGCCGTCCTCTCGTCCTCCGCCGCCGCGTCGATCATGATCCCGGAGATCGTCGCGTACGCGCGGCCCCAGGCCGCCTCGGTCTCCGCGTCCCAGCTGGCCGTGGCGTACCGGGCGAGCGCGCCGGTCAGCGCCTCGCCGACGGCCGGGTACTGGTCGGCCCGGGTGCCGTACTTGCGGTGCCCCTTGCCGAGATCCGTGAGGTACGCGGTGAGGGCCGGCACGTCGTCCAGATATCCGGCCGCCTTCAGAAGCGCCGCGAGGAGCCGGTCCCGCTGGGCGTCCATGGCCGGGGGGAACATGTCCCGCAACTCGGGACGGCGCAGGAACAGCAGCGCGTAGAAGTACGAGGTCACCCGGTCGGCGATCGGTTCGATCTCCGTCAGGGTGCGGCGGACGAGCACCGCGTCGCGGGACGGCGGCGCGGGTGTGCCGGGGGCCTCGGGCGGCCCGGGGGTGGCCGCCGGACGGAAGGAGCCCCCGGGGCGGGAGGTGTCCACCGTCCCGGGAGGGACCGCCGCCGGGCCGCCCTCCGCCCGGGGAGCCTTCGCTATTCGGGCCTCCACCGCCGTCGGGGTGGCCGGAGCATTCATCATGTGCCTCGCCTCGCGCAGCCGGATTCCTTGATCGCAGCATGTGGGGCGCGGTCTCTCGTACGGACGGAAAGCACTGTTCTCGGCCCATAGGGCCGGGTTTCCGGTTAAGCTCCGCCGTTTCGGATCAGCGCGTAGGCCTCCCGGAGGTCACCGCCCGTGTAGGTGTGGCGGGACAGTCCGGCCAGATGGCGGTCGGCGTTCACGGCCACGGTGTGCGGGACGGCGGCGAAGAGAGCGGCGTCGGACATGGAATCCCCGTACGCCGCGCAGTCCTCGAGCCCGACTCCGTACCGGGCGCACAGTTCCCGTGCGATCCGGACCTTGGCGGCGGCATTGAGGATGCCGGGGCGGTGGATCGGCGCGGTGAACGGCACGGCGGGCCAGGCCGAGCCGTGGGTCGTGTCGGCGCCCCAGTCGCGCAGGCGCTCGACGAAGAAGTCCGGGGAGAGGGAGATGACGGCGGACCGCTCGCCCCGCTCGCGGATGTCCGACCAGACCTCACGGATGCCGTCCAGCCAGGGCGCGCCGTCGAAGGCCGCAGTGACCTTCTCGGGGGTGAGTTCGGCCCAGAGCGCATGGGCCCGGACGGCGAACTCGTCGGGGGCGAGGCCTCCCAGGAACCCTTTCTCCAAGGCCGCGATCTCCTCGGAGAGATTCAGCTGCCGCGAGATCTCCACGGCCGCCGCGGAGCCTCGGATCAGTGTGCCGTCCAGGTCGAACAAGTGCAGTTTCACGTGAAACATCGTCCGGGCAGGAGACGGAGGAGGCAATGCGCCCGTCCTGTGACCTCCGGGAGGGCCCGACACGAATCCCGTAAAGGGGTGGACGGAAGATCAACGCGTCGGACAGCCTGGGCGCCATGCCGATTCCCGCCGTGCCGCTCGCCCAGCTCCCCGTCCGCCGCCTCGCCCTGGAAGACCTTCCCGCCTGCGCCGACCTGGCCGCGAACCGGGGCTGGCCGCGCGAGGAGCACAAGTGGGGGCTGCTGCTGACCGCCGGCACGGGGTACGGCATCGACGACCCCGCCGGGGCGGGGCTCCTGGCCTGCTCCGTGCTCACCTCGTACGGCCCCGGCCTGGCCGCCATCGGCATGGTGCTCGTCTCCGAGCCGTACGCCCGTCAGGGTGTGGGCCGCCGCATGATGCGACACCTCCTGGCAGAGGCGGGGGAGACTCCGCTCACCCTCCACGCCACCCCGAACGGACAGCCGCTCTACGAGCAGCTCGGGTTCACCGAGACGAGCCGGGCGGACATGGTGCGAGGCCGGTTCACCTTCGCCGCGCCCGCCCCCGAGGTCGCGGTCCGCCCGGCCACCGCCGAGGATCTCCAGGCGATCCTGCGCCTGGACCACGAGATCTTCGGTCTCGACCGGACCCCGGTCATCACCCGGCTCCCCGCCTTCGCCGATCATCTCCGGGTCGCGGAGGAGGACGGCCGGATCACCGGCTTCGCGACGGCCTGGCCCAACATGGACACCCATGTGATCGGCCCCCTGATCGCCCGGGACACCGCCACCGCGCAGGCGCTGATCGCCTCTCTCGCCGCCGCGACCGACCGCCCACTGCGAACCGACATCGACGTGCGGCACACCGCCCTGCTGCGCTGGGTGAAGGAGAACGGTCTCGACTCCGTCGCCTCCAACGCGGTGATGGTCCGCTCCCTGCCGGATCTTCCGGGCGACTGGCGCCGCCGCTTCGCGCCGCTGACGGTCGCGGCCGGATGAGCCGTGGAGGCCTCCGTGACCTCCTGCACCCACTTACTTGCACACGCGCACTATTGCGCCGCATCGTCTACTCTGGGAGCTGAGCCCCTCCACTGCCGAGGAGAGACCGAGGAGAGACCATGACCGCGACGGATCCCGCCCTCACCGCGCTCTCCCAGCGCTGGTGCGCCCTCTCGCTGCTGCACGGCAAGATCGAGTCCCACCTCGAGCGGGCTCTGGAGGCCGGGCACGGGCTGAGCGTGCGGGAGTTCTCGCTCCTCGACGTCCTGAGCCGGCAGCACAACGGTCCCGGCGGGCATCTGCAGATGAAGCAGGTGGCCGACGCCGTCGTCCTCAGCCAGAGCGCCACCACCCGGCTCGTCACCCGGCTCGAGGACCGCGGCCTGCTGACCCGCTACCTCTGCGCCACCGACCGGCGCGGCATCTACACCGATGTCACCGAGGCGGGGCTCAAGCTCCTGGAAGAGGCCCGTCCCACCAACGACCGGGCGCTGCGCGAGGCCCTCGACGAGGCGGCCGGAAACCCCGAGCTGGCCCCCTTGGTCCAGGTCGTGGAGGGCGTGGGCGTTCCCGCCTGACGGATGGCGGTCCGGAGTACGCTGCGGCCATGAGCGATCTTGAGATACGCCCCGCCACCGTGGAGGACCTTCCGGCCATCGTCGCGATGCTCGCCGACGACCCGCTGGGCGCGACCCGCGAGTCCCCCGACGACCTCTCGCCGTACCTCGCGGCCTTCGAGCGCCTGGCGGGCGACCCCCACCAGCACCTCGTCGTGGCCGTACGCGAGGCCAAGGTGGTCGGCACCCTCCAGCTGACGATCATTCCCGGGCTTTCCCGGCGCGGTGCGACCCGCTCGATCATCGAGGGCGTCCGCGTGCACGCCGACGAGCGCGGTAGCGGGCTCGGCACCCGGTTCATCGAGTGGGCCGTGGAGGAATCCCGGCGCCAGGGCTGCGTCCTGGTCCAGCTCACCTCCGACGTCACCCGCACCGACGCCCACCGTTTCTACGAGCGGCTGGGCTTCGAGGCCTCGCACGTGGGGTTCAAGAAGAGCCTCTGAGCCGGAACGGCAGCGGTCGGCAGTGGCAGGAGGAACATTTCGGGCCGCCACTGCCGTCGCTGCCGCCCTGAGTAGCGCGCCGATGTTCGACCGGTGCGCTGTTTCACGTGAAACACGGGCTCAGAGCCCGCGCCAGCCCTCCGGGTCCACTCCGCCCGGGACCGCGTCGCCGGGCTCGTACGGCTCCCTGGTGAAGACGAAGGAGCCCAGGTTCAGATGGCTCACGCGGCCGTCGGGCCGCCGCACCACTTGGAGTGTCTCCCCCGCGTAATAGCCGTTGAGACCGACCCAGCCGCCCTCGGGCAGGGCACGGAAGCGCGCCCTGCGTCCCGGCCCGCGCAGCGGTTCGAGCACCACGCCTCCGTCGGCGACGACCCGCAGGCCGTACGCGTACGTCCCCCAGTACCAGGGCCCGGTGAGCGCCAGCAGCTCCTGGTCCACGGCCGCCGCGGGCAGAGGGCGCCAGGGCTCCGGGAAACGGGGCTCCGCCTCCGCCACGATCCGTACGAGATCGGCCGCCACGGCGGAAGGCAGCGGCCCGGAGGTCGCGTTCGCCAGGGCGATCCCGGCGAGGCCGTCCTCGGCACCGATCCACAGGCAGGCGACGAAGCCCGGCAGTGAGCCCGTGTGGCCGATCAGCGTCCGGCCGTCCCTGCGCAGCAGCTGCAGACCGAGTCCGTACCCGCCGTCGGGGTCGTCCTCCGCCGCCGGAGCCGCCGGGACGCGCATCTCCGCCACGGTCGCAGGAGCGAGGACCCGCTCGTCGCCCGCCATGAGGAAGGCGGCGAACCGGGCGAGATCGGCGGCCGTCGACCAGAGCTGTCCGGCCGGGGCCATCACGCCCAGGTGCTCGGACGGCTCGGGCAGCATCACGTCCGCCCACGGGTGCACCGCCCATCCACCGGCGTGAGGAGCCACTGGATCGACCGTCGTCCGCGTCATGCCGAGCGGCTCCAGGACCTCGCTCCGCAGCGCCTCCTCCCAGGACACGCCCCGGACGGCCTCGACCAGCGAACCGAGCAGGGTGTACCCCGGGTTGGAGTAGTGGTGCCGCCGCCCCGGCGCCTGGAGCAGGGGTCGCTCCCCCAGGACGTCCGTGAGCGCCGGCCGCAGCTCCGCCGGCGAACGCTCCCACCAGGGCCCGGGCGTCTCGGCGGCCAGACCGGCGGTGTGCGAGAGGAGCTGGGCGACGGTCATGTCACCGACGCCTGTGATCTCGAGGTGCTTCTCCAGCGGATCGTCCAGGCCGACGAGGCCCTCGTCCCGCAGCCGCATGACCAGAACCGCGGTGAAGACCTTGGTGATCGAGCCGATCCTGAACTGTGTGTCCGCGTCCGGGGCGTGCCCGTCCACACAGCTGCGGGCACCGCTCCACACGAGGGCCCCGTCCCGTACCACCGCCCCGACGAAGGACGGCGCCCGCCCTTCGGCCTGGGCGACCGCCACACGGTGCAGCAGGGCACGCGCGGTGCCGGGCAGGAGGGGTTCGAAAGAAGTCGTCATGGCTCCATCCAACGCGAAACCGGGCGGAGTGGGGGCCCTGGCGGATGTCCCGTCCTTCCCGCTCCGCACCGGAGCGTTCTCCGGGGTGTCCGGGACCGCCGTGTAGCGGGCCTCGCCCCGTACCGCCGGTTCCGCCCCGTACCGCCGGTTCAGCCCCGTACCGCCGGTTCCGCCCTCGGTGAAGACCGGTCCGCCCGGGCCTGCCGGTCCCTACAGTCCGATCACATGACGACAACGCTCACCACGCGCACGGTTTCCTATCCGGCCGACGGGCTGACGATGGTCGGACACCTCGCGCTCCCGGCCGGCACCGGTCGCAGGCCCGCGATCCTGCTCGGGCCCGAGGGCGCCGGCCTCAACGACGTCCAGCGCCGCCGCGCCGACGCGCTCGCCGAACTCGGCTACGTGGCCCTGGCCTTCGACATCAACGGCGGTCGGTGGTTCACCGACCCCCAGGAGATGCTGGCCCACGCCCTCCCACTGCTGGCCGACCCCGACCGGATGCGGGACATCGGCCACGCGGCGCTCGACGTCCTGCGCGCCGAACCCCGCACCGACCCCGACCGTATCGCCGGCATCGGCTACGGCACCGGCGGCGCCATCCTCCTCGAGCTTGGCCGTGCCGGTGTCGACCTCAAGGCGATCGGCACGATCAACGCCCTCATCACGGGCCGCCCGGGCGAAGCGGCCCACATCCGCTGCCCGGTCTGGGCCGGCGTCGGCTCCGAGGATCCGATCATGCCCCCCGTCCAACGCGACGCCTTCGCCGCCGAGATGCAGGCCGCGGGCGTCGACTGGCGCCTCACGGTCTACGGCGGCGCCGAACACGCCTTCCACCACCCCACCGTGGAGCACGCCGTCCGCCCGGGTGTCGCCTACCACCCCCGGCAGGCGGAGCGCTCCTGGCGCGACATCCTCGCGCTGCTCGCGGAGTGCGTACCCGTCACGGAGTGAGCCGGCCCCGCCACGGCCGTCGCCCCTCCTCTCCCCGGACGTCCGCCGGCCGGCTCACAGCGTGCCGAGGAATTCCCCGACGGCCGCGGCGAACTCCGCCGGGACGGTCTCGTGGACGGTGTGTCCGGCGGGAAGCTCCACGAGGCGGGTGCGGGGGCGCCGGGTCGCCATGTCCTTCGCGTGAGCGGCGGTGAGGACCGTGCTGCGAGAGCCCCGGATCAAAAGGGCCGGGCAGTCGCGGGCGAGCCAGTCGTTCCAGTGGTCCCCGTTGAGACTCCGCTGCGAGTCGTTCATGTCCTTCGGGTCGAAGGCGAGCCCCCACCCGTCGGGATGCTCACGGACGGCGTCCCGCAGGTAGCCCGCCGCCGGGCCCAGCGCCTCCAGCAGCTCCGCCCGCGTCGGTGCGCGGCGCGGCCAGGAGAGGCTGAAGGACAGGTCGTCATCGACCACGGCACCGATGTCCTCGACGATCAGCGCGTCCACGAGCGCGGGGAACCGGGCCGCGAGCTGGTAGGCGTTGACGCCTCCGAGGGAGTGGCCGAGGACGACCGCGCCGCCGGTGCCCAGGTGGTCGAGGACGGCGGCGGCGTCCTCGACGTACCCGGCGCGGGAGAAGTCGGCAGGACGGTCGGAGCGGCCGTGCCCCCGCTGGTCAGGGGCGATGACCCGCCAGGCACCGCCCAGATCGCGGGCCAGGCGCGTGAAGGTGCGTCCTTCCCCGAAGTGCCCGTGCAGCGCCAGCAGCGGACGCCCCGGACCGCCGAAGTCGAGGAAGGAGAGGCGCCGCCCGGCCACCGACAGGGCCGCGCGCTTCGGTTCGGACGGGAGGGACCACATCATGATCATCAGTATGCGTCGCCGGCTGTCCTGCGGGGCCCGGGCGTTCGGGATGGATCGCGTACCGATGCGTTTCCCGCGCCGCGCCGGTCCGTGCCCGTGGGACCGACGCACGGAAGGCTGGCGCCATGCGGAAACTGATCTACGGCATGAACCTGTCCCTGGACGGCTACATCGCCGGGCCCGGCGACGACATCGGCTGGAGTGTGCCGAGCGACGAGCTGTTCCAATTCTGGTCCGACCAGCTGCGGGCGACCGACCTGACGCTGTACGGGCGCAAGCTGTGGCGGACGATGAGCTCCTACTGGCCGACCGGTGACCAGCGGCCCGGCGCCACTCCCGCGGAGATCGAGTTCGCGCGCCGCTGGCGGGAGATGGCGAAGGTGGTGTTCTCCTCGACGATCGAGGAGGTCGACTGGAACACCCGGCTGGTCTCCGGCGACGCGGTCGCCGAGATCACCCGGCTCAAGGCCGGGGACGGCGGCCCGATCGACATCGGCGGCGCGACGCTCGCCGGGGCGGCCATGCGGGCCGGGCTGATCGACGAGTACCTGATCGCCGCCCATCCGGTGCTGGTGGGCGGCGGCACGCCGTTCTTCGGCGCGCTGGACAGCCGGGTGCGCCTGAATCTGGTGGAGACGCGGACGTTTCCCGGCGGTGTGGTCCTGACCCGGTACGAGACGAGGCGCTGAGCGGCTTCCCGCTGTCCCGCATGCGTGCCGGACACGCCACGCCGTCTCCCGGCCAACGCTCGTGGGGAGGAGCAGGGCGTCCGGGGCCCCGCGGCCACCCGTCAGGTCTGCGCCATGTCCACGAAGCGGGAGTAGTGGCCCTGGAAGGCGACGGTGATGGTGGCCGTGGGTCCGTTTCGGTGCTTGCCGACGATGATGTCGGCCTCGCCGGCCCGTGGGGACTCCTTCTCGTACGCGTCCTCGCGGTGCAGCAGGATCACCATGTCGGCGTCCTGCTCGATGGAACCGGACTCACGCAGGTCGGAGACCATCGGCTTCTTGTCGGTGCGCTGCTCGGGGCCACGGTTCAGCTGGGAGAGGGCGATCACCGGGAGTTCGAGCTCCTTGGCGAGGAGCTTGAGGTTACGGGACATGTCGGAGACCTCCTGCTGGCGGCTCTCGGCGCGCTTGGAGCCGCCGGACTGCATCAGCTGGAGGTAGTCGATGATGACGAGCTTGAGGCCGTTGCGCTGCTTCAGGCGCCGGCACTTCGCCCGGATCTCCATCATCGACAGGTTGGGCGAGTCGTCGATGAAGAGCGGGGCCTGCGAGACGTCCGGCATCCGGCGGGCGAGCCGCGTCCAGTCCTCGTCGGTCATCGTGCCGGAGCGCATGTGGTGCAGCGCCACGCGGGCCTCCGCCGAGAGCAGGCGCATCGCGATCTCGTTGCGGCCCATTTCGAGCGAGAAGATGACGCTCGGCAGATTGTGCTTGATCGACGCGGCCCGGGCGAAGTCCAGCGCGAGGGTGGACTTACCCATGGCGGGACGCGCCGCGATGATGATCATCTGGCCGGGGTGGAGACCGTTGGTGAGGGCGTCGAGGTCGCTGAAGCCGGTCGGCACACCGGTCATCTCACCGCTGCGCGAACCGATCGCCTCGATCTCGTCGAGCGCGCCTTCCATGATGTCGCCGAGCGGCAGGTAGTCCTCGGTGGTGCGCTGCTCGGTGACGGCGTAGATCTCGGCCTGGGCCGAGTTCACGATCTCGTCGACGTCGCCGTCGGCCGCGTACCCCATCTGCGTGATCTTGGTGCCGGCCTCCACGAGGCGGCGCAGGACGGCCCGCTCGTGGACGATCTCCGCGTAGTACGCGGCGTTGGCCGCGGTGGGCACGGACTGGACCAGGGTGTGCAGGTAGGAGGCACCGCCGACGCGGTTGATCTCTCCGCGCTTGGTGAGTTCGGCGCCGACCGTGATGGGGTCGGCGGGCTCGCCCTTGGCGTAGAGGTCGAGGATCGCCGCGAAGACCGTCTCGTGGGCGGGCTTGTAGAAGTCGTGGCCCTTGATGATCTCCACGACGTCCGCGATGGCGTCCTTGGACAGGAGCATGCCGCCGAGCACGGACTGCTCGGCGTCGAGGTCCTGCGGCGGAACACGCTCGAAGGTGGCGAGTCCGCCGTCCCACGGGCCGTCGCCGCCACGCTCGTGCTGGTCGTCCCGGCCGCGACCGCGGCCCCGGCCCTCACCTCGGGTACGGGTGGGCAGCCGGTCGCTGGGTCCGCTGTCGGCCCAGGGATCGTCCAAGGGCTCGGGAATGCTCACCAAGCCACCTCCTCCCGTCCGCTCCGCGGACCTCGCCGTGCCACTCTTTCACGCCACGGCTTCGATCAAAGAGTGGCTTTCGCGACCGCTACTGGCGCGTCGGGCGCCGGTCCACGGTAGGGCCGCGGAGGGCGTCAGCCAATCTGGTTATCCACAGGCCCTGTGGGTGAAGGCCCAGATGCTGTGGAGAACCTGCCCGATCCTGTGCACGGAGTGGGGGACAGCTGTGTGGACAAACTCATAGGGCTCCGGCTATGAGCGGCCTGACCTGGGCTTTTTCCATCCACGGGCTGTGGGGGAGAAAAACTTTTCCCCCTGGAGCAGGATCAGAACAAACAGCCCACACCCGAAGTCGCGAGCCCGTCACAGGTAAGGAGTAACAGGCCATTGCATCTCTTACCTGTGGAAGATTAGATTGATGCCATGCCCCAGGCCTCCACGACTCCCCGCTCCGTCCGCCGCCGCCACGACCGCGAGATCGTCTCCCTCGCCCTTCCGGCCTTCGGTGCTCTCGTCGCGGAGCCCCTCTTCCTCATGGTCGACAGTGCCGTCATCGGCCATCTCGGCACCCCGCAACTCGCGGGTCTCGCCATCGCCGCGGCTCTGCTCTCCACCGCCGTGAGCGTGTTCGTCTTCCTCGCCTACGCCACCACGGCCGCCGTCGCGCGCCGGGTCGGCGCGGACGATCTCCCGGCCGCCATCCGGCAGGGCATGGACGGCATCTGGCTGGCCGCCTTCCTCGGACTCGCGGTCGTCGCGGTCACCCTGCCCACGGCTCCCTGGCTGGTCGACCTCTTCGGGGCCTCGGGCACCGCCGCGCCCCACGCCGTCACGTATCTGCGGATCTCCAGCTTCGGGATCCCTGCGATGCTGATCGTCCTGGCCGCCACCGGTGTCCTGCGCGGACTGCAGGACACCCGCACCCCGCTCTACGTGGCCATCGCGGGCTTCGCGACCAACGCGGCGCTCAACGTGGGGCTCGTCTACGGGGCCGGGCTCGGCATCGCCGGCTCCGCCTGGGGCACCGTCATCGCCCAGTGCGGCATGGCGGTCGCTTATCTCGTCGTGGTCGTCCGGGGCGCCCGGCGCCATGGCGCCTCGCTCCGGCCCGACGCGGCTGGCATCCGTGCCTCCGCCCAGGCCGGCGTCCCCCTTCTGGTGCGTACGCTCTCGCTCCGCGCCGTCATGATGATCGCCACGGCCGTCGCGGCACGGCTCGGGGACGCCGAGGTGGCCGCCCACCAGATCATTCTGGCGCTGTGGAGCCTCATGGCCTTCGCCCTCGATGCCATCGCCATCGCGGGGCAGGCCATCATCGGGCGCTACCTCGGCGCGGATGACGCCGAGGGCGCCCGCCAGGTCTGCCGCCGGATGGTGCAGTGGGGCGTCGTCTCCGGTGTGGTGCTCGGAGTCCTGCTGGTGCTGGCCCGCCCCCTCTTCGTACCGCTGTTCACCGGCGATCCGACCGTGCAGGACACCCTGCTCCCGGCTCTCCTCGTCGTCGCGCTCTCCCAGCCTGTCGCCGGCGTGGTCTTCGTCCTCGACGGCGTGCTGATGGGGGCGGGCGACGGGCCGTACCTGGCCTGGGCGATGCTGGTGACCCTGGTGGTCTTCGCCCCCGTCGCCCTCCTGGTGCCGGTCCTCGGCGGCGGGCTGACCGCGGTCTGGTGGGCGATGGCGCTGATGATGACCGTCCGCATGCTCACCCTGAGCTTCCGCATGCGCTCCGGCCGCTGGATCGTCACCGGCGCCACCCGCTAGCCGCCGTTTCACGTGAAACGGCGGAAGGGCCGCACCCCCGGGGGTGCGGCCCTTCCGTACTGCTCGTGTCACTGCTGAGGGCAGCGTTACGCGGCGACGACCTCGACGCCGAGCTTCGCGGCAACCTCGGGGTGCAGACGCACGGACACCTGGTGCGAGCCCAGGGTCTTGATCGGCGAACCGAGCTCGACGCGACGCTTGTCGACGTCGGGGCCACCCGCGGACTTGATCGCCGAGGCGATGTCGGCCGGGGTCACGGAACCGAAGAGACGGCCGGCGTCGCCGGAGCGAACAGCCAGACGCACCTTGGTGCCCTCGAGCTGGGCCTTGATCTCGTTGGCCTGCTCGATGGTCGCGATCTCGTGGATCTTGCGGGCGCGGCGGATCTGCGCCACGTCCTTCTCGCCGCCCTTGGTCCAGCGGATCGCGAAACCGCGCGGGACCAGGTAGTTGCGAGCGTAGCCGTCCTTGACGTCGACGACATCGCCGGCGGCACCGAGGCCAGAGACCTCGTGGGTGAGGATGATCTTCATTTTTCGGTCACCCTTCCCTTATCGCGCGGTGGACGTGTAGGGCAGCAGCGCCATCTCACGGCTGTTCTTGACGGCCGTGGCGACGTCACGCTGGTGCTGCGTGCAGTTGCCGGTCACGCGGCGGGCACGGATCTTGCCGCGGTCGGAAATGAACTTCCGCAGCATGTTCGTGTCCTTGTAGTCCACGTACGCGGTCTTGTCCTTGCAGAACGCGCAGACCTTCTTCTTAGGCTTGCGCACAGGCGGCTTCGCCATGGTGTTTCTCCTGTGTGATCAAGAAGTGGGGGTACGAGCTGCTTCCAGGGCGCGTGCCCTAGAAGGGAGGCTCGTCCGAGTAGCCGCCGCCGGAATTGCCACCCCAGCTGCCTCCGCCGGCCTGCTGGCCGCCGGAGGACGTGCCGCCGGTCGCCCACGGGTCGTCGGCGGGAGCACCGCCGCCGCCCGGCTGGCCACCGCCGGAGTTGCCACCACCGCCGTAGCCGCCCTGACCACCGCGGCCGGCGGTCTTGGTGACCTTGGCCGTGGCGTTCTTGAGGCTGGGGCCGACTTCCTCGACGTCCAGCTCGAAGACCGTGCGCTTGACGCCCTCACGGTCCTCGTAGGACCGCTGCTTCAGCCGGCCCTGCACGACGACGCGCATGCCTCGCTGGAGCGACTCGGCGACGTTCTCCGCCGCCTGACGCCAGACCGAGCAGGTCAGGAAGAGGCTTTCGCCGTCCTTCCACTCGTTCGTCTGGCGGTCGAAGGTGCGGGGAGTGGACGCGACGCGGAACTTCGCGACCGCCGCACCGGACGGGGTGAAGCGCAGCTCGGGGTCGTCGACGAGATTGCCGACGACCGTGATGACGGTCTCGCCTGCCATGGGTGAACCTCTCGGCGGGATTGCTTCTGGCTGCTTGTTGCTACTCGGACCCGATGACCTCTGAGCGGAAAGCTCAGTGGGTCTCGGGACGGAGGACCTTGGTCCGGAGGACCGACTCGTTCAGGTTCATCTGGCGGTCGAGCTCCTTGACGACCGCAGGCTCGGCCTGCAGGTCGATGACCGAGTAGATGCCCTCGGGCTTCTTCTTGATCTCGTAGGCGAGACGACGACGGCCCCAGGTGTCGACCTTCTCGACCTTTCCGTTGCCCTCACGGACGACGGAGAGGAAGTTCTCGATCAGCGGGGAGACAGCGCGCTCCTCGAGATCGGGGTCGAGGATGACCATCACCTCGTAGTGACGCATGTGGAACCCACCTCCTTTGGACTCAGCGGCCACGGTCGTTCCGTGGCAGGAGGGTCGTGATGCGTGAACAACGGTATCCGCCACCACTGACAGACCCCCCGTCGAACGGGGGTCCCGCCGAGTGACCAGGACGAGCCTGGGCAGACACCGGTGCAGACCGTACAGAGTACCCGCCCGCACGCCTGCGGTTGAAATCCTGTGGGGAGCGGACGCAATCTGTACACATCGGACGTAGGCGGCGCTAGGATGCGCCGCCTTCCGGACGGCACGCCAGGAGGTGCCCCATGGCACAGGCAATGCGACGCGACCCCGGACACTCCCTCTTCGCCACCGACGGCAAGCCACACCCCCTCCAGGACACCCTGGTCGGCGTGACGCTGGTCCTCGGCGTCCTCTCCTTCGTCACCGCGCAGTTCCACGACCTCCACCTGCTCAGCTCCTGGACGGGCCTGATCGGCATCCTCACCGGTGCCTACGGACAGTTCGTCTCCGTCACGACACGCGAGCGCTTCGCCCTGATCGTCGGGCTCGGCGCGGCCGCGGTCGGCTTCTTCCTCGGCATGGCCCACGGCGGCCTCTTCGGCGGCGTCATCGGCTGAGGCGGCCCACCCCGCCGGCACCCCTTCGGAGGAGGCCCGCGGCACGTCACCGCCCACACAGCCATTCGGGGCGCTCCCCGCTCGCAGTAGGCTTCGGCGCGAGAGCCGGAGCCCCTGAACCGATGGGGACACACCTGCCGAGGAGCGCCCCGCATGAGCCTGACCCTGAGGACCATCAGCCGAGAGCAGCATCTGGCGTACATCCAGAGCCAGCCCGCGGCGAGCCACTGCCAGGTCCCGGCGTGGGCGGACGTGAAGACCGAGTGGCGCTCGGAGAACCTCGGTTGGTTCGACAAGAACGGTGAGCTCGTCGGCGCCGGGCTGGTGCTCTACCGTCAGCTCCCCAAGCTCAAGCGCTACCTGGCGTACCTGCCCGAGGGCCCCGTCATCAACTGGTACGCGCCCAACCTCGACGAGTGGCTCCAGCCGATGCTGGCCCACCTCAAGCAGCAGGGCGCCTTCTCGGTGAAGATGGGCCCGCCGGTCGTCATCCGCCGCTGGGACGCGGCCGCGATCAAGTCCGGCATCCAGGACCCGGACGTCAAGCGCCTGAAGGACGTCCAGGCCACCCACGTCGAGGCGCGTGCCTTCGAAGTCGCCGACCGGCTGCGGAGGATGGGCTGGCAGCAGGGCGAGGACGGCGGCGCCGGCTTCGGCGACGTCCAGCCCCGCTACGTCTTCCAGGTCCCGCTCGCGAACCGCTCCCTGGACGACGTCCTCAAGGGCTTCAACCAGCTGTGGCGCCGCAACATCAAGAAGGCCGAGAAGGCCGGCGTCGAGGTCGTCCAGGGCGGCTACGAGGACCTGGCCGAGTGGCAGCGCCTGTACGAGATCACGGCCGTCCGTGACCGCTTCCGGCCCCGCCCGCTGTCGTACTTCCAGCGCATGTGGACCGTCCTCAACAACGAGGACCCCAACCGCATGCGGCTCTACTTCGCCCGCCACAACGGCGTGAACCTGTCCGCCGCGACCATGCTCGTCGTCGGTGGCCACGTCTGGTACTCCTACGGCGCCTCGGACAACATCGGCCGCGAGGTCCGGCCCTCGAACGCGATGCAGTGGCGGATGCTGCGCGACGCCTACGCGATGGGCGCCACCGTCTACGACCTGCGGGGCATCTCGGACTCGCTCGACGAGACCGACCACCTCTTCGGGCTCATCCAGTTCAAGGTGGGCACCGGCGGAGAGGCCGTCGAGTACGTCGGCGAATGGGACTTCCCCCTCAACAAGCTGCTGCACAAGGCGCTCGACATCTACATGTCCCGCCGCTGACCCGTCCGGCGCGGCACGGCCCCGTGTCGCGCCGCCGGGCGTTCCGTACTCTCGTACACACCTGTGATCCACCGCTGCCGTCAGAAAGGTTCCGGGCCGGCCATGGCGCTCTCCCTCTACGTCGACACCGCGCGCTGGCGGGCGCACCAGAAGACGGTGATCGACCAGTTCCCCGGTCTGATCCCGGTCTGCAAGGGCAACGGCTACGGCTTCGGGCACGAGCGGCTCGCGGACGAGGCGGCCCGGTTCGGCGCCGACATGCTCGCCGTCGGCACCACCTACGAAGCCGCCAGGATCAAGGACTGGTTCAGCGGTGACCTGCTGGTCCTCACCCCGTTCCGGCGGGGCGAGGAACCGGTTCCGCTGCCCGACCGGGTGATCCGCTCCGTCTCCTCCGTCGACGGGGTGCACGCCCTCGTCGGGGCCCGGGTCGTCATCGAGTGCATGAGCTCGATGAAGCGCCACGGCGTCCGCGAGGAGGAGCTCCCGATGCTCCACTCGGCCATCGAGGACGTCCGCCTGGAGGGCTTCGCCCTGCACCTGCCGCTCGACCGGCCGGACGGCACCGACGCGGTCGAGGAGGTCATCGGCTGGATGGACCGCCTGCGCGCGGCCCGGCTGCCCCTGCACACCCTGTTCGTGAGCCATCTGCGTGCCGAGGAGCAGGCCCGGCTCCAGCAGCAGTTCCCGCAGACCCGCTTCCGCGCCCGGATCGGCACCCGGCTCTGGCTCGGCGACCACGAGGCCACGGAGTACCGGGGTTCGGTCCTGGACGTGACGCGTGTCTCCAAGGGGGACCGCTTCGGCTACCGCCAGCAGAAGGCGGCCTCGGACGGCTGGCTCGTGGTCGTCGCCGGCGGCACCTCGCACGGCGTGGGCCTGGAGGCCCCCAAGGCCATGCACGGCGTAATGCCGCGCGCCAAGGGAGTGGCCCGGGCCGGTCTCGCGACCGTCAACCGGAACCTCTCGCCGTTCGTGTGGGCGGGCAAGCAGCGCTGGTTCGCCGAGCCGCCGCACATGCAGGTGTCGATCCTGTTCGTGCCCGCCGACGCGCAGGAGCCGCGGGTCGGCGACGAGCTCGTGGCGCATCTGCGCCACACCACGACGCAGTTCGACCGCCTCGTGGAGCGCTGAGCCACCGGCGTCCCGCCCCGCGGGTCCACGGGTGAGGGCCCCGGCTCGTCGGAGCCGGGGCCCTCACCCGTCGGTACGTCAGCCCCGCCGGCCGCCGCGGTACGTCATCCGCGCGAGCCGCCGTCCCCGGGGGCCCCGGCGCTCCCGGACGTGCCCCACTCCACCCGCGGCCACTCGGGACCCCGCGGCGGCACCGCCCGCCGCGCCAGGTGCGCGGCCCTGCCGGCCACGAAGACGTCCTCCGCCCCGTCCAGGACGCCTCCCGAGGGATCGTCGGCGCCGTCCTGCCGCACGGGGTCACGCTCGGGCGTCAGGATGTCCCGTACGACCATCACGCACAGGTACAGCGTGCCGAGCAGGTGCAGGACGATCGCGAACTGGTAGCCGTCCACGGGCAGGCCCTGCTTGTTGCCACTCGCCGTGAAGGCCAGATACATCCAGACGCCCAGGAAGTACATGACCTCGCAGGCCTGCCAGATGAGGAAGTCACGCCAGCGCGGCCGGGCGAGCACGGCCAGCGGGACGAGCCACAGGACGTACTGCGGCGAGTAGACCTTGTTGGTCAGGACGAACGCGGCGACGATCAGGAACGCCAGCTGGACGAAGCGGGGCCGCCGGGGCGCCGTGAACGTCAGCATCGCGAGGGCCGCCACCGCCACCACCATCAGCAGCAGCGCGTACAGATTGGCCCGCTCGGGGCTGATCGGGTCGCCGGTGCGCTGGCTGACGAGCAGCCATACGGAGCCGAAGTCGACGTTCCGGTCCCGGCTGAAGAGGTAGAACTGCTTCCAGCCCTCCGGGGCGAGAATCATTACGGGCAGGTTCACGACCAGCCAGGCCCCGGCCGCGCCGAGCACCGCCGCCCCGTACCGCCGCCACTTCCCGGCCCGCCGGCAGAGCAGCAGCAGGGGGATGAGCAGCAGGACCGGGTAGAACTTCGAGGCCGTGGCCAGGCCGAGCAGGATGCCGAAGGCCAGCGGCCGGCCGCGCGACCACATCAGGACGGCGGCCGCGGTGAGCGCGACCGCCAGGAGGTCCCAGTTGATCGTGGCCGTGAGCGCGATCGAGGGGGCCAGCGCGACGAGCAGCCCGTCCCAGGGCCGGTGGCGGTGCGTCCGGGCCACACAGACGGCGAGGACGGCCGCGCAGACCATCAGCAGGCCGGCGTTGACCATCCAGAACGCCTGCTCCTGCTCCCTCATGGGGCCGCCGCCGGGCGTCAGCCAGGCCGCGACCTCCATGAACAGACCGGTGAGGACGGGGTATTCCAGGAACGGTACGCCGCCGCTCAGCCGGTCGAAGTAGGGCACCAGACCCGCCGCGAAGCCGCGCCCCTCGTAGAGGTGCGGGATGTCGGAGTAGCAGGCGTGGGTGTACTGGGAGGTGATGCCCTCGAACCAGGCCCAGTTGTAGCAGGGCAGCTTCTGCACCATGCCGAGCGCGAACATGCCGATCGCCACGAGGGCGATGACCCGCACCGGCGTGAACGGTCCGGTCCCGGTCAGCGCGCGACGGCCGAACGGGCCGCCGATCAGCTGGCTGCCCGCGGCGGCCACCGGGTCCCGGTGGGTGGGGACGACCGCGGGCGAGCGCCCCTGGGACCGGTCCCGTGGCGCGCGCGTCTTCTGGAGGCTCGGCATGGGGGACATCCTGCCGTACGCCCCCGGGAAAGCGGCGAGGGCCGCCGCGGCCGGACCGTACACGGGGGTACGGACCGGCGCGGCGGCCCTCAGGCCTCAGGAGAGGCTAGGGGAACCAGCTGCCGTCCTCGGGTTTGCCGTTGTCGCCCCCGGGACCGCCGGAACCGCCACCGCCGCCGCCCGTCGGCGTGTCGGTCGGACCGGGTTCCGTGGTCGGCGTCGCCGGCGGAGTCGTCGTCGGCTGGCCCGTGGTGCCGCCGGGGTCGTCCGGGTTGTTGCAGTCCCGGTCCCAGATGCTGCACGTCTCCGTCTTGGTCGGCTTCGGCGACTTGGACGGCGTCGTGGGCGGAGTCGTCGTCGGCGGGGCCGTCGTGGTCGGGGGAGTCGTGGTCGGCGTGGCGGACTCGGTGGGCTTCTCCGTGACCGTCGGGGTCGGCGCCGGGCTGGTCGCGCCGCCGCCGAAGACCGACTTGGCGTCCTCCAGCTTCTCCGGCGCGGGGAAGGCCTTGACCGCGTAGCCCTTGACGGCCTCGGTCATGTAGTCCTGCCAGATCCGCGACGGGAACGAGGAACCGTGGATCTTCGGCTGGTCACCCGTGCCGAACATCTCCAGGAACTCACGCTTCTTCTGCGTCTCGTCGTCGGAGAAGCGGTACATGTCGATGGCGGTCGACAGCTGGGGCGTGTAGCCCACGAACCAGGCCGACTTGTTGCCGTCGGTCGTACCCGTCTTGCCGGCCACCTGACGGCCGGGGACCTTGGCCTTGCGGCCGGTGCCGTACGGCGACTCCACCACGTCACGGAGCACGTCGGTGACGTTGCTGCTGACGGCGGAGGTGAAGGCCTGCTGCGGCTCGGGCTTGTGCTTGTGGATGGGCTGGCCGCCCCGCCTCACCTCGGTGACGGAGTACGGCTCGTTCTGCACGCCCTGGTTGGCGAAGGTGGCGTACGCCCCGGCCATGCGGATGGCGCTCGGGCTGGAGATGCCGAGGGAGAACGACGGCACCTCGCCCTGGACGAGCGATTCCGGCCGCAGTCCGGCCTTGATGGCGGCGTCGCGGACCTTGTCGATACCGACGTCCATGCCGAGCTGCACGTACGGCGAGTTGGCCGAGCGGATCATCGCTTCGCGGAGGGTGATGTTGCCGTAGCTCTTGTTGTCATCGTTCGTCTGCAGCCACTCCTCACCCTTCTCGTTGTGCCAGATCTCGCCGTTGTACCGGCGGACCTTGAGCTCGTTCTTGCCGGAGTAGCGGCTCTTGTCGGGGTCGACGATGGTGCGCTCGTCGGCGCCCTGATCGGGCCCGAGCTCCGGGTTGCGCACGCCGTCCTTCATGGCGGCGGCGAGGACGAAGGGCTTGAAGGTCGATCCCACCTGGGCGCCGGTGTTGTCGGCGTTGTTGGTGTAGTGCTTGGTGTAGTCCGTGCCGCCGTAGAGGGCGACGATCGCGCCCGTCGCGGCGTCGACCGAGGCGCCGCCGAACTGGACGTGGGTGTCGGTGTCCGGGCGCTTCTCGGGGTCGATGTACTCGTCGTAGATCTTCTTGATCGACTTCTCGAGCGCCTCGACCTTCGACTTATCGAAGGTGGTACGGATCTCGTAGCCGCCGCGCTCCAGCTCCTGCTCGGTGATGCCGAACTTGTTGCGGACGTTCGCCTTGGCCGTGCTGACGAGGTAGCCGATCTGGCCGCTCATGTTGGCGGCCGGCTTGAGCTTCTCGACGTGGGGGAAGGTCGGGTACTTCGCGCGCTCCTCCGGCTTGAGCTTGCCGTCCTTGACCATCTCGTCGAGGATCCAGTTCCACCGCTCGGTGGCGCGGGCCGTGTTCTTCTCGGCCGTGGCCTCCGGGTCGATCTCCGGGTAGCCGGCCGGGTCGTAGTACGTGGCGCCCTTGAGGACTGCGGCGAGCAGAGCGGACTGGCTGACGTTGAGATCCTGGGCGTCCACGTTGAAGTACGCGCGGGCGGCGGCCTGGATGCCGTAGGCCCCGCGTCCGTAGTACGCGGTGTTCAGGTAGCCGGCCATGATCTCGGGCTTCTTCAGCTCGTTGCCGACCTTCATGGAGATGAAGAGTTCCTTCACCTTCCGGGTAACGGTCTGGGACTGGTCGTCGAGCCGGTTGTTCTTCACGTACTGCTGGGTGATGGTCGAGCCGCCCTGGGTCTCGCCGCCCTTGGCCATGTTCCAGACGGCGCGGCCGATCCCCATGGGGTCGATGCCGGAGTCCGTCCAGAACGTCTTGTTCTCGGCCGAGACCACGGCGTCCTGCATGTGCGTCGGGATCTTCTCGAACCCGACGATCTGCCGGTTCTGACCGCTGCCCGTGGCGACCATGCGCTCGCCGTCGGCCCAGTAGAAGATGTTGTTCTGCGAGGTCGCGGTCTCCGCCTCGTCGGGGATGCCGACCTTGGCGTACGCGATGAATGCCGCGCCCATCAGGCTCGCCACGAAGAACAGGAACGTGCCCGTCACGAACTTCCACGACGGCACCCAGCGACGCCAGCCGTACTTGTCGTGGCGCGGGTAGTCGATCATCCGCTTCTTGCCCGGCGGACGGCCCCCGCGGCCCCGCCCCGGCCCTCCGTTGTGGCCACCGCCACCGCCGCCACCGCGCCGTCCGCCGCCGGCACCTCCGGCTCCACCGTGGCCGTGCTCGGCCGCCCGGCGGCGACCGCCGCGCTGGGCGGCGCGCCGGGCCTCGGCGCGGCCACCGTAGGGGCGCTCCTCCCCGTACGAGGAGGGCGGCCCGTACGAGGCCGAAGGGGCCTCCATGCCGGTGTCATGGGCCGGGGCCGGCCGGCGGCCCATCGGCTGCTGTGCGGCGCGCCGTGCCGCCGCGCGACCGCCCGTCGGCGGCTGCTGCGGCGGCATTTTGCGACGATGCTCGCTCATCGAACGACTACTCCTCGGGCAGGCGCGTAGGCCTGGAAGCGGCAGTTGAGTTCCGGTCCCCCCGAAATGCGTACGGCCTGGAACCCATCGGAGGCCCCTCCGTACCGCAGCCGGTCACCCGCTGCACTGACGCCCCAGCGCGTCGCTTGGTTCCCGGTGGTCTGCATGCGGGACAGACTACGCACGGCCAAAAACCCCCTATGGCCGGAGTTCACCCCAAATCAGGCAAGTCGCCTGCTGTGAATTGATGATGTGACGCCGGTCACGGGACCCCCACTTGTCGCCGGTCAGCGGCCGTTCTATCGTCGGGATGTATCGATCCGATACATCAGTACGGCATAAGCGTCCCGGGTGGCGGAGGAGGCGAGCGGATGAGCAGGCGATCGGGCATCCTCGAGTTCGCCGTTCTCGGCCTTCTGCGCGAGGCCCCGATGCACGGGTACGAGCTGCGCAAGCGGCTCAACACGTCGCTCGGCATCTTCCGCGCCTTCAGCTACGGGACGCTGTACCCCTGCCTCAAGACGCTGGTCTCAAACGGCTGGTTGATCGAGGAGCCGGGCAGCGCCCCCGAGGACGCGCTCGCCGCCTCGCTGGCAGGCCGCCGCGCGAAGATCGTCTACCGGCTGACGCCGGAAGGTAAGGAGCACTTCGAGGAGCTCCTCTCCCACACCGGGCCCGACGCCTGGGAGGACGAGCACTTCGCCGCCCGCTTCGCCTTCTTCGGTCAGACCGAGCGCGAGGTGCGGATGCGGGTACTGGAGGGCCGCCGCAGCCGGCTGGAGGAGCGCCTGGAGAAGATGCGCGCCTCACTGGCCAGGACGCGCGAGCGCCTCGACGACTACACGCTTGAGCTGCAGCGCCACGGCATGGAGTCCGTGGAGCGCGAGGTGCGCTGGCTGAACGAGCTCATCGAGAGCGAGCGGGCAGGGCGGGATCAGCGATCCGGCACCGATGCCCCCGCTCGGCACGACAACGATTCCGAAGAAACGGGCGGCCTGCCCCGGCACGGGGGCAGTACCCGGCCGGATCCGTCCGATGACACCACCAAGTGAACCCCCGCCCTCAGCGGGGATTCCATGAATACACAGGGAGCAACCGGAAATGGGTTCGGTTCGCGTAGCCATCGTCGGCGTGGGCAACTGTGCCGCGTCGCTGGTCCAGGGCGTCGAGTACTACAAGGACGCCGACCCGGCGGCCAAGGTCCCCGGCCTGATGCACGTGCAGTTCGGCGACTACCACGTGCGTGACGTCGAGTTCGTCGCCGCGTTCGACGTGGACGCGAAGAAGGTGGGCCTGGACCTGGCCGACGCCATCGGCGCCAGCGAGAACAACACCATCAAGATCTGCGACGTGCCCGCCACCGGCGTCACCGTCCAGCGCGGCCACACCCTCGACGGTCTGGGCAAGTACTACCGCGAGACCATCGAGGAGTCCGCCGAGGCCCCGGTCGACATCGTCCAGGTCCTCAAGGACAAGCAGGTCGACGTTCTCGTCTGCTACCTGCCGGTCGGCTCCGAGGACGCGGCGAAGTTCTACGCCCAGTGCGCCATCGACGCCAAGGTCGCCTTCGTCAACGCCCTCCCGGTCTTCATCGCCGGCACCAAGGAGTGGGCGGACAAGTTCACCGAGGCCGGTGTCCCGATCGTCGGTGACGACATCAAGTCCCAGGTCGGCGCCACCATCACGCACCGCGTCATGGCGAAGCTGTTCGAGGACCGCGGTGTCATCCTCGACCGCACGATGCAGCTGAACGTCGGCGGCAACATGGACTTCAAGAACATGCTCGAGCGCGAGCGCCTGGAGTCCAAGAAGATCTCCAAGACGCAGGCCGTCACCTCGCAGATCCCCGACCGGGAGCTCGGCGAGAAGAACGTCCACATCGGCCCCTCCGACTACGTGGCCTGGCTGGACGACCGCAAGTGGGCGTACGTCCGTCTCGAGGGCCGCGCCTTCGGTGACGTTCCGCTGAACCTGGAGTACAAGCTCGAGGTGTGGGACTCGCCGAACTCGGCGGGTGTCATCATCGACGCCGTGCGTGCCGCGAAGATCGCCAAGGACCGCGGCATCGGCGGCCCGATCCTCTCCGCGTCGAGCTACTTCATGAAGTCCCCGCCGGTCCAGTACTTCGACGACGAGGCCCGCGAGAACGTCGAGAAGTTCATCAAGGGCGAGGTCGAGCGCTAAGAACCAGCCGGTTCCGCCGACTCCGCACGAGGGTCCCCGAGGCACTGCCCCGGGGCCCTCGTCGTATGTGAGTCTTGCTGCCATGTCCGTCGTACGTGATCTGCGCGTACTGCTGCGCCTGCGCGACTTCCGCCGCCTGCTGACCGTCCGGCTCCTCTCCCAGTCCGCCGACGGCGTCTACCAGGTGGCTCTGGCCGCGTACGTCGTGTTCTCCCCCGAGAAGCAGACCTCGCCGGGCGCCATCGCCTCGGCCATGGCGGTCCTGCTGCTGCCGTACTCCGTCATCGGCCCCTTCGCCGGGGTCCTTCTCGACCGCTGGCAGAGACGCCAGGTCTTCCTGTACGGGAACCTGCTGCGCGCCCTCCTCGCCTGCGGGACCGCGCTCCTGATCCTCGCCTCCGTCCCCGACTGGCTGTTCTACGTCTCGGCTCTCTCGGTCACGGCCGTCAACCGGTTCGTGCTCGCCGGCCTCTCCGCCGCCCTCCCACGGGTGGTCGACGAGGAGCGGCTGGTCGTGGCCAACGCGCTCTCCCCCACCGCCGGCACCCTGGCCGCCACCCTCGGCGGTGGCCTGGCCTTCGGCGTCCGGCTGCTCGCCGACGGGTCCGACGCGGCGGTGGTGGCCTTCGGCGCTTTCCTCTACCTCTGCTCCGCTCTCGCGTCCCTGCGCATGCCCCGCGAACTCCTCGGTCCGGATCCGGGTACCGCGTCATACCGGCTCTCCGCGGCCCTCGCCTCCACCGCGCGCGGCCTCGCCGCCGGGCTGCGTCATCTCGCCGAGCGTCGGTCCGCCGCACGAGCGCTGATCACCATCGGGTTGATGCGCTTCTGCTACGGCGCCCTCCTCGTGACCGTCCTCATGCTCTGCCGGTACGCGTGGAGCTCGACGGAGGAGGAAGGGCTGGGGCTCCTCGGGCTCGCGGTCGCCCTCTCCGGAGCCGGCTTCTTCGCTGCCGCCGTTCTGTCCCCGGGGGCGGTGGGCCGGCTCGGCCCCTTCGGCTGGATGACCGTGTGCGCGGGAACGGCCGCAGTTCTGGTTCCGGTCCTCGGCCTGACCTTCGCCCCCGCTCCCTTCCTCGTCGCGGCCTTCGCTCTCGGCCTCGTCTCCCAGGGCGCGAAGATCGCGACGGACACGGTGGTGCAGACGGCCGTGGACGACTCCTACCGGGGGCGGGTCTTCTCCCTCTACGACGTGCTGTTCAACGTGGCCTTCGTCGGCGCGGCGGCAGTCTCGGCGCTGATGCTGCCGACTGATGGACGGTCCGCCCTGCTGGTGGGTCTGGTGGCCGTGCTCTACGCGGTGATCGCTCTCGCTCTGCTCCGGAAACGCGCGAAGGGGTGATGTTTCACGTGAAACATCACCCCTCCCGGCCGACCACGCGGTTCGCGACGGGCAGGCGGCGTGTTTCACGTGAAACGGCGACCTTCCCGAATCCCGACTCAATCGCGGGCGGCCCACCACTCCCTGAGCGCGGTCACGGCCGCGTCGTGGTCCATCGGCCCGTTCTCCAGCCGCAGCTCCAGCAGGAACTTGTAGGCCTGTCCCACGGCAGGACCCGGCCGGATGCCGAGGATCTCCTGAATCTGGTTGCCGTCGAGGTCGGGCCGGATCGCGTCCAGCTCCTCCTGCTCCTGGAGCTGCGCGATGCGCTCCTCCAAGCCGTCGTAGGCGCGGGAGAGGGCGCTCGCCTTGCGCTTGTTGCGCGTGGTGCAGTCCGAGCGGGTGAGCTTGTGGAGCCGGGAGAGCAGGGGGCCCGCGTCCCGCACGTACCGGCGCACGGCCGAGTCGGTCCACTCCCCGGTCCCGTACCCGTGGAAGCGCAGGTGCAGCTCCACGAGGCGCGAGACGTCCTTGACCATCTCGTTGGAGTACTTCAGCGCGGTCATGCGCTTCTTGGTCATCTTGGCGCCGACCACCTCGTGGTGGTGGAAGGAGACCCGGCCGTCCTTCTCGAAGCGGCGGGTGCGCGGCTTGCCGATGTCGTGGAGCAGGGCGGCGAGGCGCAGCACCAGGTCCGGGCCGTCCTCCTCCAGGTCGATCGCCTGGTCGAGCACCGTCAGGGAGTGCTCGTAGACGTCCTTGTGCCGGTGGTGCTCGTCGCTCTCCAGGCGCAGCGCCGGCAGCTCGGGCAGCACGTGGTCGGCGAGGCCGGTGTCCACGAGGAGCCCGAGGCCCTTGCGGGGGTGGGCGGAGAGCAGCAGCTTGTTGAGCTCGTCGCGGACCCGCTCGGCGGAGACGATCTCGATCCGGCCGGACATCTCCTTCATCGCCGTGACGACCTCGGGGGCGACCTCGAAGTCCAGCTGAGCGGCGAAGCGCGCGGCCCGCATCATGCGCAGCGGGTCGTCGGAGAAGGACTCCTCGGGGGTGCCGGGGGTGCGAAGCACCCGGGCCGCGAGATCCTCGAGACCGCCGTACGGGTCGATGAACTCCTTCTCGGGGAGGGCCACCGCCATGGCGTTGACGGTGAAGTCACGACGGACCAGGTCCTCGTCGATGGAGTCGCCGTACGAGACCTCCGGCTTGCGCGAGGTCCGGTCGTAGGCCTCGGAGCGGTAGGTGGTGACCTCCACCTGGTAGCCCGCCTTCTGACAGCCGACCGTCCCGAAGGCGATGCCGACCTCCCACACGGCGTCGGCCCACGGACGGACGATCTTCAGTACGTCCTCGGGGCGGGCGTCGGTGGTGAAGTCCAGGTCGTTGCCGAGCCGGCCGAGCAGTGCGTCCCGCACCGAACCACCGACCAGCGCGAGGCTGAACCCGGCTTCCTGGAAGCGGCGGGCGAGATCGTCGGCGACAGGGGACACGCGCAGCAGTTCACTGACCGCGCGGCGTTGCACCTGGCTCAGTGCAGTCGGGGTGTCTTCATTGGCGTTCGGCACAACAGAAAAGGGTACGTGCCCCGGGTCCGGGCGACGTCCCGGTTTTCCCCCGCCGGCCCGCGCGCTCCCGCCCATCGGCTGGAGCAGTCCCCGGCACCTGCCCCCGACGTGCCTCGTTACCATGCCTGGACACAGCAACCGGGAACCATCGACACCACTGGCACCAGAGACAACGACGAGGACGGGCGAACGCGTGGCCGAGGCGGCAGACATCCAGGGAACCGGTCCCTCACCTGCCCGTCGATGGCTGCGGCGCATCCTCGTGGTGGCCGTCGGGGCTCCGCTCCTCGCCGGGCTGCTCCAGTCCCCGGCCGCCCCTCCCGCGGCGGCGGCCGAGGGGGCCGGCGGTTCCCGGACGGTCGATGTGTCGCTCGACACGCTCTCTCCCAGTGCCCCTGTCGAAGGGGACACCGTCACGGTCTCCGGGACGGTGACCAACCTGGGGAAGAAGACGATCACCGGCGCGAGCGTGGATCTGCGGGTCGGCCCCCGGATGACCAGCCGGAGCCAGATCGAGCAGATCTCCGGCCGGACCGGCTTCCGGGCCGGCAGCGACCCGGACGCCCTGGGTGCCCCCAAGCTCGAGATCCCGGAACTCAAGGCCGGACTCAGCGCCGAGTTCACTCTCTCGGTACCGGTCACCAAGCTCGGCCTCGACGCGGCCGGCGTGTACCAGCTGGGGGTCTCCCTCACGGGCCGGCTCGCCGGGCAGGGCTACAACCGGGTGCTCGGCATCGAGCGGACCTTCCTGCCGTACCAGCCGGAGGCGACGGAGAAGAAGACCCAGGTCACCTATCTCTGGCCGCTGATCTCCTCCTCGCACGTGTCGGCCGAGACCGGCACCGACGCGCAGCAGACCCCGATCTTCGAGGACGACGACCTGGCCGCGGAGCTGAGGCCAGGGGGCCGCCTCGACGAGATGGTCTCGCTGGGCAGGGACCTCCCCGTCACCTGGGTGATCGACCCCGACCTGCTGGCCTCCGTCGACGCCATGGCGAACGGCTACCGGGTCAAGGAGGGCACCACCCACGTGCCCGGCGGCCACCAGGCCCTCGCCGAACGGTGGCTGAACGAGCTGGAGAAGGCCGTTCCGGGCGACAAGGTCGTCGCGCTGCCGTTCGCCGATCCGGATCTCGCCTCCCTCGCTCACCGCGGCAAGGACGTCCCCGGATCGCTCCAACACCTCCAGTCGGCGACCTCCCTCGCGGGCACGACGGTGGAGACGATCCTCCACGTCCAGCCGTCCACCGACTTCTCCTGGCCCGCCGACGGCGCCGTCGACCCCTCGATCGTGGCCGTGGCGACCTCCGCGGGCGCCGACAAGGTGATCGCCCGCAGCGACAGCGTCCGCGACGACCTCTCCTACACCCCCACCGCGGCGCGTCCGCTCGGCGGCGGCACCACCGCCGTCGTGAGCGACGCGCTCCTGTCGACCGCCTTCGAGGGCGACCTGGTCCGGGCGGAGAGGTCCACGCTCGCGGTGCAGGAGTTCCTCGCCCAGTCGCTCGCGATCACCCTGGAGCAGCCCGAGCAGCAGCGCAGCGTCGTGGTCGCCCCGCAGCGGACGCCGACCGTCTCGCAGGCCCAGGCCATGGCCGCGGCCCTGCGCGGCCTCTCCGCGAAGCGGTGGACCCAGCCTCTGGACCTGATCACCGCCGCCGCGGTCAAGCCGGACCCGGAGGCCTCCACGACGGTGCCGGCCGCCTCCCGCTACCCGAAACGGCTGCGGGACCAGGAACTGCCCGTGCAGGCGTTCCGGGACATGAAGACCACCCGGGACGAGCTGGACGACTTCAAGGTGATCCTGACCGCCCCGGAGCGGGTCGTCACTCCCTTCGGCAACGCGATCAACCGCGAGATGTCCATGTCCTGGCGGGGTCGTGCGAGTACGGCCGCCCTCTACCGGGACACCGTCCTGGACCATCTCCAGGACCTCACCGAAGGTGTCCAGCTCGTCGACAAGTCGGACCTCACCCTGTCCGGGCGCAGCGCCACGATCCCCGTGACGGTCCAGAACCAGCTGCTGCAGGGCGTGGACCACCTGGTCCTGCGTCTCACCCCGGGCAACAAGAACCGTCTCAAGCTGAACGGCGGCGACGGCGGCGCCGAGCTACCGATCCGGATCAACGCCGGGCACAGCCAGTCGGTCAAGTTCACGGCGGCGGCCAACGCCAACGGCCAGGTGCCGATGACCGCCCAGCTGTACACCGAGGACGGCACGCCGTACGGCCGGCCGATGACCTTCATGGTGAAGGTCTCCGAGATCACTCCCACGGTGATGCTCGTCCTCGCCGGTGGCGTCCTGCTCCTCGTGCTCGCCGGAGTGCGCATGTACTCCCAGCGCAAGCGGATGGCCGCCCTGAACGCCGAGGCCGGGAACGAGTCCCCGGACGGCACCGCCCAGGACCCCGCCGACGGGCCCGGCGAGACCGCCGCCGAGGCGCAGCCGAGTGACCCGACAGCGGACACCGGGTCCGAAAGCGGCGACCCCGCGGGCCCGGGTGAGAAAGTGGACCGTTGAGCGATGTCGTGGCCGGTCGGCCGGGGACGATGAGGTGGGGTAACCATGAACGCGCCGTACGACGGTGACCGCGGCCAGGGTGCGGGCGGCACCACGCCGTCCGGTGGGAGGCCCATGACACCCCCCGGTTCCGGCCCCGCCCCGGTGCCGCCGCACCAGGGCCCCCCGCCCGGGCAGCCGTACGGGGAGAACCCGTACGGCGAGCAGCCGTACGGCGGCACGCCCTACGCCCAGGACCCGTACGTCCAGGACGCCTACACCCACGACCCGTACCGGGCCCAGGACCTCTCGGCGCAGGACCCGGTCGGTGAGGCGCTGTACGACCGCGCGGCGCACCCCCCGCCACCGCCCGGCACCTACGAGGAGCCGCAGCCGCTGTACCAGCAGCCGGCCGCTCCGCAGCACGCCCCCGACCCCCGCGTGTGGGCGCAGACCCCGGCCCCCGAGCCCGACGGCCCCTCCCGCCACCTTCCGTACGGCGACGACGCGCGGACCGTGCAGTTCACCGGCGTCGACGACCTGGTGACCCGGGCCGGCGAGGAACAGCCGGAACCGGACGCCTTTGCACACCTCTACCGCGACCAGCAGACGCCGGGACAGGTGCCGCCGCCCGCACCGGAGCCGGAGCCCCTGCCCGCGCCCGCCCCGAAGAAGGCCGGCCGCGCCTCGGGCCTGCTGAAGTCGAGCGCCGTGATGGCGGCCGGCACCCTCGTCTCCCGGCTCACCGGCTTCGTCCGCAGCCTGGTCATCACGGGCGCGCTCGGCGCCGCCCTCCTCGGTGACACCTTCACCGTGGCCTACACGCTTCCGACGATGATCTACATCCTCACCGTCGGCGGCGGACTCAACTCGGTCTTCGTGCCGCAGCTGGTCCGTTCCATGAAGAACGACGAGGACGGCGGCGAGGCCTACGCCAACCGTCTCCTCACCCTGGTGATGGTGGCCCTCGGCCTGATCGTGGCCGCCGCGGTCTTCGCCGCCCCCCTGCTGATCCGGCTGATGTCGAACACCATCGCCGACGACGCCGCCGCCAACAGCGTCGCCGTCACCTTCGCCCGCTACTGCCTGCCCACCATCTTCTTCATGGGTGTGCACGTGGTGATGGGTCAGATCCTCAACGCCCGGGGCAAGTTCGGCGCGATGATGTGGACCCCGGTCCTCAACAACATCGTCATGACCGTCACCTTCGGCCTGTTCATCTGGGTCTACGGCACCTCCGCCGAGTCCCACATGGGCGTGCAGACGATCCCGGACGAGGGCATCCGCCTCCTCGGCATCGGCACCCTGCTCGGACTCGTCGTGCAGGCCCTGGCGATGATCCCGTACCTGCGTGAGGCCGGCTTCCGCTTCCGTCCCCGTTTCGACTGGAAGGGCCACGGTCTCGGCAAGACGGTCAAGCTGGCCAAGTGGACCGTTCTGTTCGTCCTCGCCAACCAGGCGGGCGTCCTGGTCGTCACCCAGCTCGCCACCGCGGCCGGTGAGGAGTCCGGGAAGAACGGCGCCGGCTTCCTCGCGTACTCCAACGCCCAGCTGATCTGGGGCATGCCGCAGGCCATCATCACGGTCTCCGTCATGGCCGCGCTGCTCCCGCGCATCTCCCGCGCCGCCCACGACGACGACCCGGGCGCCGTCCGCGACGACATCTCCCAGGGCCTGCGCAACTCGGCCGTCGCCATCGTCCCGGTCGCCTTCGCCTTCCTCGCGCTCGGCGTCCCCATGTGCACACTGCTGTACGCCTCCAGCGGCGTCGAGGCGGCCCGGGGCATGGGCTTCATCCTGATGGCCTTCGGTCTCGGCCTGATCCCGTACTCCGTGCAGTACGTCGTCCTCCGCGGCTTCTACGCCTACGAGGACACGCGGACGCCCTTCTACAACACCGTCATCGTGGCCGCCGTCAACGCGGCGGTCTCCGCGCTCTGCTACGTGCTCCTCCCGGCGCAGTGGGCGGTGGTCGGCATGGCGGGCGCCTACGGCCTCGCCTACGCCGTGGGTGTCGGCATCGCCTGGCGCCGCCTGCGCAACCGGCTGGGCGGCGATCTGGACGGCGCCCATGTCCTGCGGACCTACGCACGGCTCTGCATGGCCTCCCTTCCGGCCGCGGTCGTCGGCGGTGCCGTCGGCTTCGGTCTTCTGAAGCTCCTCGGCGACGGGGCCCTGGGCTCCCTCGCCGCCCTGCTGGCCGGTGGCGCGGTACTCCTCGGCGTCTTCTTCGTCGCGGCGAAGCGCATGCGCATCGCCGAGCTGAACACCCTGGTGGGCATGGTGCGCGGGCGTCTGGGACGCTGAGGTCGCGCCTGCCGCACCACCATCGGCGGGGGCCGCGTGTCGTGCGCAGCGTCCAACTGTGGGCACAATTGGCTTGGCTGGTGGATGTGGCGCAACGGATGGGGAGGCAGGAACGACGGTGGCGGAACGTAGCACGGCTGCCGTCGACGTGGCCGACAACAGCGGTGACGATCCGCTGACCGCCAAGGCGGACTCGGCCGCGACCGACGGGGTGGCGGAAGCGCAGCAGACGGCGGACAGGAAAGCCGGAATCACGGAGAAGAAGAAGGCCGAACGACAGAGCGGCGAACAGCCCTCGCTCACCACTCCCGAGCTCCACAGCGGCCACAAGCTGGCCAGACGCTACCGCCTCGAGGAGTGCGTCACCCGTCTGGACGGCTTCAGCAGCTGGCGTGCCGTCGACGAGAAGCTCCGGCGTGCCGTCGGAGTGCACCTCCTGCCCGCCGACCACCCCCGCGCCCGTTCCGTCCTGGCCGCCGCCCGTTCCTCCGCGCTCCTCGGTGACCCCCGGTTCGTCCAAGTCCTCGACGCCGTCGAGGAGAACGACCTCGTGTACGTGGTGCACGAGTGGCTGCCCGACGCGACGGAGCTGACCGCGCTCCTCGCGGCCGGACCGCTGGAGCCCCACGAGGCCTACCAGCTCGTCAGCCAGGTCTCCCAGGCCATGGCCGCCGCCCACCGCGAAGGCCTCGCCCACCTCCGCCTCACCCCCGGTGCCGTCCTGCGCAGCTCCACCGGCCAGTACCGCATCCGCGGCCTCGCCGTGAACGCCGCCCTGCGCGGCATCACCGCCGAACGCCCCCAGCGCACCGACACCGAGGCCATCGGCGCCCTGCTCTACGCGGCGCTCACCCAGCGCTGGCCGTACGACAACGACGCCCACGGCCTCTCCGGCCTCCCCAAGGGCGTCGGTCTGCTCCCGCCCGACCAGGTCCGGGCCGGCGTGCACCGCGGACTCTCCGAGATCGCCATGCGCGCCCTCGCCAACGACGGTGCCACCGCCTCCCGTCAGGAACCTCCCTGCACCACTCCGGACGAGCTCGCCAAGGCCGTGGCGGCGATGCCCCGCGTCAAGGCGCCCGAGCCCGAGTTCCCCGCGCCGCCGGAGTACCAGCGGACCACCTACCAGCAGGGCACCTACGGCCGCCCCCAACCGCACCCCGCCACCACTCAGCCGGTCGCGGCCCCGCCGCCCCCGCTGCAGAGCCGTACCGGCACCGCGCTGAAGTGGGCCGTCTCGGCCCTCCTCATCGCCGCCCTCGGTCTCGGCAGCTGGCAGATCGCGGACCGGCTCCTGGAACCGGAGGCCACGACCAAGACGCCCGTGCCGACCTCGACGAGCGACCAGAAGCCGAAGCCGCTCACGCCGCTCACCATCGAATCGGCCCGCGACTTCGACCCCCTGGGCAACGGCGTCGAGAACGGTGGCGTCAAGGCGAACGCCTACGACGGTGACCCCAGCACCTTCTGGAACACCGTGAACTACGCCACCTCCGACTTCGGGAAGCTGAAGAAGGGTGTGGGCCTCGTCCTCGATCTCGGCAAGGAGCGCGAGGTCGGCCAGGTCGAGCTGTCGTTCCGGGGAGACACCTCGGTGGAACTGCGCACCGCCCCCGCCGGCAGCGCGACCGAGCCGTCCATGCCGGGCGAGTACACCACCCAGGCGTCCGGGTCCGGCAGCGACGTGACGCTGAAACCCGCCAAGCCCGTCATGACCCGCTACGTTCTCGTCTGGCTCACCGAACTGCCCGCCGGCCCCAGCGGGTACCGAGGCAAGCTGAGCGAGATCAAGGTCCTGGGCTGACCACCGCTGAGGGAGGGGCTCACCGTTGGACGATCCGAGGGACGACACCACGGGTGACCGGGAGCTCCTGGCGCGCCATGTCGCCGGAGACGCCGACGCCTTCGGTGAGCTCGTCCGGCGCCACAGGGACCGGCTCTGGGCGGTCGCCCTGCGGACCCTCGGCGACCGCGAGGAGGCCGCGGACGCCGTTCAGGACGCCCTGATCTCCGCCTTCCGCGCCGCCCATACCTTCCGTGGCCAGTCGGCCGTCACCACCTGGCTGCACCGCATCACGGTCAACGCCTGCCTGGACCGCCTCCGCAAGAGCGCCTCCCGCAGGACCGCCTCCGTCGACGACACCGCCCGGTTCGAGCAGCTCCTCGAACCGCACGAGTCCGCCGAGGCCCCGGCCGAGCGCCAGGACCTCCACCGGGAGCTCCTGGCCGCGCTGGCCACCCTCCCCGCGGAGCAGCGCGCCGCCCTGGTCCTCGTCGACATGCAGGGATACCCGGTCGCGGAAGCGGCACGTATCCTCGGCGTCCCCACCGGAACCGTGAAGAGCCGCTGCGCACGCGGCCGGGCGCGGCTGCTGCCGATGCTCACGCATCTCCGCACCGGGACGGTGGGTAGCGACGCTCCCGAGGGGGGAAGGAACCGGACGCCGGGGACATCCGTCCCACCGGTGCCGGGGCCGAAGGACAACGGACCGACTGATCCAGCTGCTGTGAAGGGCGGAGGTGGGCGCGCGTGACTTCCACGACCGACGCGGCACAGCATCCGGACGTCTCGGAGATCTCCGACCTGGCCGAGGGTCTCCTCTCACCGACCCGCTCCGCGGCCGTCCGCCGACACCTGGACGCCTGTCCTCTCTGCGCCGACGTACGCACCTCCCTGGAGGAGATCAGGGGAGTCCTGGGCACCCTGCCCGGCCCGCCCCGCATGCCCGCCGAGATCGCCGGCCGGATCGATGCGGCTCTTGCCGCCGAAGCCCTGCTGCACGCCACCTCTCCTGAGGGCGAGCCCGCTGTTTCACGTGAAACGGCGCGCCCCACGGAGGCGCCGCGACGGACGTCCGTACCCTCCACCGCTCCGGAGCGTCCCTCCGGGCGACCCCGCGGTGCCACGGGCCCCGGCCGCCCGGCGCCCGCCCGGCGCCGCAGGATCGGACTGCTCTCCACCCTCGGTGCCGCCTTCGGCGCCGTGATCCTCGGCACGGGCATCTTCCTGGCCCAAGGCGGAGGCGTGCCGACCGCCGGGCAGGCCGAGGAGAGCAGGAGGGCCGACGCAGCGGCCAGCGCCGGCCTCACCCCCTTCTCCGGGACACCCGTCGAGGAGCGCGTCCGGTCCCTGCTGAGCGAGGGCGGGGCCGCCCGCTCCCCCCAGGGCATCGGCCCGGAGTCCCTCTCCGACGAGACCACCCCCGCACCCCGGCGCGCCCTCCCCGTCCCTGCCTGCGTCCTCGCGGGAACGGGACGTACGGACGGCGTCCTCGCGCAGGAGAAGGGCGAGTACGCCGGGTCCTCCGCCTACCTGCTCGTGCTCACGGACCCCGCCGACAGCACACGGGTCCGGGCCTACGTGCTCGACGCCTCCTGCGCGGACCGCTCCCCGGAAGCGGCGGGCGACCCGGCCAGGGTGCTGTTCACCCGGTCCCTGCCGCGCTCCTGACAGCCGCCGCGGTGCCGTGCGGCCCGCTCGGGAATGCGCGCCCCGTAGGATCCGTTGGGTGGGGTGAGAGTGACCGAGACACCGCCCCGTAGGCAGTAGGCAGTCTGCAGAGACGAGGAAGACACCCGTGAGCGACGTCCGTAACGTGATCATCATCGGCTCGGGGCCCGCGGGATACACCGCTGCCCTCTACACCGCCCGAGCGTCGCTGAACCCGCTGGTCTTCGAAGGTGCCGTCACCGCCGGTGGTGCGCTGATGAACACCACCGAGGTCGAGAACTTCCCCGGCTTCCGTGACGGCATCATGGGCCCGGACCTCATGGACAACATGCGGGCTCAGGCGGAGCGCTTCGGCGCCGAGCTGGTGCCCGACGACGTCGTGGCCGTGGACCTGACCGGCGAGATCAAGACCGTCACCGACACCGCCGGCACCGTGCACCGGGCCAAGGCCGTCATCGTGACGACCGGCTCGCAGCACCGCAAGCTCGGACTGCCCAACGAGGACACTCTCTCCGGCCGCGGTGTCTCCTGGTGCGCCACCTGCGACGGCTTCTTCTTCAAGGACCAGGACATCGCCGTCGTCGGCGGCGGCGACACCGCGATGGAGGAGGCCACCTTCCTCTCGCGCTTCGCCAAGTCCGTGACGATCGTCCACCGCCGCGACAGCCTGCGTGCCTCCAAGGCGATGCAGGAGCGTGCCTTCGCCGACCCGAAGATCTCGTTCGCCTGGGACAGCGAGGTCGCCGAGATCCACGGCGACCAGAAGCTCACCGGCCTGACCCTGCGCGACACGAAGACGGGCGAGACCCGCGAGCTGGCCGTCACCGGTCTCTTCATCGCCGTGGGCCACGACCCGCGCACCGAGCTCTTCAAGGGCCAGCTGGACCTCGACGACGAGGGCTACCTCAAGGTGGCCGCTCCGTCGACCCGCACCAACCTGACGGGAGTCTTCGGCGCCGGCGATGTCGTCGACCACACCTACCGTCAGGCGATCACCGCCGCCGGCACCGGCTGCTCGGCCGCTCTCGACGCCGAGCGCTACCTCGCCGCCCTCGCCGACAGCGAGAAGCTGGCCGAGACGCCCGCGGTCTGATCTCCCCGCTCCTTCCCCACCCCACACCCCGCGAAGTTAAGGAGGCCGCCGTGGCCGGCGAGCTGAAGAACGTGACCGACGCTTCCTTCGAGGAGGACGTCCTCAAGAGCGACAAGCCCGTCCTGGTGGACTTCTGGGCCGAGTGGTGCGGCCCGTGCCGCCAGATCGCTCCCTCGCTCGAGGCCATCGCCAAGGAGCACGACGAGATCGAGATCGTGAAGCTCAACATCGACCAGAACCCGGCCACGGCCGCCAAGTACGGCGTCATGTCCATCCCGACGCTGAACGTCTACCAGAACGGCGAGGTCGTGAAGACCATCGTCGGCGCCAAGCCGAAGGCCGCGATCCTGCGCGACCTGGCGGACTTCGTCGAGCCGGCCAAGGGCTGACCCACGCGGCGGTGTTTCACGTGAAACACCCACCAGGCGAATGAGAGCGGCCCGCCCCCTTGAAGGGGGCGGGCCGCTCTCGTGTTCCGCCGCTAGAGGGGACGCAGCGCGGGTTCCTTCTGCACCGCGCCGAGCAGGCGGTCCAGTGCCATCTCGACGTCCTCCTTCCAGGAGAGCGTCGTGCGGAGCTCCAGCCTCAGCCGGGGAAAGGCGTGGTGCGGCCGGACCGTTTTGAAGCCGACCGCGAGAAGGTGCTCGGCGGGCAGGACACAGGCCGGTTCCTTCCAGCGGGCGTCCCCGAAGGCCTCGATCGCCTTGAAGCCCCGCCGCATCACATCCTTGGCGACGGTCTGCACCATCACACGGCCCAGTCCCTGCCCCTGGTACTCCGGCATGATCCACGCCGTCATCAGCTGGACGGCGTCGGCCGCCACCGGGCTCGTCGGAAAGGCCATGGAGCGCGGCACATAGGCCGGAGGCGCATAGAGCACGTACCCGACCGGTACGTCGTCCACGTAGACCACGCGTCCGCACGATCCCCATTCGAGGAGCACGGCGGAGATCCACGCTTCCTTCTCCACGTCGGGGCGGCCGGTCTTCACCGCCGCCTCCCCGCTGACGGGGTCCAGCTCCCAGAAGACACAGGAACGACACCGCTTCGGGAGTTCCGGAAGATTGTCCAGCGTGAGCGGTACGAGCCGACGCCCCACGGCTGCCCCTCGCTTCCCTGGCCATCGAGCACGATGCGGCTCCACGGATACGTCCTCACAGAATCGTATCGATCGGGCGATCAGGGCGATACCGCGCACAGGCAAAGGGCGGGCCGCGATCCGGTGACCACCGGATCGCGGCCCGCCCAGGACGGCCGTCGGGCGACGGGGTCAGCCCCTGTCGTCCTCAGCGGTGCTCTTCGCGTCCATGACGCGCCCCTCGCCGGGCGCCAGGGTGGTGAGGATCCGCTCCAGGTCCTCCATCGAGGCGAACTCGACGACGATCTTGCCCTTCTTCTGCCCCAGATCCACCTTGACCCGGGTCTCGAAGCGGTCCGAGAGACGCGTCGCCAGCTCCGAGAGCGCGGGCGAGACGCGGGCCCCGGCCCGGGGCTTGGGCTTGGTCACCGCGGGCTCCGCGGCCATCGTCCGGACGATCTCCTCGACCGTCCGCACCGACAGGCCCTCCGCGACGATCCGGTAGGCCAGCTTGTCCTGGGCCTCGGCATCCTCCAGGGCCAGCAGCGCGCGGGCGTGACCGGCGGAGATGGTGCCGGCGGCGACCCGCGTCTGCACCGCGGTGGGCAGCCGCAGCAGACGCAGCGTGTTGGAGACCTGCGAGCGGGACCGCCCGATCCGGTCGGCCAGCTGGTCGTGGGTGCAGTCGAAGTCCTTGAGCAGCTGGTCGTAGGCCGCGGCCTCCTCCAGCGGGTTCAACTGCGCCCGGTGCAGGTTCTCCAGGAGCGCGTCCAGGAGCAGCTTCTCGTCCTCGGTGGCCCGGACGATCGCGGGGATCCGCTCCAGGCCCGCCTCGGTGCAGGCACGCCAGCGCCGCTCACCCATGATGAGTTCGTAGCGGTCGGCGCCGACCTGGCGTACGACCACGGGCTGGAGCAGACCGACCTCCTTGATGGAGGTGACCAGCTCGGCCAGCGCGTCCTCGTCGAAGACCTCACGCGGCTGTCGCGGGTTCGGGCTGATCGCGCCGAGCGGCAGCTCCGCGAAGTACGCTCCCGCCGGGGGCTGGGCCTGGTCCGCCGGTTCGGGGGTGCCGGCGGCGGCGACACCCGGAGGGAGCGTCGCGGTCCTCCCGGCGGCAAGCCCACGCTCGCCAGGCAGCACCGGAACCGCGCCGGGAGACGTCGTACCGGCCCCGACACCGACCAGCGGCGCCTGCCGCTCCTGTGGAGCCGAGGGGATCAGGGAACCGAGCCCTCGTCCCAGACCCCTGCGTCGCTCACTCACTGAAGACCCTCCGCCATGCTGCGCTGGTTGTTCTGGTGCCCGAGATGGGCGCTCTGGGCGTCGTAGTGCACGGAAACCCCCCGCAGGGCAATCTCCCGGGCCGCCTCGAGATACGACAGGGCGCCACTGGAGCCCGGGTCGTAGGTGAGCACGGTCTGTCCGTAGCTCGGTGCCTCGGAGATACGTACGGACCGCGGAATGCTGGTCCGCAGCACCTCGTCCCCGAAGTGGGTGCGCACCTCTTCGGCGACCTGCGAGGCGAGCCTCGTCCGGCCGTCGTACATGGTGAGCAGGATCGTGGAGACGTGCAGCCCCGGGTTGAGATGGCCTCGGACCAGTTCCACGTTCCGCAGGAGCTGCCCGAGCCCTTCCAGGGCGTAGTACTCGCACTGGATCGGGATCAGCACCTCGGCCCCCGCCACCATGGCGTTGACCGTGAGCAGTCCGAGCGAGGGCGGGCAGTCGATGAGGATGTAGTCCAGCGGCTGCTCGTAGGCCTGGATCGCCCGCTGGAGCCGGCTCTCCCGTGCCACCAGTGAGACCAGTTCGATCTCCGCGCCCGCGAGGTCGATCGTCGCCGGGGCGCAGAACAGTCCCTCCACGTCGCGCACGGGCTGCACCACGTCGGAGAGCGGCTTGCTGTCCACCAGCACGTCGTAGATCGAGGGGACCTCGGCGTGATGGTCGATACCCAGGGCCGTGGAGGCGTTCCCCTGCGGGTCCAGGTCGATGACCAGCACCCGGGCTCCGTGCAGTGCCAGGGAGGCGGCGATGTTGACCGTCGTGGTGGTCTTCCCGACGCCGCCCTTCTGGTTGGCGACGACCATGATCCGGGTCCGGTCCGGTCGGGGGAGCCCCTCACCGGCACGGCCCAGCGCCGCTACTGCCAGCTGGGCAGCGCGGCCGATGGGTGTGTCGTCCAGTGGGGGCGGTGTTTCACGTGAAACATCCTCCCCGACCGATTCGGTGCGGGGACCGGGGACCGGTTCGGTCATCGGCCCCGCGATATTGGCGTCGGACCGCAAGGATTCACTCTCCTCGGCATCAAGCTCGCGATGAGGAGAGCCTGCCATGCTTTCCGGGTCGTGAACCAGCGAGGTCGGTGGTTCTGTGGAGGAATCCACCTCTGTGGACAACTCGGTAACCCTCACGGGTGGCTTCACTCGGGGTCGGCGGTCCCGGGGTTCGGCAGCCGCGCGGCCACGGCTGATGATCCCCCGAAGCAGTGAGCGACGTTTCACGTGAAACACGATGCCCCCGCACCCCGGCCGGGACCGCTCGACACTCCGAAACGGTACGTATGGGACGCCTCAGCGGCGCCGGCGGGTCTTGCTCGTCCGCGCGGCCTTGGCCCGCTTGGCCGCGAACCGCACACCACCCGGGCTCTCCCCGACCTCGACCCGTACGACGGTCGACATCGGATCGACGATCCCCTCACCGACCTGCAGTACGGAGGTCTCCACCACACCGAGCTTCGAGAGCGCGGAACGCGCCGCGTTCAGCTCCTCCTCGGCGGTGTCGCCCTTGAGCAGCAGCATCTCGCCGTAGGGGCGGAGCAGGGGGACACCCCAGCCCGCGAGCCGGTCCAGGGGAGCCACCGCGCGGGCGGTCACCACGTGCACGGGCGGGACCTTGCCGAGCATCTCCTCCGCGCGGCCCCGGACGACGGTCACGTGATCCAGGCCCAGCAGCTCCACGACCTCCTGGAGGAAGTTGATCCGCCGCAACAGCGGCTCCAGAAGCGTGATCTTCAGGTCCGGGCGGACGAGGGCCAGCGGGATGCCGGGCAGTCCGGCGCCCGAGCCGACGTCGCAGACCGTGACGCCTTCCGGGACGACCTCGGAGAGGACCGCACAGTTCAGCAGATGCCGCTCCCAGAGCCGTGGCACCTCACGGGGCCCGATGAGACCCCGCTTCACGCCGGCGTCCGCGAGCAGCTCCGCGTACCGCACGGCCTCCGGGAAGTACTCACCGAAGACTGTCCGCGCCTGCTCCGGAGCCTCGGGGAGCTCCGCTGCCTCCGTCACGGGAACCGTCCTTCCGTACCGCACGCGTACGTGCGAGCGCACTGTGGTGGCTGAACTATCAGGCTGACAAAGATCGGCCCCGTCTGCGCACAGACGGGGCCGACAGACGAGAAGGGTCAGGCAGGGAGCACGATGACGAAGCGCTGCGGCTCCTCGCCCTCGGACTCGCTGCGCAGGCCGGCGGCGGCGACCGCGTCGTGCACGACCTTGCGCTCGAAGGGGGTCATCGGGTCGAGCTTGACCGGCTCGCCGGTGGCCTTGACCTCGGCCGCGGCCTGGGCGCCCAGGGTCGCCAGCTCGGACCGCTTCTTCGCCCGGAAGCCGGCGATGTCGAGCATCAGACGGCTGCGGTCACCGGTTTCGCGGTGCACGGCCAGCCGGGTCAGCTCCTGCAGCGCCTCCAGGACCTCGCCGTCGCGGCCCACGAGCTTCTGCAGGTCCTGACCGCCGGAGTCGCTGATGATCGAGACCGCGGCCCGGTCCGCCTCGACGTCCATGTCGATGTCGCCGTCGAGATCGGCGATGTCGAGCAGGCCCTCAAGGTAGTCGGCCGCGATCTCGCCCTCCTGCTCGAGGCGGGTCAGGGTGTCGCCACCCTCGGCGGCGGCGGTGGTGCCTTCCGTCACGGACGGACTCCTTCTTGCTTCGGGGCTTACTTCTTGGAGGACGGGTGCTTGGGCCGCTGCTGGCCCTTGCGCTGACCGGACTTGGCCTGGCGGGCTCCGCCGGAGTTGGCACGGCTCGGGCGGGCGGGCTTGTCGCCCTGGGCCGGGCCCTTGTCCTGGGTGCCGGCCGCCGTGGATCCCTCGGCCGGGGCCGCGGGCTTCTTCTCCAGGGAGGTGGTCGCCTCGGTCTCCTCGGCGCCCTTCACCGGCTGGCCGCCGGCCGCGGCCTGACGCTTGGCCTTCGTCTGGCGCTTCGGCTGCTGCCGCCTCGCGGCGGCGCCGCTCTCGGCCTCGGCCGTGAGGGTGTCGCTCTTGATGACGGTGCCGTCGGCCTGAGCGGCGAAGCCGGCCTTGGCGAGACCGCTGAAGAAGCGGCGCTCGTTCTCGTTGCGGTCGGTGCCCTTGGCGACGATCGCCTTGACCACGTTCTTGCGGCGCCGGCCGCGCACCTCGCCGTGGTGCGTGACGCTCTTGAGCAGACGCTGCAGGTAGGCGTCCTGCGCCTTGCTGCCCGGGGTCGGGTTCTGGTTGATCACGTACATCTGCTGGCCCATGGTCCACACGTTGGTGGTCAGCCAGTAGACGAGGACACCGACGGGGAAGTTGATGCCCATGACGGCGAAGATCACCGGGAAGATGTACATGAGCATCTTCTGCTGCTGCATGTACGGCGTCTTCACGGAGAGGTCGACGTTCTTCATCATCAGCTGGCGCTGGGTGAAGAACTGCGAGGCCGACATCAGGATGATCATGACCGCGGTGACGATGCGGACCGAGGTCAGCGAGGCGTCGAGCGCGGCGACGTCGGCGGCGCTGTCGGTGAAGGTGGCGGCCAGCGGGGCACCGAAGATGTGGGCCTGGCGGGCGCTCTCCAGCAGCGGCTGGTCGATGACGTCGCCGACGGTGTCACCGTTGGCGATGCTCGCGAGCACGTGGTACAGCGCGAAGAAGAACGGCGACTGGGCCAGGATGGGAAGGCACGAGGAGAGCGGGTTGGTGCCCGTCTCCTTGTAGAGCTTCATCATCTCTTCGGACTGACGCTGCTTGTCGCTCTTGTAGCGCTCCTGGATCGCCTTCATCTTCGGCTGGAGCGCCTGCATGTTCCGCGTCGACTTGATCTGCTTGACGAACAGCGGGATCAGGCAGATACGGATCAGCACCACCAGGGACACGATCGACAGGCCCCAGGCCCAGCCCGTGTCAGGGCCGAAGATCGCCCCGTAGACCTTGTGGAACTGGACGATCACCCATGCGACGGGGGTGGTGATGAAGCTGAAAAAACCGGCAATCGTGTCCACTAATCAGGCTCCTTGAGCATTGGGCGAGGTCTCTGCGGCCGGGCTCGTCTCGGCGGAGCTCCCGCCCGTGTCGCCGCGCAGCGCGTTCCTGAGGATTTCGTGCCAGCGGGGACGCTTACGCGGGGGAACGTGGTCCACGCCGCCGGGCGACCACGGGTTGCACCGCAGGATGCGCCAGGCGGTCAGGGCAGTGCCCTTGATCGCGCCATGCCGGTCGATGGCCGTGAATCCGTAGTGGGAACACGACGGGTAGTACCGGCAGACGGGGCCCAGGAGGGGGCTGATCGTCCACTGGTACAGCTTGATGAGAGCCAGCAGCGGGTACTTCATCGCGTGCCCCCTCCCAGCAGCCGCTGCAAGGCGGCGTCCAGGTCTCGGGCCAGCTGTGCGTGGTCGGCGTCACCGGCTCCGGGCAACGCCCGTACGACCACCAGGCTACCGGGCGGCAGCGTGGAGAGCCGATCGCGGAGGAGATGGCGCAGGCGTCGCTTGACCTGGTTGCGGGTGACGGCCCCGCCCACGGCCTTGCTCACGACGAAACCCGCACGCGTCGGGGGAGCGCTCTCCCCAGGCGCGTGCGGGTCCGTTGCACCGCTGCGTAGGTGCACGACGAGGAGCGGGCGTCCGGCCCGGCGTCCTCGGCGTACCGCGGTCGCGAAGTCCTCGCGCCGCCTCAGCCGATTCTCGGTAGGCAGCACGTCATGACCTGTGCGCGGATCAGGCGGACAGGCGGGCGCGACCCTTGCCACGACGGGCGGCCAGGATGGCACGACCGGCACGGGTACGCATGCGCAGGCGGAAGCCGTGGGTCTTCGCGCGACGACGGTTGTTCGGCTGGAAGGTGCGCTTGCTCACTCGGGGGCTCCAGAAATGATTCGGGTGGTGGCGGGACATCGCCTGGCTGTCACCGTGCGCCCACGAGTAGCTCGCAATACGCCCGAGTGCACCGCTTCGTGATCACGGATCGTGACCTTTGCCCATCGGAGGCAGGCGGCAGCAGCCATCGACAACTCGACCTGGTTACGGTACGCGCGGCTACGCCATCCGGTCAAACCGACCTGTTGCCGGGGTCCATTGTGCACAGGCTGTGGACAACAACTTGAACCACGTCAGCCGCCCCGACTACCGTGGCTGGACTCCACAATCTTTTCCGTTCTGTCCTTTCCTGTCCCCGCGGACCCCCGCCGTCCTTCCAGACCTCGATCCACCGTCCCGAGAAGCACACCTGCGTGGGACCTGCGAGAAAGCGTGCCCTGTGGCTGACGTTCCTGCTGATCTTGCCGCAGTCTGGCCACGCGTTCTCGAGCAGCTCCTCGGCGAAGGCCAGCAGGGGATCGAGCCCAAGGACAAGCAGTGGATCGAGCGGTGCCAGCCGCTCGCCCTGGTCGCGGACACCGCTCTCCTCGCCGTCCCCAACGAGTGGGGCAAGCGCGTCCTGGAGGGCCGGCTCGCCCCGCTGATCAGCGAGACCCTGAGCCGTGAGTGCGGACGCCCGATCCGGATCGCGATCACCGTCGACGACTCGGCCGGCGAGCCGGCCCCGCCCGCGCCTCCGGCCCAGCAGCCGCGCTACGACGAGCGCCCGCAGCCCGAGCCGTACGAGAAGTACGAGGGGTACGGCCACCGCTCCCAGCCCGACGACGGGCTGCCCACCGCGCGCCCGGCCTACCCGGACTACCAGCAGCCGCAGCGGCCCGATCCCGGGGCCTGGCCGCGCAGCCAGGACGACCTGTCCTGGCAGCAGCCGCGCCTCGGCGGCTACCAGGAGCGCCCCCCGTACACCGGCCCCGGCAACGCCGGCGGCCAGGAACAGTCCCCGCCGTCCCGCTACGACGAGCGGGGCCGGGGCTACGACCAGCGGCACGACCGCGGCGAGCTGTCCGAGCCGCAGGGCCACGGCGCCCGTCCGGGTCCCCGGCCTGGCGGTCCCGTCCCGGGTCACGGCGGGCACGGCGGCCCGGGCTCCTCGGGCGGTGCGCCGGGTTCCGGCTCGGGCGCGCCCAACGAGCAGCACGCGCGTCTGAACCCCAAGTACCTCTTCGACACCTTCGTCATCGGTTCCTCGAACCGCTTCGCGCACGCCGCCGCGGTCGCGGTGGCCGAGGCGCCGGCGAAGGCGTACAACCCCCTCTTCATCTACGGGGAGTCGGGGCTCGGCAAGACCCACCTGCTGCACGCCATCGGCCATTACGCGCGCAGCCTGTACCCCGGCACGCGCGTGCGGTACGTGAGCTCGGAGGAGTTCACGAACGAGTTCATCAACTCCATCCGCGACGGCAAGGGCGACGCCTTCCGCAAGCGGTACCGCGACGTGGACATCCTGCTCGTCGACGACATCCAGTTCCTCGCGAGCAAGGAGTCGACGCAGGAGGAGTTCTTCCACACCTTCAACACGCTCCACAACGCGAACAAGCAGATCGTGCTCTCCTCGGACCGGCCGCCGAAGCAGCTGGTGACGCTGGAGGACCGGCTCCGCAACCGCTTCGAGTGGGGCCTCACCACCGATGTGCAGCCGCCGGAGCTGGAGACGCGCATCGCGATCCTGCGGAAGAAGGCGGTGCAGGAGCAGCTCAACGCCCCGCCGGAGGTCCTGGAGTTCATCGCCTCCCGCATCTCCCGCAACATCCGGGAGCTGGAGGGCGCGCTGATCCGGGTGACGGCCTTCGCGAGCCTGAACCGGCAGCCGGTGGACCTCGGGCTCACCGAGATCGTCCTGAAGGACCTGATCCCCGGCGGCGAGGACACGGCCCCGGAGATCACCGCCCCCGCGATCATGGCGGCGACCGCCGACTACTTCGGACTCACGGTGGAGGACCTCTGCGGTTCCTCGCGCAGCCGCGTCCTGGTGACGGCCCGCCAGATCGCCATGTACCTGTGCAGGGAGCTGACGGACCTGTCGCTGCCGAAGATCGGCGCGCAGTTCGGCGGCCGGGACCATACGACGGTGATGCACGCGGACCGGAAGATCCGGGCCCTCATGGCCGAGCGGCGCTCCATCTACAACCAGGTCACCGAACTCACCAACCGCATCAAGAACGGCTGACGCCGGCACTCGGCGCTCGGTGCGCGGGGTGCACGGAGGGCGCTCCGGGACTGCTCCCGGGGCGCCCTTCGTCGTGTCCTCCCCACGCCGGGTCCCCGCCCCGCCGGCCCCGCGTACGGGTTCTCCGCCCCGCGTCCTTCCCGTGCCGCACGAGGCCTTCTCACGCCCTCGCCGCGCCCCCGGTCCCTCTCCGGCACGCCCTCGCGCTGCCCACCGTGGTTCCCCGCTGTTCGATTACTCCGTTCCGGTGGCAGGTTCTCCACAGATTGGGGGATGATCTCCCGTCCACAGGGTGGGGACTGTCGAGTTATCCGGATGGTGTCCACAGGCTGGCCTACTGACAGGTCATCACTCCAGGTCAGCGGGCTGTGTAATTGTGCGCAACCACTCTCCACAGCCTGTGGATGAATTTTTCGTCCACAGCGGTCCCGAAGACTTGTCCACCGGCCACCCACAGGGGGCCGGTGGTTGCCCACAGCTTCTCCACACCCCTGTCCACTGTTCGGCAACAAAAGTGCCCTCCTCACCGCGTCGAGTGAAAGGCGTCACACCGAAGGAGACGTTTGGGCTGTGGGGAACCGGGGGAAAGCTGGGGACAGCATTGGGGAGAACTCCCCGTGGCCTGTGTATCGGGTGTGCAGAACTTTCGGGTGTCCACAGAGACCCCAGGTTGTCCACCGGCTCCACCCACAGGCACGGTGGACAAAAAACGGGCTCTGACCTGCGCGGACGACGTTATCCACGGTTTCCACAGGCCCTACTACTACTCCCACTTAGAGTTAGCCCGGAATCCGCTTCGAAGTGGGACCTGTGCACAACTCGACGCCGGAGCCCCGACCGCCCCTCGACGCGACTTGACCCCGAGCCGCACCGAGTGTCCGTGGCGTACGTCAGACTGGATCCCGCAGTCGACGAGCCAGCAACAAGCAGGAGGCGGTTCCGGTGAAGATCCGGGTGGAGCGCGATGTACTCGCGGAGGCGGTGGCCTGGGTGGCCCGCAGCCTCCCGGCCCGTCCGCCGGCGCCCGTCCTCGCGGGCCTTCTCCTGAAGGCCGAGGACGGCGCCCTGAGCTTCTCCAGCTTCGACTACGAGGTCTCCGCCCGGGTCTCGGTCGAGGCCGAGGTCGAGGAGGACGGCACCGTCCTCGTCTCCGGCCGCCTGCTCGCCGACATCTGCCGCGCCCTCCCCAACCGCCCGGTGGAGATCTCCACCGACGGCGTGCGGGCCACCGTGGTCTGCGGCTCCTCCCGCTTCACCCTCCACACCCTGCCCGTGGAGGAGTACCCGGCGCTGCCGGAGATGCCCACCGCGACCGGCACGGTCCCCGGCGAGGTCTTCGCCTCCGCCGCCGCGCAGGTGGCCATCGCCGCCGGCCGCGACGACACGCTGCCCGTCCTCACCGGTGTCCGCATCGAGATCGAGGGCGACACGGTCACCCTGGCCTCCACCGACCGCTACCGCTTCGCGGTCCGCGAGTTCCTGTGGAAGCCGGAGTCCCCCGACGCCTCCGCCGTCGCCCTGGTGCCCGCGAAGACGCTCCTGGACACCGCCAAGGCGCTCACCAGCGGCGACACGGTCACCCTGGCGCTCTCCGGCTCCGGCAAGGGCGAGGGCCTCATCGGCTTCGAGGGCGCCGGCCGCCGCACCACCACCCGCCTGCTCGAAGGCGACCTGCCGAAGTACCGGACGCTGTTCCCGACCGAGTTCAACTCGGTCGCCGTGATCGAGACCGCCCCGTTCGTCGAGGCCGTCAAGCGCGTGGCCCTGGTCGCCGAGCGCAACACCCCGGTCCGGCTCACCTTCGAGCAGGGCGTGCTCATCCTGGAGGCCGGCTCCAGCGACGACGCACAGGCTGTGGAAAGGGTCGACGCCCAGCTGGAGGGCGACGACATCTCGATCGCCTTCAACCCGACCTTCCTCCTGGACGGCCTCAGCGCGATCGACTCCCCGGTCGCCCAGCTCTCCTTCACGACCTCCACCAAGCCCGCGCTGCTGAGCGGCAAGCCGGCCGTGGACGCCGAGGCGGACGAGGCCTACAAGTACCTGATCATGCCGGTGCGGCTGTCCGGCTGAGGGCCCCGGCCCGGTGGTCGACTGAGCGGCTGACCCCACAGGTGTGCACCCGGGTCCGGGCGTAGGCTCGGACCCGGGAAAACCGCACACGACGCTTAAGGAATCTCTGATGGAGCTCGGTCTCGTCGGTCTCGGCAAGATGGGCGGCAACATGCGCGAGCGCATCCGCCGCGCAGGCCACACCGTCATCGGATACGACCGCAACCAGGACCTCGCCGACGTCCCCAGCCTGGAAGCGCTGGTGGGCAAGCTCAAGGGCCCGCGTGTCGTGTGGGTCATGGTCCCCGCCGGCCAGGCGACCCAGTCCACGATCGACGAGCTGGCGGAGCTGCTCTCCCCCGGCGACATCGTCGTGGACGGCGGCAACTCGCGCTGGACGGATGACGAGAAGCACGCGGGGGAGCTCGCCGCCAAGGGCATCGGCTTCGTCGACTGCGGCGTGTCCGGTGGCGTCTGGGGCCTGGAGAACGGCTACGCGCTGATGTACGGCGGCGACGCCGAGCACGTGGCGAAGGTCCAGCCCATCTTCGACGCCCTCAAGCCCGAAGGCGAGTTCGGCTCGGTCCACGCGGGCAAGGTGGGTGCCGGGCACTTCGCGAAGATGGTCCACAACGGCATCGAGTACGCGATGATGCAGGCCTACGCCGAGGGCTGGGAGCTCCTGGAGAAGGTCGACTCGGTCACCGACGTCCGCGAGGTCTTCCGCTCCTGGCAGGAGGGCACGGTCATCCGTTCCTGGCTGCTCGACCTGGCCGTGAACGCGCTGGACGAGGACGAGCACCTGGAGAAGCTCCGCGGCTACGCGTCGGACTCCGGCGAGGGCCGGTGGACGGTCGAGGCCGCCATCGACAACGCGGTCCCGCTGCCGGCGATCACCGCGTCCCTGTTCGCGCGGTTCGCCTCCCGCCAGGACGACTCGCCGCAGATGAAGATGATCGCCGCGCTGCGCAACCAGTTCGGCGGTCACGCGGTCGAGACGAAGAAGTAATCCACAGGTTGTGCACCCCGCGGTGCACAGCCCGCCGGGGGAAGGTCGGCGCCCACCATGCACGTCACGCATCTCTCGCTGGCCGACTTCCGCTCGTACGCCCGGGTCGAGGTCCCGCTCGACCCGGGCGTCACCGCGTTCGTGGGTGCCAACGGTCAGGGCAAGACCAACCTGGTCGAGGCCGTCGGCTACCTCGCCACCCTCGGCAGTCACCGGGTCGCCTCCGACGCGCCGCTCGTCCGCATGGGCGCCGAGCGGGCGGTCATCCGCGCCGCCGTCACCCAGGGCGAGCGCTCCCAGCTGATCGAGCTGGAACTCAACCCGGGCCGTGCCAACCGTGCCCGCATCAACAGGTCCTCGCAGGTCAAACCGCGGGACGTGGTCGGGATCGTGCGGACCGTGCTCTTCGCGCCGGAGGACCTCGCCCTGGTGAAGGGCGACCCCGGCGAGCGCCGGCGCTTCCTCGACGAGCTGATCACGGCGCGCGCGCCGCGCATGGCGGGCGTGCGCTCCGACTACGAGCGGGTGCTCAAGCAGCGCAACACCCTGCTGAAGTCGGCGGCGATGGCCCGGCGCCACGGCGGCCGGGGCATGGACCTGTCCACCCTCGACGTCTGGGACCAGCACCTGGCGCGGGCCGGGGCCGAGCTGCTCGCCCAGCGCCTGGACCTCGTCCACACCCTGCAGCCGCTCGCGGACAAGGCGTACGAGCAGCTCGCGCCCGGGGGCGGGCCGGTCCTGCTGGAGTACCGTTCCTCCGCGCCGGGCCCCGGACAGAGCCGGGAGGAGCTGTACACCCAGCTGCTCGCCGTCCTCGCCGACGTCCGCAAGCAGGAGATCGAGCGGGGCGTCACCCTCGTCGGACCGCACCGGGACGAGCTGCTGCTCAAGCTCGGCGACCTGCCCGCGAAGGGGTACGCCAGTCACGGCGAGTCCTGGTCGTACGCGCTGGCGCTCCGCCTCGCCTCGTACGACCTGCTGCGCGCGGAGGGCAACGAGCCGGTCCTCGTCCTCGACGACGTCTTCGCCGAGCTGGACGCCCGCCGGCGCGAGCGCCTGGCGGAGCTGGTGGCCCACGGCGAGCAGGTCCTGGTGACCGCCGCGGTGGACGACGACGTACCGGAGGTCCTCGCCGGGGCCCGGTACGCGGTGACCGGAGGAACAGTGGAGCGGGTATGAGCGACGAAACTCTCCCACAGGCTGTGGACAAGTCGGCGGCGCCGGAGCCCTCGGGTGTGGATCTCGCCCGGGTCGCGCTGCGCGCCGCGAAGGAGCAGGCGCGCGCTCGGGGCGCGGCGGCGCAGCAGAAGAAGCAGGCGCGGCGCGGAGGCGGCCTGCGCTCCGGCGCGCGCGCCGACGGACGCGACCCCCTGGCGCTCGGCGCCGCGATCAACCGGCTGATCACCGAGCGCGGCTGGGAGACCCCGGCGGCGGTCGGCGGGGTCATGGGCCGCTGGCCCCAGATCGTCGGCGAGGACCTGGCCAAGCACTGCGTACCCCTGCGGTACGAGGAGGAGCCGGACGCGCGCGTGCTGACCGTGCAGTGCGACTCGACGGCCTGGGCGACGCAGCTGCGGCTGCTCGCGCCGACGCTGGTCGCCCGGCTGAACGAGGACCTGGGGCACGGGACGGTCCGGATGATCAAGGTGCTGGGGCCGGGCGGGCCGCGCCGGGGGTACGGGCCGCTGCGGGCGCCGGGGTCGGTGGGTCCGGGGGACACGTACGGGTAGGGAGCCGGAGTCTTCCCGTACGGCGCCCCCGCTCGTACATCGCCTTCCCGTACGGGGGGGCTCCCACGGCCCTGCTTGTACGGGGCTTCCACCGGCCGCCTGTGTGTGCGGGCCCCGTGACGCGGGCCGGTCCCGGGAAGCAGGACCCGGTCCCGTCCGGGCGCCGTCGCGCGGAACCGGGACCCCGTGCCACGGGTCCTACAGAGGGGCGCCGTCGCCCGGGATGCCGTGCCCACCCGTTCCGCTCCGGCGCCACGTACGCCCACGACGCCGGACCGCGATCGGCACCCTCTCGCACCCCCGGCGAACGGTTGCCCACAACCGGTCACGGCTCGAAGCGCTAGGTGGCCGTCAGGGGGCCCTGGAGCCCCTATCCGGATATGGGGAGTCGTCTCGGGTCCGCGCAGGGCGGCACATGAGCATTCAGGTACCGGCAAACCCCCATGACTGTCGGCGCTACCGGTAGACTGGGAGACAATCCCGCCACCCCGCGGAACATGTCGAACGACGCAGCCGCTCCCGTATGCCCGGAGACGGCCTGTGCTGTGCCAGAAAGGGCGCTTCGTGGCCGATTCCGGCAACCCCAACGAGAACAACCAGTACACCGCCAGCAACATCCAGGTACTCGAGGGTCTGGATGCGGTGCGCAAGCGCCCTGGCATGTACATCGGCTCGACCGGTGAGCGCGGTCTGCACCACATGGTGCAGGAGGTCGTCGACAACTCGGTCGACGAAGCCCTGGCCGGGCACGCGGACACCATCGACGTCACGATCCTCGCCGACGGCGGCGTCCGCGTCGTCGACAACGGCCGCGGCATCCCCGTCGGCATCGTCGAGTCCGAGGGCAAGCCGGCCCTCGAGGTCGTGCTGACCGTGCTGCACGCGGGCGGCAAGTTCGGGGGCGGCGGCTACGCGGTCTCCGGCGGTCTGCACGGCGTGGGCGTCTCCGTCGTGAACGCCCTGTCCACCAAGGTCGCCGTCGAGGTGAGGACCGACGGCCACCGCTGGACGCAGGACTACAAGATGGGCGCCCCGACCGCGCCCCTCGCCCAGCACGAGGCGACCGAGGAGACCGGCACGTCGGTCACCTTCTGGGCCGACCCGGACATCTTCGAGACGACCGAGTACTCCTTCGAGACGCTCTCGCGCCGTTTCCAGGAGATGGCCTTCCTCAACAAGGGCCTGACGATCACGCTCACCGACGAGCGGGAGTCCGCGAAGGCCACCGTCGGCGCCGACGACCCGGACTCCGAGGCCGCCGCCGAGCCCGCCGCCCGCACCGTGAAGTACCACTACGAGGGCGGCATCGTCGACTTCGTGAAGTACCTCAATTCGCGCAAGGGCGACCTGATCCACCCGACCGTCATCGACATCGAGGCCGAGGACAAGGAGCGTCTGCTCTCGGTCGAGATCGCGATGCAGTGGAACTCGTCGTACAGCGAGGGTGTGTACTCGTTCGCGAACACGATCCACACCCATGAGGGCGGTACGCACGAGGAGGGCTTCCGCGCCGCGCTGACGACCCTCGTCAACAAGTACGCGCGCGAGAAGAAGCTGCTCCGCGAGAAGGACGACAACCTCACGGGTGACGACATCCGCGAGGGTCTGACCGCGATCATCTCGGTCAAGATCGGCGAGCCGCAGTTCGAGGGCCAGACGAAGACCAAGCTCGGCAACACGGAGGCGAAGACCTTCGTGCAGAAGGTCGTCTTCGAGCACCTCACCGACTGGTTCGACCGGAACCCGAACGAGGCCGCGGACATCATCCGCAAGGGCATCCAGGCCGCCACCGCGCGCGTGGCCGCGCGCAAGGCCCGCGACCTGACCCGACGCAAGGGTCTCCTGGAGTCGGCGTCGCTGCCGGGCAAGCTGTCCGACTGCCAGTCGAACGACCCCACCAAGTGCGAGATCTTCATCGTCGAGGGTGACTCCGCCGGCGGCTCCGCGAAGTCCGGCCGTAACCCGATGTACCAGGCCATCCTGCCGATCCGCGGCAAGATCCTGAACGTCGAGAAGGCCCGGATCGACAAGATCCTGCAGAACACCGAGGTCCAGGCGCTGATCTCGGCCTTCGGCACCGGAGTCCACGAGGACTTCGACATCGAGAAGCTCCGCTATCACAAGATCATCCTGATGGCGGACGCCGACGTCGACGGCCAGCACATCAACACCCTCCTGCTGACCTTCCTCTTCCGCTTCATGCGCCCCCTGGTCGAGGCCGGCCACGTCTACCTCTCCCGCCCGCCGCTCTACAAGATCAAGTGGGGCCGCGACGACTTCGAGTACGCCTACTCGGACCGGGAGCGGGACGCGCTCGTCGAGCTCGGCAAGCAGAACGGCAAGCGGATCCGCGAGGACTCGATCCAGCGCTTCAAGGGTCTCGGCGAGATGAACGCCGAGGAGCTGCGGATCACCACCATGGACCAGGACCACCGCGTGCTCGGCCAGGTCACCCTCGACGACGCCGCCCAGGCCGACGACCTGTTTTCGGTGCTGATGGGCGAGGACGTGGAGGCCCGGCGCTCGTTCATCCAGCGCAACGCCAAGGACGTTCGCTTCCTCGACATCTGAGTCGGTCTCAGCTGACCGTACGAAAGGACTGAAGACCAGCAATGGCCGACGAGAACACCCCTGTGATGCCTGAAGAGGAACCGACGGTTCCGGGCGTGGGCATGCGCGTGGAGCCCGTGGGGCTCGAGACCGAGATGCAGCGCTCGTACCTCGACTACGCGATGTCCGTCATCGTGTCCCGCGCGCTGCCCGACGTACGGGACGGCCTCAAGCCCGTCCACCGGCGCGTGCTCTACGCGATGTACGACGGCGGCTACCGGCCCGAGAAGGGCTTCTACAAGTGCGCCCGCGTCGTCGGTGACGTCATGGGTACGTACCACCCGCACGGCGACACCTCGATCTACGACGCGCTCGTCCGCCTCGCCCAGCACTGGTCGATGCGGATGCCGCTCGTCGACTCCAACGGCAACTTCGGTTCGCCGGGCAACGACCCGGCCGCGGCCATGCGCTACACCGAGTGCAAGATGGCGCCGCTGTCGATGGAGATGGTCCGGGACATCGACGAGGAGACCGTCGACTTCCAGGACAACTACGACGGCCGCAACCAGGAGCCGACCGTCCTGCCGGCCAGGTTCCCGAACCTGCTGGTCAACGGCTCCGCCGGTATCGCCGTCGGCATGGCCACCAACATCCCGCCGCACAACCTGCGCGAGGTCGCGGACGGCGCCCAGTGGTACCTGGCCCACCCCGAGGCCTCCCACGAGGAGCTCCTCGACGCGCTCATCGAGCGGATCAAGGGCCCCGACTTCCCCACCGGCGCGCTCGTCGTCGGCCGCAAGGGCATCGAAGAGGCGTACCGGACCGGCCGCGGCTCCATCACCATGCGCGCCGTGGTCGAGGTCGAGGAGATCCAGAACCGCCAGTGCCTGGTGGTCACGGAGCTGCCCTACCAGGTCAACCCGGACAACCTCGCGCAGAAGATCGCCGACCTGGTGAAGGACGGCAAGATCGGCGGCATCGCCGACGTCCGCGACGAGACCTCGTCCCGGACCGGCCAGCGCCTGGTCATCGTGCTCAAGCGCGACGCCGTGGCCAAGGTCGTCCTCAACAACCTGTACAAGCACACCGACCTCCAGACCAACTTCGGCGCCAACATGCTGGCGCTGGTCGACGGCGTGCCGCGCACCCTCTCCCTCGACGCGTTCATCCGCCACTGGGTGACGCACCAGATCGAGGTCATCGTGCGCCGGACCCGCTTCCGGCTGCGCAAGGCCGAGGAGCGCGCCCACATCCTGCGCGGCCTGCTGAAGGCCCTGGACGCCATCGACGAGGTCATCGCCCTCATCCGGCGCAGCGACACGGTCGACGTGGCCCGTGAGGGCCTCATGGGCCTGCTGCAGATCGACGAGATCCAGGCCAACGCCATCCTGGAGATGCAGCTCCGCCGGCTCGCCGCCCTGGAGCGCCAGAAGATCGTCGCCGAGCACGACGAGCTCCAGGCGAAGATCGACGAGTACAACGCGATCCTGGCCTCGCCGGAGAAGCAGCGCGGCATCGTCAGCGAGGAGCTGGCGGCGCTGGTCGACAAGTTCGGTGACGACCGCCGCTCCAAGCTGGTGCCGTTCGACGGTGACATGTCCATCGAGGACCTGATCGCCGAGGAGGACATCGTCGTCACGATCACGCGTGGCGGCTACGTCAAGCGGACGAAGACCGAGGACTACCGCTCGCAGAAGCGCGGCGGCAAGGGCGTGCGCGGCACGAAGCTGAAGCAGGACGACATCGTCGACCACTTCTTCGTCACCACGACCCACAACTGGCTGCTGTTCTTCACCAACAAGGGCCGGGTCTACCGGGCCAAGGCGTACGAGCTGCCGGACGCCGGCCGCGACGCGCGCGGCCAGCACGTCGCGAACCTGCTGGCCTTCCAGCCGGACGAGCAGATCGCCCAGATCCTGGCGATCCGCGACTACGAGGCCGCGCCGTACCTGGTGCTCGCGACCAAGGCCGGCCTGGTGAAGAAGAGCGCGCTGAAGGACTACGACTCGCCGCGTTCCGGCGGTGTCATCGCGATCAACCTGCGCGAGCGCGAGGACGGCAGCGACGACGAGCTGATCGGCGCCGAACTGGTGTCGGCCGAGGACGATCTGCTGCTGATCTCGAAGAAGGCGCAGTCGATCCGGTTCACCGCGACGGACGACGCCCTGCGTCCGATGGGACGAGCCACGTCCGGCGTCAAGGGGATGAGTTTCCGCGAGGACGACGAGCTGCTCTCGATGAATGTCGTCCGGCCCGGTACGTTCGTCTTCACCGCGACCGACGGCGGCTACGCCAAGCGCACCGCCGTCGACGAGTACCGCGTCCAGGGACGTGGCGGTCTCGGCATCAAGGCTGCCAAGATCGTCGAGGACCGCGGCTCGCTCGTGGGCGCGCTGGTGGTGGAGGAGACGGACGAGATCCTCGCCATCACGCTGTCCGGCGGTGTGATTCGTACGCGAGTCAACGAAGTCAGGGAGACCGGCCGTGACACCATGGGCGTCCAGCTGATCAACCTGGGCAAGCGCGATGCCGTCGTCGGCATCGCACGGAACGCCGAGGCCGGCAGCGAGGACGAGTACGTCGAGAACACTGTCGACGCCGAGACCGCCGCTGAGGTGGCCGAGGCCGGGTCGGGCGAGGGCGCGGAGCCCTCGGCCGGGGAGCACGAGGAGTAGAGCGTGAGTGGAGCCACGGGCGCCGGATCGGCGGCCGCCGGAGCTTCTGCTGGTGCCGGAGCGAACGGTGCCCGTGGCTCCGCCACGGACTCCCAGGGGGTTGCGGTGACGGACACCCGGGGGCAGCAGCCCCCGTACGAGACCTACAGCGGGCCGCTGCCCGGCGAGCGCCCGCAGTCGGGCCAGTCGGGCGGGCCCTACCACCCGCCGCAGGCGTACGGCGCCCCGGCGTCGGGTACGGCGGCGGTCCGGGTGCCGCGCACGGGCGCGCGCACCACGCCGCGGACGCGCAAGGCGCGGCTGCGGGTGGCCAAGGCCGACCCGTGGTCGGTGATGAAGGTGAGCTTCCTGCTCTCCATCGCGCTCGGCATCTGCACGGTCGTGGCCGCGGCGGTGCTGTGGATGGTCATGGACGCCATGGGCGTCTTCTCGACCGTCGGCGGGACGATCAGCGAGGCCACGGGCTCCAACGAGTCCAACGGCTTCGACCTGCAGTCCTTCCTGTCGCTGCCGAGGGTGCTGATGTTCACCTCGGTGATCGCGGTGATCGACGTGGTCCTGATGACCGCCCTGGCGACGCTGGGAGCGTTCATCTACAACCTGTCCGCCGGATTCGTCGGCGGTGTGGAACTGACGCTGGCCGAGGACGAGTGACGCCCGCGGGGGCCGTCCGGGAACGGATTTTGGGACTGGCCCCCACGTGCGCTAATCTTCAGGAGTCAGCGCGCGGGACATACACCGCAGAGCGCGGCGGGGCTATAGCTCAGTTGGTTAGAGCGCATCCCTGATAAGGATGAGGCCACAGGTTCAAATCCTGTTAGCCCCACAGTTCAGATCGACCCGGACGGTTCCTCCGTCCGGGTCGATCTGTTTGAGCGGGGTTTGAAGCGCGGGCGCGAAGGCCCCGCAGGTCACCGATCGGTATCGGTCGATGTGTAGAGTGGGCGTCAGAAGTCTCCTACGTCAACGAAAGACGAGGTCGCGCGGTGAAGAAGCTTCTCCTGGTCGCACTGGCCGCCATCGGCGGGCTCCTCGTGTACCGCCAGATCCAGGCGGATCGCGCCGAGCAGGATCTGTGGACGGAGGCGACCGACTCCGTGCCCGCAGGTTCCGGTGTCTGAGGGACACAGACGCACACACTCTGTGGGTGAGGCCCCGGCCGCGCGTGAGCGCCGCCGGGGTTTCGCTGTTCCCGGACCGTGACGGGACGCGGGCGGACAGCCCCGCCACGGCCGGGGCAGGATGGACCGGCGCCACGGCCGCCCCTGGTCTCCGCCTTCCGGGCGGGGCGCCGCGGGCGGTGAGACATGACGGAGACGGACGAGGAGAAGCGCGTGAGGACGCAGACGGGGGCGCGGGCCGGGGCCCGGAGCAGGACCGGTGGTCTGGCCGCGGCGCTCGCGGCGACGGCCCTGGTGACGTGCCTGCCCGCCGCGGCGACGGCCGCCGAGGGGAACGGCGCGGCCGCCGTCCCGCCGTACGCCTTCGACGGCACGGCCGAGCGGATCCAGGGCGCGGCCTCCAGCCTGGACGCGAAGGTCCTGCAGCCGGGGCGGACGTACCGCGACACCCTCCGGAAGGACGGCAAGGTCTACTACCGTCTCGACCTCGGCACCGAGCGGAACTCGTACGTCTCGGTGGTCGCCGTGCCGAAGCCCGGCGGCACGGTGGAGTACGGCGACGGGGTCAAGATCACCATCCAGGACGGCTCCGGCAGCGAATGCGGCTACCAGGAGGCGGACTTCGGGTCCGGTGAGTACGCCCGGCCGCTCGCCGCGTACGCCCGGCGCGTGCTGGGGAAGGACGTCACCAGCTGCCAGTCCGCAGGCGCCCACTACGTGCTCGTCGAGCGCGAGTCGGCCGCGGGCTCCGCGCAGGACGACTGGGAGCTGGAGCTGCGGCACGTGACGGAGCCGCTCCTGAAGAAGACCGGGCCGACCGCGCTGCCGGAGGTCTGGCCCTCGGCGACGCCCGCGCCGCCGGGCGGCGGCCAGCAGAGGCGGCAGGGCGGCGCAGGCTTCCACGAGGCCGTCTCGCTGCGCGAGGGCGAGTGGCGGGCCGACATCAGGCCCGGTCAGACGCTGTTCTACCGGGTGCCCGTCGACTGGGGGCAGCAGCTGTTCGCCACCGCCGAGCTGGGCAGCAGCACCAAGGCCGACGACTCGGTGAGCAACGCGCTGACGCTCGCGCTGGACAACCCGGCCCTCGGGTTCGTCCAGATGGAGACGATCAGCTACGACGGCGAGCCGAGCACGCTGGAGCTCGACCCGTTGCGGCCGGTGGCCCACGAGAACCGCGGTTCGTACGAGAACGCCACCAGCGGCATGCGGTTCGCCGGCTGGTACTACCTGACGGCCACCCTCAGCCCCGAGGTGGCCGCCGCTTATGGCGACGGGCCGGTTCCGCTCACCCTGCGCGTCAACGTGACCGGAAACGCCCGCCCCGCGCCCGCCTACGACGCCGATCCGGGGATCTTCGCGGTGACCGCCGACGACCGCGAGGCGGCGGCCAGCGGCGCGAGCGGGGCGACGGCGGCGTCGAACGGCACCATGAAGGCCGTCGCCGCGGCCGGCCTCGGCACCGGGACGGTGCTGCTGCTCGGGCTCGGGGCGTGGACCCTCGTGGCCCGCCGCAGGGCGGCCTAGGCTCCGGGAGCCGGAGCCCGCGCGGACGGCCGGGGGCGCCCGGCAGCGGCCGGTGGGGAGCCAGGGGCTTCCCGGTCACCGGAGGCGCCCGGGCTTCACCCTCAGACCTGGGTCAGGGCCCAGAATCCGACCGCGAGCGACACCAGCGCGAGCAGGAGCACCGGGACGGCCACCTTCGGGGGCGGTCCCGGTCGCCGTACGGGGCCGGCGGGCGCGGTCGGCGCGGTGGGCGGGCCCTGGAGTACGGCGGCCGTGGGGGCCCGGTCGAAGGAGGGCGCCGGGTGGGGGACCGGCGGAGGCAGATGGAAGCTGCCCGTCTCGGACGGCCCCGACAGCTGTGCGGGGGCCGGTGCCGGAGCCGACGGGTACGGATACGGCCGGTACGGCGGCTGAGGGGCGGGCGCCGGTCCCACCGAGGGGGCGGCGGCAGCCGGAGGGGGAGTGGGAGGCGGGGGCGGTACGGCTCCGGCGGCGGACGGCGCGGCCGTGGGGGCGCCGGTGGCGGCGGGGGCCGGGGCACCGGCCGGGTTGGCGCGCGGGTCACCGGACGGGCCCCTGGTGGGACCTCCGGGACCGAAGCCGGCCGGCAGCGGGCCGAGCTGGTCGAAGATCTCGACCGGCTCCTCGCCGGGGCTCGGCGCGGGCAGCAGCTCGACGGCGGCGCTCAGGGCCTTCCGCGCACCCGTGGCCGTCCGGAAGCGGGCCTGGGGATCCGGCTGGAGCAGCCCGGCGAGCACCTGCCAGAGCGGCTCGGGGACGCCCTCGGGGGCGCTCGGGGTGCCGTGGGCGAGATAGTGCTCGACGAGCGCCTGGGAGTCCGGTCTGCGGCCCTGCAGCAGATAGAGCGCGACCAGGCCGACGGCGAAGAGGTCGGCGGGGAAGTCGGGTTCGGCGCCGAGGAGTTGTTCGGGCGCGAAGTAACCGGGGGTGCCCACCACGTAGTTGGTCTCGGTGAGCCGCGGTTCGCCCTTGCGCATGGAGATGCCGAAGTCGGACAGCCGCAGGTGCGGGCGCCCGGTGCCGGTCGCCTCCATGAGGATGTTGGCCGGTTTGATGTCCCGGTGGACGACGCCCTCCGCGTGGACCGCGGCCAGGCCGGACAGCAGCTGGTCGAGCAGGGCGCAGACGAACCGGGGCGGCAGCGGGCCGTAGTCCCCGATGACGTGGGCGAGCGAGCCGCCGGCGACCAGGTCCATGGTGAACAGGACCTTGTCGTCGTCGGCGGCCCAGCTGGCGGGGGCGAGCACGTGCGGATGGTCGATCCGCAGCGCCTGCTCCCGGACGAAGCGGAGCAGCGTGTGCGCGTCGCTCTGCAGGAGCACCTTGGCCGCCACGTAGCGCCGCCGCCGGTGGTCCCAGGCGCGCCACACCGCACCGGCCCCGCCCCGGCCGATCGGATCGATCAGCTCGTACCGACCAGCGAAGACCTCACCCATCGTGCTGCGCCCGCTCCCCGTTCCGTCTTCCCGTCGGGCCGGCGGACCGCCGGCCCCGCGTCAGTTCTGGTGCGACTCGTAGTGGGCGACCGCGTCGGCGGTGCGCCCGGCTCCGTAGACCCGGAGGAACTCTGCCAGTTCCGGGTGGGCCGGGGCGAGGGAGTCGGCGGCGTCCAGGATGTCGCCCGCGGCGGCGACCGACCGCAGCAGCGACTGGATCTCGCGGACCACCCGGCGCACGGTGGGGGCGCCGGAGGCGGTGGTGGTCTGCCCGGTGCCGGTGAGGACGGAGCCGCCCTGCGACTTCTTGATCTCCTCCATGCGGTCGGTGGCCTCGGCGGCGCTGACACTGCCGTCGGCGACCTGGACCGCGAGCTCCTGGAGGGCCTGGACGCGCTGGACCACGGCCGGGTTCCCGATCTTCGCGCGCTGGCCGCTCATCAGCTGGGAGAGCATGGGCGCGGAGAGCCCGAGCACGGCCGCGAGCCGGGCCTGATTGAGCCCGAGGTCGTCGATCAGGCGGCGGAAGAGCGCCCCCAGCGGCTCTCCGTACCAACTGCGCTGAAGCTCCCTGGCTCTGGCCGTGGCTTCCTGCTGCGCTGCGTCCATTCCTTCTCCCCATCCCTGCGGTTCGCCACTGCGAACCTTGAACAGCATCTTACGGAGCGTGGTCGTCCACCGGGAGTCCCAATCCTTTTGCCGGGCATGGGGGGTGACCCGGTACGCTGTTCTCGTTCCGGGGCCTTAGCTCAGTTGGTAGAGCGCTGTCTTTGCATGGCAGATGTCAGGGGTTCGACTCCCCTAGGCTCCACCCCGTACACCCCTTCTTACCTGCGGAAACGCGCGGTACGAGGGGGTGTTCTGCATGTGGGGCGGGTCCGTCCGGGAGGGTTGTGGCCCCGGTGGGCGAGTGGCCCGGGACCCGGTCGCCGGGGCAGCTCGCCGGCGAGCGTCCGCCTCGCGTTCGTGCGCTCACGGATTCCGGGAGAACGTGTTCCCCGCCGTGCAGGCGTCCTCCGTCCGGCTCCGGGCCGCCCGCGGGACCCGACCCCTCCCGTCCGCCCCGGCCTTCGCGACGGCCGGTATCGCCGGGTGAAGTGTTTGCATCCGCACTGAAAGCGTGAGAGGTCCAGATCGTCACGTTATGGGGACGAGCTGTGGAGATCCTGTGGTCGTGTTCATGATCGCAACGATTCCCCCGGGGCGGTAAGGCGGTTCTCCGCCATCTCCCGGCCGGACCGAGGGGGCGAGGGTGCGGGAACCTTCCATGACCTCTGGATTGGCCCAGAGCAGTGAGGGATCAATGGACCAGGAACGGTGGGCCAACCGGTCCTAGCGTCGTGTCCATGACGCACCCCTTCACGCGGACCGCGCGGGCACCCCGCGCCCTGCTCACGGCCCAGCTCGCCAACTCCGTCGGGGACGGCGCCTTCTACGTCTCCTCGGCGCTCTACTTCACCCGGGTCGTCGGCCTCTCCGCGCCCCAGATCGGCGCCGGTCTCGCCGTCGCCTGGGCGGTCGGCTCGGTCGCCGGAGTGCCGCTCGGGCACCTCGCCGACCGGCGCGGCCCGCGCGGCACCGCCGTCCTGCTCGCCCTGACCACCGCGGCGGCCGTCGCCGCCTTCCTCCTTCTCGGCTCCTTCGTCCCCTTCCTCCTGGCGGCCACCCTCTACGCCACCGCGCAGAGCGGCCTCGCCGCCGCCCGCCAGGCCCTCCTCGCCGGCCTCGTGGAGCCGGCCGCCCGGACGGCCGTCCTGGCCCGGCTCCAGGCCGCGCTGAACGCGGGTCTCGCCGTCGGCGCCGCGCTCGGCGGACTCGCCCTGCACGCCGGGACGGCCACCGCCTACCGCGCTGTGTTCGCGCTCGACGCCGCCGGGTTCCTGCTCTGCGCCCTCGTCCTGAGCCGGCTCCCCGAGGTGCCGCCGGCGCCGGTTCCGGCCGACGGAGCGCCCCGGCTCGCGGTCCTCCGAGACCGGCCGTACGCCCTGCTCACCCTGCTCAACGCCCTGATGCTGCTGCGGCTGCCGCTGCTCAGCCTCGCCCTCCCGCTGTGGATCACCGAACGGACCGCGGCCCCGGGCTGGACGGTCTCGGCCCTGTTCGTGCTCAACACCGGCGCCGTGACGTTCCTCCAGGTCCGGGCCGCCCGCTCGGTCACCGGCCTGGCCACCGCCACGCGCGCGGTGCGCGGCGCGGGAGCCGTGATGCTCGCCTCCTGCGCGGTCTTCGCCCTGTCGGCCCTTCCGGGACTCGGCGCGGGCACGGCCCTCGCCGTCCTCGTCCTGGGCGCGCTCCTGCAGGTCCTCGCCGAGATGCGGCACTCGGCGGGTTCCTGGCAGCTCGGCTTCTCCCTCGCGCCCGCCGCGCGCATCGGCCAGTACCAGGGCTTCTACGGCACCGGTGTCCCCGTCGCCCGCACCCTCGGGCCACTCCTCGTCACCACCCTGCTCATCGGGTGGGGCACGCCCGGCTGGCTGCTCCTGGGCGCGGTCTTCCTGGTCGCGGGGGTGGCGACCGGGCCCGCCGCGCGCTGGGCGGAGCGCACCCGCGTGGAGGAGGGGACGCGCGCACACGCGAGGCTGTCCGGCGCGCACTGAGCCGGACGGGTGGTGTTCATCGGAAGAACTGCGCGGGCACGGCGTCGCTCCCCGGAATCCCGGAGTGCGTACACATCATGAGAAAGGTATGTAAAGCGCGCAACTCGTACTGCACCATCCGGGAACGTCACGAAAGTGAGGGGTCATGGCCACCGCCAAGGTCAAGCAGTTCTGGACCGCCTTCATCTCCGTCCTCTTCGCCCTGCTCGCGTCCGTCGGCCTGGCGAACACCGCCACCGCCGCGCGGCAGCCCGCCGTCCGGCAGCCCGAGGAGCCGGCCGGCGCCGCCGCGGCCGTCGAGCCGACGCGTGAGCAGGCCCGGGCCTCCGTACCGGCACAGCGGACACACCGGTGGGCGCCGGTCGCCGTGCGGTCCCTGCCGCCCACGATCAAGCAGCGCATCCGGGCCGAGGCCCACGGCGCCTCGCCCTCCGTCCGCCGCGTGCCGAAGGCCGGTCCCGTCGCGAACGACCCCGCCGCGTTGACGCGGTCGGCGCTCGCCACCGCGGCGTAAGGCGCGGGCAGACGGCTCACCCGTCCCCGCCCGCACCACCGGCGCGGCGTCCGGCCCGGCCTCGCTCGGCGCGGCACGGCCCACGGACCCGCCGGACCCCGCAGGCGCAGGACGACCGGCGGAACCGACACGATCCGCAGGACCCACAGAGCCCCGCGGAACCCGCAGAACCCCACAGGACCCGCAAGGCCGGCAGCCCCCGAAGAGGCGCCAGGACCCGCGGGACCGAGGACCCGCACGACTCGCACGACCCGCAGGACCTGGACGACCGAACCCGTCAGCACCCCGTACGGATCCCGTACGACCGCACCCGTACGGCCCCACGCGTACGACAGACACGGAACTCGATGTACCCGGCAGGACCCCGTCCCGCGGTCAGCGGCGCTCGTCGCCCTCCGTGGTCTCGGACCCGGCCTCGGACTCCACCTCCGCCTCGGCTTCGGCCTCCTTGGCCGCCACCTCGGGCGAGAGGGTAGGGCCGCTGCCGTCGACCGACGCCAGGACGGAGCCCTCGTCCACCTCGGTGGGAGCGGGCGGCTCGACCAGCCAGTCGGGATTGGCCTGCTTGTCCCACCACTGCCAGGCGGCGTACGCGCCACCGGCCAGCACACCGAAGACCGCGAGGCCCTTGGCGAACCGTCCGGCCCTCGCGCGACGACGGTGCTTCTTCACGAGCTTCTGGATGTCCTTCGGCGTCACCTGACCGCGCAGCGCGGCCCAGGCGGCCGTCGAACGCGACCCGGCCTCCTCGAGGACGGGACCGGTCGCGGCGACCGCTTGCTCGACGCGCGGAACGGTGTAGTCGGCCGCCTGACGGGCGGCTTCACGGGTCCGGGCCGCAGCGCGATGCGCGGCCGCGTCGACCCGCGGCGGCACGTGCGGTGCGACACGCGCGACGTACTGCGCTCGTGCCTGAACCCGTGCCTGCCGAGCGGCCGTCGACACCTTCGGCGCCAGCCGCGTCCGCGCCTCCTGCGCGTACTGTGCGGCCTGCTCCTTGGCCGTGCCTGCGTACGGCGCCACCACTTCCGCGGCGTGCAGAACGCTCTCCTTCGCCGAATCTGTCGCGGCGCGCACGCTGTCCATGCGGGTCACAGGACTCCTCCTCCTCGGTGGCGACCATGTCGGGTTTTCGCCTTTCCATCCTTTTCGGAATCATGCCCCCCTGAGTCAGGTCCGGCATGTGGGGCGGGCATCCGGGGCATGCGAGGATCGGACACGCCAGAGACGGATGTGAGTGACCCGACGTGACGCCGGCTGCCTGACCCCAGCCGCTGTGACGCGGCGTGAACAGGGACGGAAGGCGGACCGTGGCCGAGCAGCTCTACGCGATCCTGAAGACCAGCGCGGGCGACATCGAGATGCGGCTCCTGCCGTTCCACGCACCCAAGACGGTCAGGAACTTCGTCGAACTCGCCTCGGGCGAGCGGGAGTGGACCCACCCGGTCACCGGCGAGGTCTCCACCGATCCGCTGTACGACGGCACGGTCTTCCACCGCGTGATCAAGGGCTTCATGATCCAGGGCGGCGACCCGCTCGGGAACGGCACGGGCGGTCCCGGCTACGAGTTCGGCGACGAGTTCCACCCCGAGCTCTTCTTCGACCGGCCCTACCTGCTGGCCATGGCGAACGCCGGCCCGGGGACCAACGGCTCGCAGTTCTTCATCACGGTCGGCCCCGCCACCTGGCTCAACCGCAAGCACACCATCTTCGGCGAGGTCGTCGGCCAGGAGAGCCGCGCCGTCGTGGACGCGATCGCCGCCGTGGAGACCGACCCGCGCACCGAGCGTCCGCTGGAGGACGTCGTCATCCGTTCCGTGGTGATCGAGAAGCGCTGACGCGGAAGGGACGGACCCCGCCCATGGACCCGCAGTCCGGCCTTCCGCACTGCTACCGCCACCCCGGCGCCGAGACCGGCATCCGCTGTGCCCGCTGCGAGAAGCCGATCTGCCCGGAGTGCATGATCTCCGCCTCCGTCGGATTCCAGTGCCCCGACTGCGTGCGCAACGGTTCGGGGACCGGGCACGCGGCGGACGCCAACCAGCCCCGGACCCTCGCGGGCGGGCGGGTGGCCGCCGACGACCGGTTCGTCACCAAGATCCTCGTGGGGATCAACCTGGTGGTCTACCTCGCCGTCCTGGTGGCCGGCGAGCGGCTCGTCGACCAGCTCGTGCTCATCGGATACGCCTTCAATCCCTTCCTCGGGGAGGTCGTGGGGGTCGCGGACGGCGAGTGGTACCGGCTCCTGACCGCGACCGTCCTGCACGAGGAGGTCTGGCACATCCTCTTCAACGTGCTCGGCCTGTGGGTGATCGGCGGGATCGTGGAACCGGAGCTCGGCCGGGCCCGGTACGCGGCCCTGTGCCTGCTCGCGGGACTGTCGGGCTCCACGCTCGCGTACCTGGTCGCCGCGCCGAACCAGCCGTCCCTCGGCGCCTCCGGTGTCGTCTACGGACTGATCGGCGCCTGGGTGGTGCTGGCCCGTCGGCGTCGCCACGACATGCGGCCGGTGATCCTCTTCGTGGCCCTGTCGCTGCTCATGACGTTCACCCGTCCGGGGATCTCCTGGGAGGCGCACGTCGGCGGACTGGTGGCGGGAGCCGTGGTCACGTACGCGCTGGTGCACGCCCCCCGGGCCCGGCGGCAGCTGGTGCAGTACGGCGCCTGCGGGCTGCTGCTGGCGGTCGACGTGGTCGCCGTCCTCACCCGTTCGGCCCTGCTCACCTGAGCGCGGAGACCTGGGGACGAGCTGCTGAAGCGAGCTTTCCCCAGAGTTATCCACAGTGTGGGGCCGGTCTTCCCCACCGCAGCGGAAACTGCGACACCCCCGCCTCTGACCTGGTCTTTTGCCAGGAAGGCGGGGGTGCGCCGCAGTCGCTCCCGATCGGGAGCGATCAGAACGTGGTCATACCGGCGTCAATCTCGTGCAAGTTATCCACAGATCTTCGTAAGTTATCCAGTGCTGTGCACAACGCTGTGGATAAGTTGGGGGGACGGCCGCCCGCCGCGGACTACTTCCACTGGGTGGAGACGCCGAAGCCCGCCGCGATGAAGCCGAAGCCGACCACGATGTTCCAGTTCCGGATCGACTCGACCGGCAGCGAACCGTCGGTGACGTAGAAGACGACGATCCACACCAGCCCGATGGCGAACAGCGCCAGCATCACGGGTGCCACCCAGCTGCTGTTCGTCAGCTTGATGTTGGCGGCCTGCTTCGCGGGCGGCGGCGTGAAGTCGGCCTTCTTGCGGATACGTGACTTCGGCACGAGGGACTCTCCTGTCGATGCGCTGCGTGACCGCGCAGGGAACTGTGGCTGGCGCCGGGATCGGGCCGCGGGAGGACCACTGCGTCCCCCGGGCGTCCGTTAGCGTAGTGGTTCCGCGGCACCGAAGGGGATCAGGGTACGTTGAGCAATTCCGCCGGCACTCCCGCAGGGCCGGGCCCCACCGCGCGGTGGCGCCCCGTCCGACTGCTCACCCTTGCCGTCTTCGCCCTCGCCGGACTGATCTTCGTCACCAGCTTCAACACCGCCCGCGGCACCAACCTGCGCACGGACACCTCTCTCCTGCGGCTCTCCGACCTCATCCAGGAGCGCAGCCACAAGAACGCCGGTCTCGACGAGTCCACCGCGGCCCTGCGCTCCCAGGTCGACGCGCTCGCCGCCCGCGACGACGGATCCACCCGTGCGGAGGACGAGCGTCTGCGCGCACTGGAGACGACGGCGGGAACCACGGAGGTCTCGGGCAGCGGTCTGACCGTCACCCTCAACGACGCGCCGCCCGACGCCCAGGCCGCCCCCGGCTACCCGGAACCGCAGGCCAACGACCTGGTGATCCACCAGCAGGACCTCCAGGCCGTCGTCAACGCCCTGTGGCAGGGCGGCGCCGAGGGCATCCGCGTGATGGACCAGCGGCTGATCTCCACCAGCGCCGTGCGCTGCGTCGGCAACACCCTGATCCTCCAGGGCCGCGTCTACTCGCCCCCGTACAAGATCACGGCGGTCGGTGACCGCTCGCGGCTCTCCAGGGCCCTGGCCGACTCCCCGGCCATCCAGAACTACCGGCTGTACGTGAAGGCGTACGGGCTCGGCTGGAAGGTCGACGAGCACCGCAGGATCACCCTTCCCGGTTACTCGGGGACGGTCGAGCTCCACCACGCGAAGCCGGTGAGCTGAGGCGCGGCCCCGGTTGTCCACAGGCTTCGGACAGCTGACCCCCCACGGCCCCGGCGACCCGTACTCTGGTCCCCGTAACGAACGGAAGGGGCGGTCGACGTCATGTACGGCTGGATCTGGCGGCATCTGCCGGGCAACGCGTGGGTGCGCGCGCTGATCTCGATCGTGCTCGTCCTCGGAGTCGTCTACGTCCTCTTCCAGTACGTGTTCCCCTGGGCGGAGCCTCTGCTTCCGTTCAACGATGTGACGGTGGACGGCCAGTGAGCGCGCGAATTCTCGTCGTCGACAACTACGACAGCTTCGTCTTCAACCTCGTTCAGTACCTCTACCAGCTCGGCGCCGAGTGCGAAGTCCTGCGCAACGACGAGGTGGAGCTCTCCCACGCGCAGGACGGCTTCGACGGCGTCCTGCTCTCCCCCGGGCCCGGCGCGCCCGAGCAGGCCGGCGTCTGCATCGACATGGTGCGGCACTGCGCCGCCACCGGCGTGCCCGTCTTCGGCGTCTGCCTGGGCATGCAGTCGATGGCGGTGGCGTACGGCGGTGTCGTGGACCGCGCCCCTGAGCTGCTGCACGGCAAGACCTCCCTCGTCACGCACGAGGGCAGGGGCGTCTTCGCCGGCCTCCCCTCGCCGTTCACCGCGACTCGCTACCACTCGCTCGCCGCGGAGCCGGCCACCCTGCCCGACGAGCTGGAGGTCACCGCGCGGACCGCGGACGGCATCATCATGGGTCTGCGCCACCGCGAACTCCCGGTGGAAGGCGTGCAGTTCCACCCCGAGTCGGTGCTCACCGAGCACGGTCACCTGATGCTCGCCAACTGGCTGGAGCAGTGCGGCGACAAGGGGGCGGTCGGCCGGTCGGCGGGGCTCGCGCCGGTGGTGGGCAAGGCCGTCGCGTGACGTCGGGGTCGCCGTGGTTCCGGGCCGCCGACCTGCCCGAACCGGAGCCCGAGCCGATACCTGAAGACCCGTACGCGTACGGCCCGCAGGGGCAGGGTCAGGGCGCCGTTCCTCCGTCGTACGGCACCGAGGGAGGGCCGGTGTACGGCGGCCCTTCGGGGCCTGCCGGACCCGGGCCCGAGGCGTACGGCTCCGGGGCTGCTTCGCCCGGCACGTACGGCACGCCGCAGGCCCCCGCGCAGGGCCCTTCGTACGGCACACCGGCGTACGACACCCGGTACGAACCGCCCTACCCCCCCGCGTACGAAACGGCCGCCTCCGCCACACCGCCCGCGCCGTCCCCGGCCGCCCCGCCCCAGGAAGGCCCTGGAACGGCCCCGTACGAGCCCGCGCGGCCCCCCCGGCCCCGGCAGGACGAGACGATGCCCATGCCGGTCGTGGAGCCGCTTCCCGGGCCGGGCAGGGCGGAGCGCCGCCGTGCCGCCGCCAAGGGCGGCAGGGGCGCGCGCGGCAAGGGCCGCGGCGGTGCTCCGGCAGCCCCGGCCGCCGCGTCGCCGGGACCGGGTGACGGCCGCCCGCTCTCCCGGGTCGAAGCCCGCCGTGCCGCCCGCGCGGCCAAGGAGAGCGTCGGTGTCATCGCCAGCCGGGTCGTCGGCGAACTCTTCATCACCCTCGGCGTGGTCATGCTGCTGTTCGTCACCTACCAGCTGTGGTGGACGAACGTCCTCGCCGGCCAGGAGACGAACCAGGCCAAGGAGCGGATCGAGGACACCTGGGCGAAGGGCGAGCGCACTCCCGGCGCCTTCGAGCCCGGTGAGGGCTTCGCCATCATGTACATCCCCAAGCTGGACGTCGTCGTCCCCGTCGCCGAGGGCATCAGCAAGCCCAAGGTGCTCGACAAGGGCATGGTCGGCCACTACGCGGAGGGCAGCCTCAAGACCGCCATGCCCTCCGACAAGCAGGGCAACTTCGCGGTCGCCGGACACCGCAACACCCACGGCGAGCCGTTCCGGTACATCAACCAGCTGAAGCCGGGCGACCCGATCGTCGTCGAGACCCAGGACGCGTACTACACGTACGAGATGGCGAGCATCCTGCCGCAGACCGCGCCCTCCAACGTCGCGGTGATCGACCCGATCCCCAAGGGCTCGGGGTTCACGAAGCCCGGCCGCTACATCACCCTGACGACGTGCACCCCGGAGTTCACCAGCACCTACCGCATGATCGTGTGGGGCAAGATGGTCGAGGAACGCCCGCGCAGCAAGGGAAAGCCTGACGCGCTCGTAGGCTGAGACCCCACACCTCCGGACGGGACGACGGGACGACCTAGTGGCACGTGCGCGCAACCGGATCGCCGGCATCATCAGCGTCTTCGGCGAACTCCTCATCACAGCGGGCCTGGTGCTCGGACTCTTCGTCGTCTATTCGCTGTGGTGGACGAACGTCCTCGCCGACCGGGCCGCCGACCAGGACGGCGCGCAGGTCCGCGACCGGTGGGCGGGCGGCCCCGGCGCGCTCGACACCAAGGACGGCATCGGCTTCCTGCACGTACCCGCGATGGGCGGCGACGAGATCCTGGTGAAGCAGGGCACGACCGGCGCCGTCCTCAACAACGGCGTCGCCGGCTACTACACCGAGCCGATCAAGTCCGCCCTCCCGCAGGACAAGAAGGGCAACTTCACCCTGGCCGCGCACCGGGACGGGCACGGGGCGAAATTCCACAACATCCACAAGCTCAAGACCGGGGACGCGATCGTCTTCGAGTCGAAGGACACCTGGTACGTCTACAAGGTCTACAACTCGCTGCCGCAGACCACGAAGTACAACGTGGACGTCCTCCAGCCCGTCCCGAAGGAGTCCGGCAGGACCAAGCCGGGCCGCTACATCACGCTGACGACCTGCACCCCGATGTACACCTCGGACTACCGCTACATCGTGTGGGGTGAGCTGGTCCGTACGGAGAAGGTCGACCGCGACCGCACCCTGCCGGCCGAGCTGCGCTGACCGCACGCGCGGGCGCGAAGGGGAGAGCCCCGGCATCCGTGGTGGATGCCGGGGCTCTCCCCTCGTCACGTCGTCCGGTGCCGTCCGGCGGTCAGTCGAAGAGGCCTCCGCCGAAGCCGCCGCTGTCGTTGCCACCGTTTCCGTTGCCGTTCCCGGGGTCCCCGTTGCCGGGGTCACCGGTGCCCGGGTCGCCGGTGCCGGGGTCGCCGTTGTTGTCACCGCCGCCACCGCCGCCCATCGTGTAGACGACGACCGTCGTGCCGGGGTTGACCATCGAGCCCGCCGGCGGGTTCGAGCCGACGACGATGGCGTCCTCCTTGTCGGAGCCCTGCTGCTGGACGACGAGGCCCATGCCCTGCAGCTGGTCCCGCACGTCCTTGAACTGCTTGGTCGCGATGTCGGCCGGGATCTGGACCTGCGTGATCTGCGGGCCCTTGGAGACGCGCAGCTTGACCTCGGAGCCCTGGGCCGCCGACTCGTTGCCGCCCGGGGTCTGCTCCAGGATCTCGTCCTTGGGCTTGTCGGAGTCCACGTACTCGGTGATGACCACGAAGCCCAGCGTCTTCAGCTGCTGCTCGGACGGCGCGAGCTGGTTGCCGACCACGGAGGGAACGGTCGCCTGCTTCTGCGTGGCGACGGTGATCGTCACCTCGGAGTTCTGCTCGGCCTTGGTGCCGCCGTCAGGGTTCTGGCGCAGGACGGTGCCGGGGTCCTCGTCGGACTCCTCCTCCACGACCTTGACCTTGAAGCCCTTGCTCTTCAGGAGCTCCTCGGCGCTCTCGCGCGACTTCTCCTTGACATCCGGGACCTCGGCCAGCGGCGCGCCCTCGGAGACGTACACCTGGATGGTGCCGTTGGCGTCCATCGTCCGGACGCCGTCGTGAGCCGGGTCCTGTCGGCAGATGGCACCGGTGGGCTGGTCGCAGCGCTCCTTGCCCGCTTCGTGGACCTTGAGCTGGGTGTTGGCGGCGAGCCCCTCGGCCGCCGTGTACTTCTGGCCCACGAGCTGCGGGACGAGGACCTGCTGGGGGCCGTCCTTCTTCTCGAACAGGGAGGCGCCGATGAAGATGGCACCGACCAGCACGAGGATGCCCGCGAGGACCAGAAGGATCGTCGAGGTGTTCGACTTCTTCTGTCCGCCGCGGCGGCGGTCCGGGCGGTCGTCGTAGCCGCCGTAGCCGTCGTCCGCGCCGATCGGCGGCATCATCGACGTCTGCGCGCCCGGATCCGCCTGGCGCAGGGCGGTGGTCGGCTGGTCCTCCGGCGAATAACCGCCGTATCCCCCGCCGTACGCGGGCGCCCCCGACATGCCCATGGCGGCGGCCGCGGCGACCGGCTGGCCGTCGAGGCAGGCCTCGATGTCCGCACGCATCTCGTCGGCGGACTGGTAGCGGTAGTCGGGGTCCTTGACCAGGGCCTTCAGGACGATGGCGTCCATCGAGGGCGTGATCTCGGGGTCGAAGTTGCTCGGCGGCTGCGGCTCCTCGCGCACGTGCTGGTACGCGACGGCGACCGGCGAGTCGCCGATGAACGGCGGCCGGACGGTGAGCAGCTCGTAGAGCAGGCAGCCGGTGGAGTACAGGTCGGAGCGGGCGTCGACCTGCTCGCCCTTGGCCTGCTCGGGGGAGAGGTACTGGGCGGTGCCGATCACCGCGGCGGTCTGCGTCATGGTCATGCCCGCGTCGCCCATGGCGCGCGCGATGCCGAAGTCCATGACCTTGACCTGGCCGGTGCGCGTCAGCATGACGTTCGCCGGCTTGATGTCGCGGTGCACGATGCCGGCGCGGTGCGAGTACTCCAGCGCCTGCAGGATGCCGACCGTCATCTCCAGGGTGCGCTCGGGCAGCAGCTTGCGCCCGGAGTGCAACAGCTCGCGGAGGGTCGACCCGTCGACGTACTCCATGACGATGTACGGGATGGAGACCCCGTCGACGTAGTCCTCGCCGGTGTCGTAGACCGCGACGATCGCCGGATGGTTCAGCGAGGCGGCGGACTGGGCCTCTCGGCGGAACCGGGCCTGGAAGGACGGGTCACGGGCCAGGTCGGCCCGCAGCGTCTTCACGGCGACGGTGCGGCCGAGCCGGGTGTCCTGGCCGAGGTACACCTCGGCCATGCCACCGCGGCCGAGCACCGAGCCCAGCTCGTACCGGCCGCCGAGGCGACGCGGCTCTTCCATAGCTAATCCAGCCCTCTCCGTCTGTCCCGACCGCACCCATGGGTGGTCCGGCGGTGTGTGCTGTTCGCGCATACGCTACCGGCCCCGGAAAGGCGTTCCGTCCGGGACCGGAACCTGATACAGGACCGGTACCTGATCCACACCCCTGTCGAGGCGGTCTCCGTACCGGTCCCGTTCAGGTCCCTACCAGGCTCAGCCCTGGCCCTTCAGGACCGCCTTCATGACGTTCCTGGCGATGGGGGCGGCCAGGCCGCCACCGCTGATGTCCTCGCGGGAGACACCGGCCGCGTCCTCGACGATCACGGCGACCGCGACCGGGGAGCCCTGGTCGGTCTTGGCGTAGGAGATGAACCAGGCGTAGGGGCGCTTGGCGTTGTTCTCGCCGTGCTGGGCCGTACCGGTCTTGCCGCCGACCTTGACGCCGTCCATCTTCACGTCGGCGCGGCCGCCGGTGCCATTGGTGACGACGTTCTCCATCATCTGCTGGAGGAGCTGGGCGTTCTCCGGCGAGACGGGCTGGCTCATCTCCTCCGGTTCGTTCTTCTTGAGGACGTCCAGGTTCGGGGCGCGCAGCTCGTCGATCATGTACGGCTTCATGAGCTTGCCGTCGTTGGCGATCGCGGCCGTGACCATGGCCATCTGGAGGGGGGTGGTCGCGGTGTTGAACTGGCCGATGGCCGCCTGGGCGTTACCGCCTCGCTCCGCCGCCTTGTCGAAAACGGAGGCCGCCGAACGGACCGGGACGAACTGTTCGGCGTTGAAGCCGAACTTCTCCGCCATCTCGTTCATCTTCTTGACGCCGATCTCGTCACCGAGCTTGGCGAAGACGGAGTTGCAGGAGATCTCCAGCGCTCGGTTCAGGCTGGCGTTCGCGCAGCCCTGGGCATGATTCTTCATCGGAATCGTGCTGAGTGGGATCTTCCAGCCCTCGGGGGTGTCCGTCGCCTTGTTGATGTCGGTGATGTTGCCGTTCTCCAGCGCGGCGGCGGCGGTGACGACCTTGAAGACGGAGCCGGGCGGGTAGATCTCGCGCAGTGCGCGGTTCTGCATCGGCTTCCGCTTGTCGTCGCGGAGCGCCACCCACGCCTTCTCGTCCTTGCGGGAGTAACCGGCGAAGGTCGAGGGGTCGTACGACGGGGTGGAAGCCAGGGCCAGGATCTTGCCGGTCTTCGGCTCGATGGCGACGACGGCACCGGTCTTGTCGCCGAGTCCCTCGTAGGCGGCCTTCTGCGCGGCGCCGCTGAGAGTGGTGACGACGTCACCGCCCTTCTTCTGCTCACCGGTGAACATGGCGAGCGTGCGGTCGAAGAACAGCCGGTCGTCGTTGCCGGTGAGGATGCCGTCCTCGATCTTCTCGATCTGGTTGGCGTCGTAGGCCTGCGAGGCGTACCCGGTGACGGGCGCCCACATGGGGCCGTCGACGTAGGTCCGCTTGAACTTGTAGTACTCGTCCTTGGAGTCGACCGAGCCGGTGATCGGCTTGCCGTCCACGATGATGTTGCCGCGCGGGTTCGCGTACCGCTCGATCTGGACGCGCTTGTTCGTGGCGTGGGTGCTCAGCTCGTCGGCGCGGACGTACTGGAGCCAGTTGTCGCGCAGCAGCAGGGCGAGGACGAGCAGGCCGCAGAAGACCGCGACCCGGCGCAGTGGCTTGTTCACGGGCGGACCACCTGGGTCATCTCGGCGTCGGGGTTCGGGGCGGGTGCGGGCGCCGGGCGGCGCGCGGTGTCGCTGATCCGGATGAGGATGCCGATCAGCGCCCAGTTGGCGATCACGGAGGAACCGCCGTACGCGAGGAAGGGCATCGTCATACCGGTGAGCGGGATGAGGCCCATCACACCGCCGGCGACGACGAAGATCTGCAGCGCGAAGGCGCCGGAGAGGCCCATCGCGAGCAGCTTGCCGAAGGGGTCGCGAGCGGCGAGGGCCGTGCGGACGCCCCGCTCGATGATCAGCCCGTAGAAGAGGATGAAGACCATGACACCGGTCAGTCCGAGCTCCTCGCCGACGGTGGCGAAGATGAAGTCGGAGTTGGCGGCGAAGCCGATGAGGTCGGAGTTGCCCTGGCCGAGGCCGGTGCCGAGGATGCCGCCGGAGCCGAAGGACATGAGGACTTCGGTCATCTGGTCACAGGCGGGGACCTTCTCCGCGCAGGAGAAGGGGTCGGCCCAGGCGTCGACACGGTCCTTGACATGACCCGCGAACGAGGCCACACCGACAGCGCCGGCCACCGACATGAGCAGACCCATGACGATCCAGCTGGTCCGCTCCGTCGCCACGTACAGCATGATCACGAACATGCCGAAGAACAGCAGCGAGGTGCCGAGGTCGTTCTCGAAGATCAGGATGAGAAGACTGACCGCCCAGATGGTCAGGATGGGCCCGAGGTCGCGGCCACGGGGCAGGTAGAGCCCCATGAAGCGGCGGCTGGCGAGCGCGAGCGCGTCCCTCTTCACCATCAAATAGCCGGAGAAGAAGATCGCCAGGACAATCTTGGCGAACTCACCCGGCTGGATGGAGAAGCCGCCGACGTTGATCCAGATCTTGGCGCCGTAGACCGCCGAACCGAGGCCCGGGACCAGCGGCAGCAGGAGCAGAACGAGAGCCGCCACCATGGAGATGTACGTGTAGCGCTGGAGGACCCGGTGGTCCTTCAGGAGCAGCAGCATGCCCACGAACATGGCCACGCCGATCGCCGAGTACATCATCTGCTTCGGGGCGTCCGGGCTGAAGCTGTCGTACAGCCGCATCGACGTCGCGATCAACCGCGGCGACTGGTCCAGGCGCCAGATCAGCACCAGACCCATGCCGTTGAGCAGGATCGCCAGCGGCAGCAGCAGCGGGTCGGAGTACGGCGCCCACTTGCGCACCACGAGGTGGGCGACGCCCGCGAGGAGGGTGAGGCCGAGCCCGTACCCGAGCATGCCCGCGGGGACCTTGCCGTCGATGGCGAGGCCCACGTTCAGGTAGGCGAAGACCGGGATGGCGACGGCGAAGCCGAGGAGCGCCAGCTCGGTGTTCCGGCGGCTCGGTGCTTCGATCGCCCCGATGGTGGTCGTGTTGGTGACAACGCTCATGGTGGTGAAAGGCCCCCTACGGGTGCTTACTGCTTGCCGCAGTTCGAGGCCAGCTTCTGCTCCTCGGCGGTGAGGGTGGGACCCGGGGAGGGAGCGGCTGTGGTGGGCTTGGGTTCGGGCGTGGCGGTGCCTTCGGGGGTGGTGCCCTCGGTCGCCGGCGGCTTGCTCGCCCGGTCGGCGGCCTTCTCGGCGGCCTGGCGGCGCTGCTCGGCCTTCTTGCAGGCCGTCGCCTGGAGCGCCAGCTCGGCGATCTTCGTCTCGGCCTTGCCGAGGCTGCCGCCCGCGATCGTGTCCTCGACCTGCTTCCGCTGGTAGGCGGGGAGGTACTTGAGTTCGATCTCGGGGTGGTCCTTCTCCACCTCCGACAGCGAGACCCAGGCCAGATCCTGGCTGATGCCCCGGTACAGCGCGACGTGCTGGTCCTTGGAGCCCACGTAGTACTGGGTCTGCGTCCAGCGCCAGCCGCCGTAGACGCCGCCGCCGAGGACGGCGAGGGCGAGGACGAGGAGGAAGGAGCGCTTCAGCCACTTGCGGCCGGTGCGCGGCTTCACGAAGTCGTCGTCGGTGTACGACTCGAAGGAGCCCCGCGGGGGCATGCCGCCGTAGCCGTGGTCGTCGCCGCTTCCGGGCGGGCCGAAGCCGCCGGCCGGCGGCTGGTGGTGCGGGGCGGGGCGGCCGAGCCCGGAGGCGCGGCCGGCCGGGGTCTGCATGGCGCCGCCGTCGCTCAGCTGCGCCTGGTTCTCGGCGACCGCGCCCACCACGACCGGCGTGTCGCTGAGGTGGCCGGCGAGGGTGTCTCCACCGTCGACGTCGAGGACGTCGGCGACGATCACCGTGATGTTGTCCGGGCCGCCGCCGCGCAGCGCGAGCTGGATCAGCTCCTGCACGGTCTCCTGCGGGCCCTGGTAGCTGGCGAGGGTGTCCTCGAGCGTCTGGTGCGAGACCACGCCGGACAGGCCGTCGGAGCAGATCAGGTAGCGGTCGCCGGCGCGGACCTCGCGGATGGAGAGGTCGGGCTCGACGTGGTCACCGCTGCCCAGGGCGCGCATCAGCAGCGAACGCTGCGGGTGCGTGGTGGCCTCTTCCTCGGTGATGCGGCCCTCGTCGACGAGTCGCTGCACCCACGTGTGGTCCTGCGTGATCTGGGTGAGGATGCCGTCGCGCAGCAGGTAGGCGCGCGAGTCACCGACGTGGACGAGACCGAGGCGCTGGCCCGTCCACAGCAGGGCGGTGAGCGTGGTGCCCATGCCCTCCAGCTGCGGGTCCTCCTCGACCATCATCCGCAGCTGGTCGTTGGCGCGCTGCACCGCCGTACCGAGCGAGGTGAGGATGTCGGAGCCGGGGATGTCGTCGTCGAGGGTGACGAGGGTGGAGATCACCTCGGAGGAGGCGACCTCACCGGCGGCCTGGCCGCCCATGCCGTCGGCGATCGCGAGCAGCCGCGGACCGGCGTAACCGGAGTCCTCGTTGCCCTCGCGGATCATGCCCTTGTGCGAGCCCGCGGCGAAACGCAGGGACAGACTCATGCCCACCTGCCCTGTCGACGCTGCATCGGGGTAAGGCCGGTCTCGACCCACACTGCCCACCCTCCGGTCGCTCCGGTCAGCTCGCTCATTGTCGTACTACTTCCGCAGCTCGATGACGGTCTTGCCGATGCGGATCGGCGCGCCCAGCGGAATCGGTGTGGGAGTGGTGAGGCGGGTCCGGTCGAGGTAGGTGCCGTTCGTGGACCCGAGGTCCTCGACGATCCACTGGCCGTCCCGGTCCGGGTAGATCCTGGCGTGCCGGCTGGACGCGTAGTCGTCGTCCAGCACGATCGTCGAATCGTGGGCCCGGCCCAGGGTGATCGTCTGCCCCTGGAGCGCGACGGTGGTACCGGTGAGGGTGCCCTCGGAGACGACCAGCTTCGTCGGGGCGCCACGGCGCTGCCGGCCGCCCCCGCTCTGCTGGCCGCGCTGCTGCGGCGGCGCGGCGGCCGCCTGGCGCCCGGCCTGCTGCGGCCGGGCCTCCTGGCGGCGCGAACCCCGCTGGGTGACGCGCGTACCGAAGAGGTCGCTACGGATGACCTGGACGGCCACGATGACGAACAGCCACAGAACGGCCAGGAAACCCAACCGCATGACCGTCAGGGTCAGCTCTGACATTGCCCCCGCTTCACCCTTCGGCTTGCCGGTAAACGATGGTGGTGCTGCCCACGACGATCCGCGAGCCGTCGCGGAGCGTAGCGCGGGTGGTGTGCTGCCCGTCCACCACGATGCCGTTGGTGGATCCGAGATCCTGGATCGTCGAGGGCGTTCCGGTCCGGATCTCGCAGTGCCGGCGGGAGACGCCGGGATCGTCGATCCTCACGTCCGCGTCGGTGCTGCGGCCGAGGACCAGGGTCGGGCGGGAAATCTGGTGGCGCGTGCCGTTGATCTCGATCCAGCGGCGCACCTGGCCGCCCGCGCCGGGGCCCGGCCCGGGCGTGCCGGGGCCGCCCGCAGGGCGGGCGGGGGCGCCGGGAGGCGGAGTGGCGGGCATGGGCGGGGCGCCGGCCGGGGGGTACCCGTAGCCGCCGCGGCCCTGCTGGGGGCCGGCGGCGGGCGGCTGCGGCTGTGACGTGCTCGACGCGAGCGTACGGCTGCGCACCCGGTAGAGACCGGTGTCGAGGTCGTCGGCCTTCTCCAGGTGGACCTTGATCGGGCCCATGAAGGTGTACCGCTGCTGCTTGGCGTAGTCCCTGACCAGGCCGGCGAGCTCGTCACCGAGCTGGCCCGAGTACGGGCTGAGGCGCTCGTAGTCCGGCGCGCTCAGCTCCACGATGAAGTCGTTGGGGACGACGGTCCGCTCGCGGTTCCAGATCGTCGCGTTGTTGTCGCACTCGCGCTGGAGCGCGCCGGCGATCTCGACGGGCTGGACCTCGGACTTGAAGACCTTGGCGAAGGTGCCGTTGACCAGACCTTCGAGACGCTGCTCGAAACGCTTCAGGACTCCCATGGGGCACCTCCTCCGTCGTTGTCGTCCTGGTACTGCTTACTGATCGTATCCACGCGTCGGGAAATCGGCTGGTTCCCCTTCTCTGCCCTGTGGACGAGTGTCACCTCTCACAGACCTTTCCCCCGGATCGTAGAGGTGGCCTGTGGACAGTGTCCCGCACCCCGCTGTGGGACAAGAGGGGGCGGAGGGTGCGGACCCTCACAGGTCGCCCCCGTCTTCCTCCCGCTTCCGCGTTGCGCGTGGCCGTTCGCCTCCTCGTGCCGCCTGCGGGCCCGCCTCCCCGGCTGCCCGGCCGTTCGTGATCTTCCCGTTCGTGGCGTCCCGCCGCGGGTTCCTGTCCGTCGCTTCCCGCCGGTGTCCCGGCCCGCCGCGCGTCGCTCCCGCTCGGCGTACCGCGTCCCGGCCGTCTCCCCCTCGTCGTCCGGTCGTCGTCGCCGCGGGCCTTTCCGGCGGGTGCTCCGCGGCGTTCCTGGTGCTCCCTCCCCGGGGCCGGCTCCCCCGCCCCGCGCCTCCCCCCGGTGCCTTCCCCCTTCGCCCTCCTCCACTACCGATCGCTCGGCCGCTCCTCACTCTGTCCTTGTTCTCCCCGAGCGGGAGCGAAACAAGGGATGTGAATCCACGGTCACCGACGTGCTAATCTTCAGATGTCGCCAGGCGCTCCCACCGAAAAGGTGAGAGGGCAGGGAGATCACCCAATGCGCGGGTGGCGGAATAGGCAGACGCGCTGGATTCAGGTTCCAGTGCCCGAAAGGGCGTGGGGGTTCAACTCCCCCCTCGCGCACCAGACGGAAGCCCCGTAGGTCATCGACCTACGGGGCTTCCGCGTTGTCCGGGGCGTGTGACTCTTCCCACTGCGGCCGCCTGTGGTTCTCTCCCGCCGTCTCCCGCGGACTGTTGCGACCTTCGGCGGCCGGTGGATCGGCTGCCCGCCGGATCACGACCTTCGTCGTGGGTGATCGAGACGAAAGTTGGGCGCTCGTGGCCCCGCCCGCTGCCTAGGGTGCGAGCGTGGACGCAAAGGTGAAGTCGGGTACGGGGGGCGCGATCGGAGCCAGGATCGCGGCCTGGTGGAACTGGTTCGCGCTGCCCGGGCAGTGGTCGCGCCGCAGGACCGTCGGCGAGCTGGCGCTCGCCCTCGTCGTGGCGCTGCTCGCCGCCGGCTCCGAGGAGCTGATGGGCGGTGAGGGATGGCGCCTCGTGCTGAACGCGCTGGCCGCCGCCGTGCTCTGTCTGGTGCGGCGGAGATTCCCGGCGAGCGTGCTCGTGATCACGTCCGCGCTCGCACCCTTCCTCCTCGGCCTGTGGGCCCTCCTGATGGTCGTCGGCTGGTCGTCCGGCCGGTTCATCATCGGTATCGGGCGCGCGCTGAACGCCTTCCTCGCCGGCTTCGTGCTCAACGTCGCCGGCACTCTCCTGGAGACCTGGGACCAGCAGCGGCTGCTCACCGTGGCCTTCATGTCGACCCTCTACTACCTGGCGACCGCCCTGGGGCCGGGGCTCGCCCACCGGTACTGGACGCAACGGCGGACCCTGCTGCACGCGCTGCAGGACCGGAACGCCCAGCTGCTGCGCGAGCGGACGATGATCGCCTGGCACGCGCGGCTGCGCGAGCGGCAGCGGATCGCCCAGGACATGCACGACAGCCTCGGACACCAGCTGGCCCTGATCGCCGTGCACACCGGCGCCCTGGAGGTGGACCGGGAGCTGGGCGAGCGGCAGCGCGAGGTGGTCGGCGTCCTGAGAACCGCCTCGGTGACGGCGATGCGCGAGCTGCGCGAGGTCGTCGGGATACTCCGTGACGGTGTCGCGGCGGAGGACGTCGCCGCCGGGACCGCCCCCGGTCGCGCGGGGGACGAGACGGGGAAGGCGGCCCGCGGGATCGCCGGCATAGCGGGGCTCGTGGAGGCGGCCAAGGCCGCCGGGACCTCCGTGGAACTGCGCCGGGTCGGCGACGAGCGGCCGCTGGCGCCGGCCGCCGACCACGCCGCGTACAGGATCGTCCAGGAGGCGCTGACCAACGCCTACAAGTACGCGCCGGGGGCGCCGATCGGGGTCGAGCTCCGCTACGAGCCGGACACCTTCGTCGTGGAGGTCTTCAACGAGGAGCCGGTGGGCGGTCCGCCGCGGGACGTGGTGAGCGGCGGGCAGGGGCTCACCGGTCTCGCCGAGCGGGCCCGCCTGGTCGGCGGCATGTGCCACGCGGGTCCGGCCGACGGCGGAGGCTTCCGGGTGGCCGGGATGCTGCCCTACGGCGCGGCGCCGGTCGGTGAGGCAGCACCTTTGGTCGACGCGGAGGACGACTTCCGGCAGCAGTCGCCGCGGCCCCTGGTCGGCGATGGTCGTGCCGTCGCGGTCGGAGAGGCCGACTGGACGGTCACGGAACGGGAGCTGGCCATGGCGTTGCGCGGGGGCAGGAGCAGAGGCGGCGGGATCGCGCTCGGGTGCGGGATAGCGGTCGCGGCACTCGTCGTCCTGCTGGTGGCGGCCGGGTTCGGCCTCTACTTCCTGATGGGCTCGATGAAGGAGGGCATGATCGAGCCGAAGCAGTACGAGGCGGTGCGGGTCGGCATGGCGGAGAAGGACGTCCGCGGGCAGCTGCCTTCGGGCGACACCATAGCCACGCTCGGCCTGGAGAAGGGCGGCCCGGAGCGGCCCGCCGGGGCCGGCTGCCTGGTGCTGCTGTCCACGGAGACGGGGGACTCGTTCGACGAGGAGCCGGTTTTCCGGTTCTGCTTCAAGGACGGCAAGCTGATCGAGAAGAAGTCGTACGTGGTCACGCAGCGGTAGCGCTGCTCCGCCCGTACGGGAGCGGTGGGGAGTGGCAGTGGCAGGGCAGCCCATCAGGGTCGTGATCGCCGACGACGAGCCGCTGATCAGGGCGGGGATCCGGATGATCCTCATCTCCGATCCCGGTATCCGGGTCGTGGCGGAGGCGGCGAACGGCCGCGAGGCGGTCGAGCAGGCCAGAGCGCACGCGGCCGACGTCGTACTGCTGGACATCCAGATGCCGGTGCTCGACGGCCTGTCCGCCTTGCCGGAGCTGCGCAGAGCGGTTCCGGCGGCGCGGGTGATCGTCCTGACGACCTTCGGCGAGCGGGAGAACGTGCTGCGGGCCCTGGAGCACGGGGGCGCCGGGTTCCTGCTGAAGGACACCGCACCGGCGGAGTTGATCGGCGCCGTCCGGGCCGCGGCGGCGGGGGACGCCTACCTCTCCCCGGCGGCGACGCGGCACGTGGTGGAGCGGCTCGCCACCAGCCGGGAATCGGCGCGCGCGGAGGAGGCACGCCGGAGGGTGGCCGCGCTCAGCGAGAAGGAACGCGAGGTGCTCGCCCTGCTCGGCGAGGGCCTGTCCAACGCGGACGCGGGAAAGCGGCTGCACATGAGCGAGGGCACCGTGAAGACGTACGTGAGCCGCATCCTCGCCAAGCTGGACTGCGAGAACCGCGTCCGCGCGGCCCTGCTCGCGCGGGACGCGGGGCTCTGACGGGCGCGGCGGAGGCCGGACCACCGTGCCGTGGCTCCTCGGTCGCGACGCGGGTCGCGACCGGGGCGGCGCCGTTCGGTCACGGTCCCGTGGGTCAGGCCGAGGGGGCGCCGGGGAGATCGGCCGTCCCGGCGGCGTTGTACCGAAGGAGGTACGCGGCGAACCGGTCCAGGTCCTCGGCCGACCAGTCCGCCAGGCGTTCCTGGTAGGCGGCGCGGCGGTTCGCCTGGGCCGTGGCGAGGACCTCGCTGCCCGCTTCGGTGGGATGCAGGACCTGGACGCGGTGGTCGTCGGGGGCCGGGCGGCGTTCGACCAGGCCGAGCTTCTCCAGGCCGGCCAGCTGGCGGCTGACCGTGGACTTGTCCAGGAGGTAGTGGGCCGCGAGGTCCGTGGCACGGCAGCCGCGGCGCTCCTCGATGTGGGCGAGGAGGGTGTACGAGACCAGGGGGATCTCGGGGTGGACGCGGGCCGCGGCGGCGCGGGCCCGGCGCGCGAAGGCCGTCAGTTCGCGCTGGATGACGTCCACGGACGCGTCGCGTGCGTCCCGCGTGCCGTCGTCACCGCTCATGATGCGCTCCCTCGCCGTTCCGGGCGTTCGCCTTCTCCGGAGTTTCAGTTGTATAGTACAACGGTTCGTTAGTTGTAAAAGCCAACCATGGAGGTCTCGGTGACCGCAGGACCGAACACCACCACCGGCGCGTTGCGGCATGTCCTCGGACATCTGCTCACCCCTCTGCTGATGTGCCTCGGCATGGGCCTCGCCTACCTCGGCGCCTTCCACGCCCCCCAGCCTCACGCACTGCGGGTCGACGTGGTCGGCTCCGGCCCCAGCGCCCAGGTCCTCGCGCAGTCGCTCCACGACAAGGGGGCCGGCGCCCTCGACGTCCGTACCGTCGCCGACCGGGCGACCGCCGTCACCGACCTCCGGCAGCAGGACAGCTTCGGCGCCTACCTCCCCGGCCCGCACCCGGAACTCCTCGTGGCGTCGGCGTCCTCCGACACCAGCGCCATGGCCGTCGAGAAGGTCTTCACCAAGGTCGCCGCCGGCCAGGACGCCCCGCTCAAGGTCACCGACGTGGCGCCCGTCGCCTCCGGCGACCCCACCGGGCAGGGCGTCTTCTTCCTCCTCGTCGCGCTCAGCATCGGCGCCTACGCCTCCGTCGCCGTCATCGGCGGGGCCGGAGCCGTCCTCCCCCTGAAGATCCGGGCCACCCTCGCCGCCGTGACGTCCCTGGTCGTCAGCCTCATCGGCACCCTCTTCGCCGGCCCCGTCTTCCACCTCGTCGACCACGGGCTCGGCGGAGTCTGGGCGATGTCCTGGCTGTACGCGGCGGGCATCCTGTTCGTCGGCGTCGGCCTGCACACCTTCCTGCGCCGCTGGACCACCCTCGGCGTGATGGTCCTCTTCGTGATGCTCAACTTCACGAGCTCCGGAGGCATCTACCGGCCCGAGCTCCAGCCCGGCTTCTTCGCCTCCCTGCACGCCTTCTGGAACGGTGCCGGCTTCATCGAAGGCGTCCGCAGCCACGTCTACTTCGACGGACACGCCCTCGGCGGGCACGTTCTCGTCCTCGTCCTGTGGCTCCTCGCCGGTGTCGTGCTCCTCGCCCTCGCCGGCCTCGCCGAAGCCCGCCGCAGGAACACTGTCGCGGCCCCCGCCGCCGGACCGGAAGGGCCCGCCGAGAACCGGGCGGCGGCCCCGGAGAAGGCGCCGGCGGGCACCTCGGCTCAGGACCGGGACGCGGCCGAGGCCGAGGAGGAGATGGAGGAGGCCGTGGCCGTCTGACCGTCGCCCACGGCGGACGGACGAGTTGTCCACAGGGCGTTGTCCACAGGGGAAGACGGCCGATCGGATCCGGCGGTACGGTCGGCCCGAACGATGGTGGACATCGTGACGCACATCGCAACGGGGGAGGACGTCCATGGACGACATCACGGCCGTCGTGCCGGAACCGCGTGGGACGGGTGAGCACCGAGTGCCGCACGTGCCGGGCTTCGCCCGCCGCGCGGACGTCGACTGCGGCCACTCCCCCAAGGACCGGGGCAAGCAGCTCCGCGCCCGCGTCCCGCGCTCCGCGCACCGGCAGCTGACACGCGCGGCCGACCGCCCCGACGCCGTCCGGGCCGTCGAGGAGTCCAGCCGGGGCCGGGTGCCGGAACTGGCACCGATCCGGGTCGGCAGGATGGCTGCGAGCCCCTTCGCCTTCCTCCGCGGATCCGCCGGCCTGATGGCCCACGACCTCGCCGGATCACCCGTCACCGGCATAGCCGCCCAGATATGCGGCGACGCGCACGCGGCCAACTTCGGCCTCTACGGCGACGCCCGCGGCCGTCTCGTCATGGACCTCAACGACTTCGACGAGACCGTCGTCGGCCCCTGGGAATGGGACCTGAAGCGGCTCGCCACCTCCCTGGTCCTCGCCGGCCGCGAGGTGGGAGCGGACGAGGACACCTGCCGGGCCGCCGCCTTCGACACCGTCGGCGCGTACCGGCGCACCATGCGCCTCCTCGCCCGGCTGCCCGCCCTCGACGCCTGGAACGCCATCGCCGACGAGGAACTCGTCTCCCACACCGACGCCCGCGACCTCCTCGGCACCCTGGAGCGGGTCTCCCTGAAGGCCCGCAACAACACCAGCGCCCGATTCGCCGCCCGCGCCACCGAGGCCGTCGGATGCGAAGAAGGCGGCGGCCGAAGGTTCGTGGACGCCCCGCCGGTGCTCCGCAGGGTCCCCGACGCCGAAGCGGCGCTCGTCGCCGCCTCCCTCGGCCCCTACCTGGAGACCCTCTCGGAGGACCGCAGACCGCTGCTCGCGCGGTACGCGGTCCACGACGTCGCCTTCCGGGTCGTCGGCACCGGCAGCGTCGGCACCCGCTCCTACGTGGTGCTGCTGCTCGACCACCGGGGTGAAGCCCTGGTCCTCCAGGTCAAGGAGGCCCGGCCGTCGGCCCTTCTGCCGCACCTGCCGGCCGCCGGCTTCACGGTCACGGAAACCGGCCACGAGGGGCGACGGGTCGTCCTCGGGCAGAAGCGCATGCAGGTCGTCAGCGACATGCTGCTCGGCTGGACCACGGTCGAGGGACGGCCCTACCAGGTGCGGCAGTTCCGCAACCGCAAGGGCAGCGTCGACCCCGCCGCCCTCACCGCCGACCAGCTCGACGACTACGGGCGCATGACCGGGGCCCTGCTCGCCCGCGCGCACGCCCACAGCGCCGACCCGCGCCTCATAGCCGGCTACTGCGGCAAGAACGAGGAACTGGACGAGGCCGTCACCGCCTTCGCCGTCGCCTACGCGGACCGCACCACGGCCGACCACGCCGACCTGGTCACCGCCGTCACCAGCGGCCGCATAGCCGCCGAACGCGGCGTCTGACACCCGGGGCACGCCCCGGCACCGGAGCGGACCAGGGGGCGTCGCGGCAGCACCCGGTGAGCGGGTACGCCACAGGTCCGGCCGGTGCGCCGCCCGCGCTCCGCCGGCACGTCCCGGCCGGCACATCAGAGCGGCGCGCGCCACGGCCGGGGCAGGATGGACCGGCGCGCCGGGAGCGGGACTCGGCGCGGCGACGCCGAGCCGCGCCGCGCCGGGAGCGGGACTCGGCGCGGCGACGCCGAGCCGCGCCCGAACGGGGCCAGGGGGGAGGGGAGGGGGAGGGAGGGGGGAGGGCCCCCGGAGGACCGTAGGCTGGAGGGGTGACGAGCCGGAGCGAGGACGTGGACGTGGACCAGGCCGAGGACGCCGGCGCGAGCGCGGGCACGGGCACGGGTGGTGGGCCGGGGGCCGAGCGGCCCGAGGCGCGCCTGGAGAACGCCGTGCGGGTGGCCGAGCAGGCCCTCATCGAGTTCGAGATCGCCGTCGAGACGTTCCGTATCGAGGTGGACAACTTCTCGCGGCTTCACCACCAGCGGCTCGGCCCCATGTACGCGCGGCTCGACGAGCTGGACGCGCAGATCGCCGAAGCCCGCGCCGCCCGCACCGGTGATCCGGAGGACGTGCGGCGGGCCCAGGAGGCCCGGGCCGCGGTCATGCCGATGCCCGGCGTGGAGGAACTCTTCAACGACTGGCTCGACTCCGACGGGCTCACCCCCGAGGCCGCGGCGATGCTCACCGACCGGCCCGTGCAGCCCCCGAAGCGCGTACGGCCCACCGAGGAGGCCCGCAAGCTGTATCGCGAGCTGGCCCGCAAGGCCCACCCGGACCTCGCTCGCGAGGAGGACGAACGCAAGCGCCGCGAGGAGTTCATCACCCGCGTGAACGCCGCCTACGCCCGCGGTGACGAGGCCCTGCTCCGGGAACTCTCCGCCGAGTGGGAGGCAGGGCCCGTGCCCGCCGCCGACCGGCTCAGCGAGAGCGAGGAGCTGTACGCGCGCCTGGAATGGCTCGCGCAGCGCAAGGACCTGCTGTCCGCGGTCGCCCGGGAACTGGAGGAGAGCGCCATCGGCGCGATGCTCCGCATGGCGCCCGACGACCCGGACCGGCTTCTGGAAGAGATCGCCGAGCAGCTTCTCGCCCAGGTCGCCGAGCGTGAGGCCGAGCTGTCGGCGCTGGTGCAGTAGGTTTTCGGGGGCCGAGCCGTACCGGCGGCCCGAGCAGCACGAGCAGGATGAGCAGGACGAGAGAGAAGGCCAGTCCCATGAACTTCACCCCGCTGCCCACCGTGGACGCGGCGTCCGTGCCCGACGACGGTCTGGTGCTGGATGTCCGCGAGGACGACGAGTGGGCGGCCGGCCGGGTCGAGGGCGCCCTGCACGTGCCGATGAGCAGCTTCGTGGACCGTTTCGGCGAGGTGACGGAGGTGCTGGCCGAACGCGGCCGTGCCTATGTGATGTGCCGGGTCGGCGGGCGGTCCGCGCAGGTCACCCAGTACCTGGTGCAGCAGGGCTTCGACGCGGTGAACGTCGACGGCGGCATGATCGCCTGGGAGAACGCCGGACGCCCGGTGGTCTCCGACGACGGCCCCGGGTTCGTCGCCTAGGGCAGGACCCCGAAACCTCGGCTTCCGCCCGTGCGGACGGCCCGCCGGTTCGCGCGTGCGCGCGTGACCGACGGGCCGTCGACTTCCTGGTCCCGCTCGGGTGAGGGGTGTGGGCGCCGTGCCGCGTCAGCGGTCGAAGTCCAGCTCCACCTCGGGGGTGGCGGGGTGGGACTGGCAGGCGAGGACGTAGCCGGCCTCGGTCTCCTCCGGTTCGAGGGCGAAGTTGCGGTCCATGCGGACCTCTCCGCCGACGACGAACGCGCGGCAGGTGCCGCACACCCCGCCCTTGCAGGCGTACGGGGCGTCGGCGCGGGCGCGTAGGACGGTTTCGAGCAGGCTGTCACCGCGCTCCACCGGCCAGGTGCCGGACCGGCCGTGCAGGGTGGCCGTCAGTGTCGCGTGCGTGGGGGCGTCGGCGGACGGGGCCGGTGCGGGGGCGGAGCCGTCGTCGACGTGGAAGATCTCCTGGTGGATCCGGGAACGGTCCACGCCGAGGCCGCGCAGGGTCTTCTCGGCGCCTTGGACGAGGCCGAAGGGGCCGCACAGGAACCAGCCGTCGATGTCGGTGACCGGGAGCAGCGAGGGCAGCAGGGTGGTGAGTCGTTCCTGGTCGAGCCGGCCGGAGGGGAGGCCCGCCTGCTGCTCCTCCCGGGAGAGGACCGTGACGAGTTGGAAGCGGTCGGGGTAGCGGTCCTTCAGGTCCGCGACCTCGTCCAGGAACATGGTCGAGGCGGCGGTGCGGTCGCTGCGGATCAGGCAGAAGCGGGCGCCCGGTTCGCGACCGAGCAGGGTGGCCGCCATCGACAGGACCGGGGTGACGCCGCTGCCGCCGACGACGGCGGCGAAGTGCCCGGGGCGTGGGTCGAGGACGAAGCGCCCGGTGGGTTCCATGACGTCGACCAGGTCGCCGACGGCCAGCTCCTTGAGGGCGTACGTGGAGAACGCGCCGCCGTCGACGTGGCGGATGCCGACGCGCAGGACGGGTGGTTCGCCGGGGGCGGCCGCGGGGGCACAGATCGAGTAGGTGCGGCGGACCTCCTCGCCGTGGCCGCCGGTGCGGCGCAGCGCGAGGTGTTGGCCGGGGCGGTGGCGGTAGGTGTCGTGGAGCTCGGGCGGGACGGCGAAGGTGACGGCCACGGAGTCGTCGGTCAGCCGCTCGACCTCGCTCACCCGGAGCGGCTGGAACCCGGCCCGTCCGGCGCCTGAGGACAGCATCTACAGCTCCTTGAAGTGGTCGAACGGTTCGCGGCAGGCGGTGCACCGGCGCAGGGCCTTGCACGCGGTGGAGGAGAAGCGGCTGAGGAGCTCGGTGTCCGTGGAGCCGCAGTGGGGGCAGCGGATCGCCAGGGTGAGCGGGACGGGGCCGCCGGCCGGGCCCTGGGGGCGGGGCGGGGCGATGCCGAACTCGCTGAGCTTGCGCCGTCCTTCCTCGCTGATGTCGTCGGTGGACCAGGCGGGGCTGAGGACGGTGACGACGGAGACGTCGGGGACGCCGTGGTCGTGGAGGGCCCGTTCGATGTCGGCGGACATGGCCTCGATGGCGGGGCAGCCGGTGTAGGTGGGGGTGAGGGAGACCTCGACCCGGCCGGGGCCGAGGACCTGCACGCCGCGCAGGACGCCGAGTTCCTCCAGGGTGAGGACGGGAAGCTCCGGGTCGGGGACGGCGCCGGCGACGCGGCTCAGTTCCTCCTCCAGGGCCGTCATGGTCACCATGTCGCCCCCGGGTGGCTGCGGTGGAGGTGCTGCATCTCGGCGAGCATCCGTCCGAAGGGCTCGGTGTGGATGCCCTGGCGGCCGGCTCCGGCGCTCCAGGCTCCTGTGCGGGGGCCCGAGGGGAGGGTGAGGGTGGCCTGGTCGAGGACGGAGGTGACCGACGCCAGCCAGGCGTCCTCCAGGGGGCCGGGGTCGATGTCGAGGCCTTCGACGGGCTGGAACAGTTCGCCGGTGTACCGCCAGAGGGTGTCGCAGGCGCGCTGCATCCGGTCGTGGCTCTCGGGGGTGCCGTCGCCGAGGCGGAGCGTCCAGTGCTCGGCGTGGTCCCGGTGGTAGTCGACCTCCTTCACGGCCTTCGCCGCGAGTCCGGCGAGCGGTCCGCCGCCGGTGGCGAGCTGCCCGTACAGGAGGTGTTGGTAGGTGGAGAAGTACAGCTGGCGGGCGATGGTGTGGGCGAAGTCGCCGTTGGGCTGCTCCACCAGCTGGACGTTGTGGAAGGAGCGTTCCTCGCGGAGGAAGGCCAGTTCGTCCTCGTCCCCGGCGAGGGAGAGCAGGACGCGGGCCTGACCGAGCAGGTCGAGGGCGATGTTGGCGAGGGCGACCTCCTCCTCCAGGACGGGGGCGCTTCCGGCCCACTCCCCCAGGCGCTGGGAGAGGATGAGTGCGTCGTCGCCGAGGGCGAGGGCCGCCGCCGCGAGGGCGGGGTCGGTGGTGGGCCGGCCGGTCACAGGTGCTTCACCCCCTCCGGGATCTCGTAGAAGGTCGGGTGGCGGTAGGGCTTGTCGGCCGCCGGCTCGAAGAAGGGGTCCTTCTCGTCGGGCGAGGAGGCGGTGATCGCGGCGGAGGGGACGACCCAGATCGACACGCCTTCGCTCCTGCGGGTGTACAGGTCGCGGGCGTTGCGCAGGGCCATCTCGGCATCGGGGGCGTGGAGACTGCCCGCGTGGGTGTGGGAGAGGCCGCGCCGGGAGCGGACGAACACCTCCCACAGCGGCCAACCGTCGGTCGTCATGCCTGTGCCTCCCCGTGCTGTCCGGTGTGCTTCTTCGCGTAGGCCGCGGCGGCTTCCCTGACCCAGGCGCCGTCCTCGTGGGCCTGGCGGCGCTTGGAGAGCCGCTGGTCGTTGCAGGGCCCGTTGCCCTTCAGTACGTCCCAGAACTCGGCCCAGTCGATGGGGCCGAAGTCGTAGTGCCCGCGCTCCTCGTTCCACCGGATGTCGGGGTCGGGGAGGGTGAGGCCGAGGGCCTCGGCCTGCGGGACGGCGATGTCGACGAAGCGCTGCCGCAGTTCGTCGTTGGAGTGGCGCTTGATCTTCCAGGCCATCGACTGGGCGGAGTGGGCCGACTCGTCGTCCGGGGGGCCGAACATCATCAGCGAGGGCCACCACCAGCGGTTCACGGCGTCCTGGGCCATGGCGTGCTGGGCCTCGGTGCCTCGCGAGAGGGCGAGGAGGGCCTCGTAGCCCTGGCGCTGGTGGAAGGACTCCTCCTTGCAGACGCGGATCATCGCGCGGGCGTAGGGCCCGTAGGAGCAGCGGCAGAGGGGGACCTGGTTGGTGATGGCGGCTCCGTCGACGAGCCAGCCGATGGCGCCGACGTCGGCCCAGGTCAGGGTGGGGTAGTTGAAGATCGAGGAGTACTTCTGGCGGCCGGAGTGGAGCTTGTCGAGGAGTTCGTCCCGGTGCACGCCGAGGGTTTCGGCGGCGCTGTACAGGTAGAGGCCGTGCCCCGCCTCGTCCTGGACCTTGGCCATGAGGATGGCCTTGCGGCGCAGTGAGGGCGCGCGGGTGATCCAGTTCGCCTCGGGCTGCATGCCGATGATCTCGGAGTGCGCGTGCTGCGCGATCTGGCGGATGAGCGTGGCCCGGTAGGCCTCCGGCATCCAGTCGCGCGGCTCGATGCGCTCGTCCGCCGCGACGGCGGCGTCGAACACCGCCTCGTACGCGGCCTGCTCGGCTTCCGAGGCGACGTACGACGCGCCGTGCGCGCCGGACCCGCCCGGCGTGCCCGCGGCCACTGTCGTCCCTGCCGTCCCTGCGGTCATCGGACCCCCTACCGACCGATCGTTCGGTTGAATGACTTCAATGGTGAGTCGGCGGCCCGTATGGTGTCAACCCTGTGGATAACTGGTGTGGGCCGATCGGGATCGGGGCTGGATGGACACACACGTCGACGAGGACCGGAACGCCGCAGGCATCCTGGCGCTGTCCCTGCCCTACCAGGTCGTCGCGGCCGTGGCGCTCGCCGTCGTCGGCGTCCTCGCCTGTGTGCACCTGACCATGGTGTTTCTGCACGTCGCACCGACGAACACGCTGACCGAACGGCACGGCCGGGCCGTCGACGACTGGATCTATCCCGAGTTCGAGCAGAACTGGAAGCTCTTCGCCCCGAACCCGCTCCAGCAGAACGTCTCCGTCGAGGTCCGGGCCGAGCTGGCCACCGAGGGCGGGGCGCGCACCACCACGGGCTGGATCGACCTCACCGCCCAGGACGCGCGGGCGATCCGCCACCATCCGTTCCCCAGCCACACCCAGCAGAACCAGCTCCGCCGGGCCGTGGACTTCTACCTCGGTTCGCACTCCGAAGAGGACACCCGCGAGGGGCCGCGCGGGCGGCTCTCCGAGGAGTACATGCGCCGCATCGCCGTGCTCCGCCTCGACCGCCTCGCCGCACAGGGTGACCGGCGGCTCGGCGGGGACCTGCGGCGCGTGCAGCTCCGGTCCGTCACCCGGCCCGTCCCGGCCCCCGCCTGGAGCACCGGGACGGCCGCGACGACACCGTCCTACCGCGACTTCCCCTGGTGGCCGGTGAGCCGGTCCGACCACGGGCCGGCGGAGGGCGTCCGATGACGGCGCCGCACGACCTCGCGAGGGCCACGGAAGCCGGGGAGGCCGGGGGGCGGGGCGGGAAGCCGGGCTTCGACCGGCGGCTCGCGCGCGCCGTGCAGACCGTCACCGCCCGGGCCCTCGGCCCGTACCAGACCGCGATCGTCCGGATCGGCTTCTCCCTGACCTGGCTGGCCTTCCTGCTGCGCGAGCTGCCCCACAGGCACGAGCTGTACGGGCCCGACGGGCCCTGGTCCTTCGAACTGGCCCGCCGGCTCGTCGCCGACAACCGCGCCTTCTCCGTGCTCCTGTGGACGGACGGACGGCTCTGGTTCGAGTTCGTCTACGGCGTCGCCGCCCTCTCCGCCGTCCTGCTGCTCCTCGGCTGGCGCACCCGCGCCGTCTCGGTCGTCTTCATGGCGGGGGTGCTCTCCCTCCTCAACCGCTCCGTCTTCGTCGGCGACGGCGGCGACAACGTCCTGCACCTCGCGTCGATCTACCTCGTCCTCACCCGCTGCGGGCAGGTCTGGTCCCTCGACGCACGGCGGGCCGCACGACGCGCGCGCGTGGCCGCCGCCGGAGCGCCCCCGCGCCGCGACCTCGCCGGGCCCCTCCTGTGGACCGTCCTCGGCGGGTTCCTGCTCGCCGCCACCTGGTTCCACGACGTCACCGGTGAATGGTGGGTGGTGGTGCTGCTGTGGGTGCTGTGGCTCGGGCACGGGCTGTGGTGGCTGGTGAGCCGGTACGGGACGGGCGAGGCGCGCGTCCTGCTCGACGTGCTCGCCAATCTGGCGCACAACGCCGCGCTGCTCGTGCTCATGGCAGAGGTCTGTCTGATCTACGCCACCGCCGGCTGGTACAAGGTGCAGGGATCGCGCTGGCAGGACGGCACCGCCCTCTACTACCCGCTCCACCTGGACTACTTCACCCCCTGGCCCGCTCTCTCCGAGCTGCTCGCCTCCGGCGGGGTGATGGTCATGCTGCTCACCTACGGCACCGTCGTCGTCCAGGTCGCCTTCCCCTTCACGCTCCTGCACCGCGGAGCCAAGAACGTCCTGCTGGTCGTGATGATGCTGGAGCACGCCGGCATCGCCGTGATCCTCGGGCTCCCCGTCTTCTCGCTCGCGATGATCTCCGCCGACGCCGTCTTCCTCCCGACCGCCTTCCTGGTCGCGGCGGGAGCGGGGGCGGCGCGGGGGCGGGACCGGCTGCTGGGGCGGATCCGCTCCCGGGGGGTGCCGGGGCAGCGCCGTACGGGTGAGGCGGCGGGGTCCGGGGCCGGTCCCCGTACCCTCGTCGGGTGAGCACCACCGAAGAACAGTCCGAGCCGATCGCGCAGGTCGACCCCGTCGAGCCCGCTCAGTACGACGAGGGGTTCGGTGCCGAGATCGGTGTCGGGCCGCATCCGCTGCCCTGGCCCGAGGACGAGCGGTACGACCCCGAGCTGTTGGCCGGCGGGGACCGGCGCAACGTCGTCGACCGCTACCGGTACTGGACGCGGGAGGCGATCGTCGCCGACCTGGACACCCGGCGGCACGACTTCCACGTCGCCGTGGAGAACTGGGGCCACGACTTCAACATCGGGTCGGTGGTCCGGACCGCCAACGCCTTCCTCGCGAAGGAGGTCCACATCGTGGGGCGGCGGCGCTGGAACCGGCGCGGGGCCATGGTCACCGACCGCTACCAGCACGTCCGGCACCACCCCGACACGGAGTCCCTGACCGCCTGGGCCGCGGCCGAGGACCTGCCCATCATCGGGATCGACAACCTGCCCGGGGCCGTGCCGCTGGAACGGACCGTGCTGCCGCGGCGGTGCGTGCTCCTGTTCGGGCAGGAAGGGCCGGGACTGACGGAGGAGGCGCGGGAGCGGGCGGCGATGGTCTGCTCGATCGCGCAGTTCGGGTCGACGCGGTCGATCAACGCGGGCGCGGCCGCGGCGATCGCCATGCACGCCTGGGTGCAGAGGTACGCGGAGATCGACTGACGGGTGTGGAGGCGGGGAGAGTGATTCCCCCCGCCCCTGTCCGGGCAGGTGACGGGACCGGTGGCCCTGCCCGCGGTCCCGGGGCCTTACGCCTGGCGGCGGACTTCCACCACCCGGAAGCGGTTGGCGACGAAGGCGCCGTCGCACAGGGCCGCGTTGGCGGCCGGGTTGCCACCGGAGCCGTGGAAGTCGGAGAACGCGGCCGTCTGGTTGACGTAGACGCCGCCCGTGAGGTTGAGGGAGAGCTGGGCGGACTCCTCCAGGCAGACCTCCTCGACGGCGCGCTCGACCTCGGGGGAGGTGGTGTAGGCGCCGACCGTCATGGCCCCCTTCTCGCGGACCGTGCGGCGCAGCAGGTCCAGGGCGTCGGTGGTGGAGTCGACGGAGACGGCGAAGGAGACCGGGCCGAAGCACTCGGAGAAGTAGGCGGCCTCGGCGTCGGGCTTGGAGCCGTCCAGCTTGACCATGACCGGGGTGCGGACGACGGCCTCGGGGAAGTCGGGGTTGGTGATCTCGCGGGAGGCGAGGGCCACCTCGCCGAGGTCGGCGGCGGCCTCCAGGCGGGCCTTGACGTCCGGGTTGACCAGGGCGCCGAGCAGGGCGTTCGCGCGGGCGTCGTCGCCGAGCAGGCCGCCGACCGCCGTGGCGAGGTCGGTGACGACCTCGTCGTACGACTTGGGGCCCTGGTCGGTGGTGATGCCGTCGCGGGGGATCAGCAGGTTCTGCGGGGTGGTGCACATCTGGCCGCTGTACAGGGACAGCGAGAACGCCAGGTTGGAGAGCATGCCCTTGTAGTCGTCGGTGGAGTCGATCACCACCGTGTTGACGCCGGCCTTCTCCGTGTACACCTGGGCCTGGCGGGCGTTCGCCTCAAGCCAGTCGCCGAAGGCGGTGGAGCCGGTGTAGTCGATGATCCGGATCTCGGGGCGGACCGCCAGGGTCTTGGCGATGCCCTCGCCCGGCCGCTCGGCGGCGAGCGCGACCAGGTTGGGGTCGAAGCCGGCCTCGGCGAGCACCTCGCGGGCGACCCGCACGGTGAGGGCGAGCGGCAGCACGGCGCGCGGGTGGGGCTTCACCAGGACGGGGTTGCCGGTGGCGAGCGAGGCGAACAGGCCCGGGTAGCCGTTCCAGGTGGGGAAGGTGTTGCAGCCGATGACCAGGGCGATGCCGCGGCCGACCGGCGTGAACTCCTTGCTCAGCTCCAGCGGGTCGCGCTTGCCCTGGGGCTTGGACCAGGCGGCGCGGCCGGCGGGCGTGCGGGTCTGCTCCTCGTACGCGTAGGCCACGGCCTCCAGACCACGGTCCTGGGCGTGCGGGCCGCCGGCCTGGAAGGCCATCATGAACGCCTGGCCGCTGGTGTGCATGACGGCGTGGGCGAACTCGTGGGTGCGGGCCGAGATCCGGCCGAGGATCTCCAGGCAGACGAGGGCGCGGGTCTCCGGACCGGCGTCGCGCCAGGCGCCCGTGCCGGCGCGCATCGCGGGCAGCAGGACGTCGAGGTCGGCGTGCGGGTACTCGACGCCGAGCGCCGGGCCGTAGGGCGAGACCTCGCCGCCGGTCCAGCCGTCGGTGCCGGGCTGGTCGAGCTCGAAGCGGCCGTTCAGCACGGCCTGGTGCGCGGCGAGGCCGGCCGCCGCGTCGAGGGAGCCGTCCTCCCCGTACGCCTTGGGGTGCTCCGGGTAGGGCGACCAGTAGGCGCGGGTGCGGATCGTGTCGAGTGCCCGATCGAGCGTGGACCGGTGCTTCTCGGCCAGACGGTCGGTGGTCAGCTGAGCGGTGGCCATGGATGGACCAACTCCTCATCGAGCTGGGCAGGGAGACGCGTACGGAGTTAGAGTAACCGAACGATCGGTCGGGACAAGGGGGTCCGTCGATCCTGTGGAAAACCCATCGGGGAGGATCACTCCTATGAGCGCCAACGTGACCGTCAGGGGGAGCGACGACGTGACCGCCCGTGAGTCCGCCGCCCTCGCCGTGGCCGCCCTCGCACCGGACCGGACCGTCGCCGTCGTCGGCACGGGCACCATGGGCCAGGGCATCGCCCAGGTCGCACTGGTCGCCGGTCACCCCGTGCGCCTCTACGACAGCGCTCCCGGCCGGGCCGCGGAGGCCGTCGCCGCCATCGGAGCCCGGCTCGACAGGCTCGTGGAGAAGGGCCGCCTCGACGCTGCCGCCCGGGACGCGGCCGCCGGACGGCTGCACGCCGCCGCCGATCCGGGGGACCTGGCCGACGCCGCGCTCGTCGTCGAGGCGATCGTCGAGCGCCTCCCCGTCAAACAGCAGCTCTTCGCCGACCTGGAGAAGGTCGTCGGTGACGAGACGATCCTCGCGACCAACACCTCCTCCCTCTCCGTCACGGCCATCGCGGGCGGCCTGCGGCTGCCCGGCCGCTTCGTCGGACTGCACTTCTTCAACCCGGCGCCGCTCCTGCCCCTCGTGGAGGTCGTCAGCGGCTTCGCCACCGACCCGGACGTCGCCACGCGCGCGTACGTCACGATGAGGGCCTGGGGGAAGACGCCCGTGCGCTGCGCGGACACCCCGGGGTTCATCGTCAACCGCGTCGCGCGGCCCTTCTACGCCGAAGCCCTGCGGGTGTACGAGGAGGGCGGGGTCGACCCGGCCACGATCGACGCGGCGCTGCGCGAATGCGGCGGGTTCCGGATGGGCCCGTTCGAGCTGACCGACCTCATCGGGCAGGACGTGAACGAGGCCGTCACCCGCTCGGTGTGGGAGGCCTTCCACCAGGACCCGAAGTTCACGCCCTCGCTCGCGCAGCGGCGGCTCGTCGAATCGGGACGTCTCGGCCGTAAGACGGGCCACGGCTGGTTCTCGTACGCGGAGGGCGCCCGGCGGCCCGAACCGCACACGGCGCCGCCGGCCGAGGCGCCCGCGCGGATCGTCGTCCACGGCGACCTGGGGCCCGCCGAACCGCTCGTCGGCCTCTTCGAGGAGGCCGGGATCGGCGTCCGGCGCACCGCGCGCGCCGGTGAGGGGCACGGATACATCGCGCTGCCGGGCGGCGGCGAGCTCCACCTCGCCGACGGCGAGGCCTCCTTCGAGTACCCCCCCGAGGACATCGTCCACTTCGACCTCGCGCTCGACTACGCGGCCGCGAGCCGGATCGTGCTGTCGAGCCGTGAGGACATCGCTCCGGAGATCCTCGCCGAGGCGGTCGGGCTCTTCCAGGCGCTCGGCAAGCGGGTCTCGGTCATCGGGGACGTGCCCGGCATGATCGTGGCCCGTACGGTCGCGATGCTGGCCGATCTCGCGGCCGACGCGGTCGACCGGGGCGTCGCCACCGCCGAGGACGTCGACACCGCGATGCGGCTGGGCGTCAACTACCCGGCCGGGCCGCTGGAGTGGGCGGCGAAGGCCGGGCACCGGCGGATGTCCGGACTGCTCCGCTCGCTGCACGAGCGCTACCCGACGGGACGGTACGCGCCGAGCCGTGCCCTCGTGCGGCGCGCCTACGCCGAGGACCGGGAGGACGCCTCGTGACCACGGCCAGACGCGACACCTACACCCCCGAGACACTGCTCTCGGTCGCCGTGCGGGTCTTCAACGAGCGCGGCTACGACGGCACCTCCATGGAGCACCTGTCCAAGGCCGCCGGGATCTCCAAGTCCTCGATCTACCACCACGTCGCGGGCAAGGAGGAGCTGCTGCGGCGGGCGGTCAGCCGGGCGCTCGACGGGCTGTTCGCCGTCCTGGACGAGCCGGACGCCGGACGCGGCCGGGCCGTGGACCGGATCGAGTACGTCACCCGCAGGACCGTCGAGGTGCTCATCGCCGAGCTTCCGTACGTGACGCTGCTGCTGCGGGTGCGGGGCAACACCTCCACCGAGCGGTGGGCGATGGAGCGGCGCCGCGAGTTCGACCACCGGGTGGCCGAGCTGCTGAAGGCGGCCGCCGCCGAGGGCGATCTGCGGGCCGACGTGGACAGCCGGCTCGCCACCCGGCTCCTCTTCGGCATGATCAATTCGCTGGTGGAGTGGTACCGGCCGCAGCAGGCCACCGCCGAGGAGCGGGACGAGCTCGCCGGGACCGTCGTACGGCTGGCCTTCGACGGGCTGCGGACGGCCCGCTGACCCTGGACCTGGGGCCACCGGGCTCCCCGGTGCCTGCGGGCTCCCTGTCGCCGGGAGCGGGGCCTGCCTTCCTTCAGAGGTGCGGGTCCGCGTTCAGGTCCGTCTCCTCGAAGACCAGCAGGGTGCGCGTGGACAGCACCTCGGGAATCGACTGGAGGCGGGTCAGCACCAGTTCCCGCAGCGTCCGGTTGTCCGGCGTGTGGACCAGCAGCAGGACGTCGAAATCCCCGCTGACCAGCGCGATGTGCGCGGCGCCGGGCAGTTTCCTGAGCTGTTCGCGCACCGTCCGCCAGGAATTCTGGACGATCTTGAGCGTGATGTAGGCGGAGGCGCCGTGGCCCGCCCGCTCGTGGTTGACCCGGGCGCTGAACCCGCGGATCACCCCGTCGTCGATGAGCCGGTTGATCCGCGCGTAGGCGTTGGCCCGCGAGACGTGCACCCGCTCGGCCACGGAGCGTACCGAGGCACGGCCGTCCGTCTGGAGCAACCGCAGGATGTCGCGGTCGATCGCGTCGAGCGGCCGCGCCGGGGCGGCGTACGCCGGCGTGCCCACCGGGGTGCTCAGGAGTTCACCCGGGGGTTCGGTCCCGGCCTCGTCCCGTTCGCCGCCCGGAACCGTGCTCCGGTCGACGGCCATTTGTTCATCCGCCATGTCCCCCCGCCTCTCTCCGCTGGACGACCTGCTCCTATCCCAGGCTGTGGAGAACCGTTTGTCCACAGGCTGAAGGTGCCTGTAGCCAAAATGCCTCCACGACCGAACAATCGGTAGGTGAGGCGCGCCACACTCGCGCCACCCGCCTTCGGGTCTTATGCCCGCTCCCACGAGGAGGTGGACTCGTTGCAACAGCGCAGTTCGACAGTCCAAGAGCCGCCCGGTGACACCGCCGCCCACCGGCCCACCCCGCCGCCGGCGTGGCAGCCGCGCACCGACCCCGCGCCGCTGCTGCCCGAGACCGAGCCGCTGCGCGTGCTCGGTACGGACGCCGTGGCCGACGCCGACCCCGCGCTGCTGCGCCGGCTGTACGCGGAGCTGGTCCGCGGCCGCCGGTACAACGCCCAGGCGACCGCCCTGACCAAGCAGGGCCGGCTCGCCGTGTACCCGTCCACCACCGGCCAGGAGGCGAGCGAGGTCGCGGCCGCGCTCGCCCTGGAGGAGCGGGACTGGCTCTTTCCCTCCTACCGGGACACGCTGGCGGCCGTCGCCCGCGGTCTCGACCCCGTGCAGGCCCTGACCCTGCTGCGCGGCGACTGGCACACCGGTTACGACCCGCACGAGTACCGGGTGGCTCCGCTGTGCACGCCGCTCGCCACGCAGCTGCCGCACGCCGTGGGCCTCGCCCACGCGGCCCGGCTCAAGGGCGACGACGTGGTCGCGCTCGCCATGGTCGGCGACGGCGGCACCAGCGAGGGCGACTTCCACGAGGCGCTGAACTTCGCCGCCGTGTGGCAGGCCCCGGTGGTCTTCTTCGTGCAGAACAACGGCTTCGCGATCTCCGTGCCGCTGGCCAAGCAGACGGCGGCGCCGTCCCTCGCCCACAAGGCGGTCGGCTACGGCATGCCGGGCCGGCTGGTCGACGGCAACGACGTGGTCGCCGTCCACCAGGTGCTGACCGAGGCGGTGGCCCGTGCCCGGCGCGGCGGCGGCCCCACCCTCGTGGAGGCGATCACCTACCGGATCGACGCCCACACCAATGCCGACGATGCCACCCGCTACCGTGCGGACGGCGAGGTCGAGGCGTGGCGGGCCCACGACCCGATCCTGCTCCTCGAGAGGGAGCTGACCGAGCGCGGACTGCTCGACCAGGACGGCAGGCGCGCGGCGGCCGAGGCCGCCGAGACGATGGCCGCGGAGCTGCGCGAGCGGATGAACGCCGACCCGGTGCTCGACCCGATGGCGCTGTTCTCCCACGTGTACGCGGAGCAGACCGCGCAGCTGCGCGAGCAGGCGGCCCAGCTGCGGGCCGAGCTCGAAGCCGAGGGTGAGGCGTGATGACGACGGCGACGACCGGTCCGGCGGGGGCCAAGGCGGCCGGGAAGCCGAAGCCGGCCACGATGGCGCAGGCGCTCCAGCGGGCCATGCGCGACGCGATGGCGGAGGACCCCACCGTCCATGTGATGGGTGAGGACGTCGGCACGCTCGGCGGTGTCTTCCGGGTCACCGACGGCCTCGCGAAGGAGTTCGGCGAGGACCGCTGCACCGACACGCCGCTGGCCGAGGCGGGCATCCTCGGCACGGCCGTCGGCATGGCCATGTACGGGCTGCGGCCCGTCGTGGAGATGCAGTTCGACGCCTTCGCCTACCCGGCGTTCGAGCAGCTGATCTCGCACGTGGCGCGGATGCGGAACCGGACGCGCGGCGCGATGCCGATGCCGATGGTCATCCGCGTCCCGTACGGCGGCGGGATCGGCGGCGTCGAGCACCACAGCGACTCCTCCGAGGCCTACTACATGGCCACGCCCGGCCTGCACGTGGTGACCCCCGCGACCGTCGAGGACGCGTACGGGCTGCTGCGGGCGGCCATCGCCTCCGACGATCCGGTGGTCTTCCTGGAGCCGAAGCGGCTCTACTGGTCCAAGTCCGACTGGTCGCCCGAGGCGCCGGCGGCGGTCGAGCCGATCGGGAAGGCCGTGGTGCGGCGGCGCGGCACCAGCGCCACGCTGATCACCTACGGCCCGTCCGTGCCCGTCTGTCTGGAGGCGGCCGAGGCCGCCACCGCCGAGGGCTGGGACCTGGAGGTCGTCGACCTCCGCTCCCTCGTGCCCTTCGACGACGAGACCGTCGCCGCCTCCGTGCGGCGCACCGGCCGCGCGGTCGTGGTCCACGAGTCGAACGGCTTCGCCGGCCCGGGTGCGGAGATCGCCGCCCGGGTGACCGAGCGCTGCTTCCACCACCTGGAGGCGCCGGTGCTGCGGGTCGCGGGCTTCGACATCCCCTATCCCCCGCCCATGCTGGAGCGGCACCATCTGCCGGGTGTGGACCGCGTCCTGGACGCGGTGGCGCGGCTCCAGTGGGAGGCGGGGAGCTGATGGCCCAGGTGCTCGAATTCAAGCTGCCCGACCTCGGTGAGGGACTCACCGAGGCGGAGATCGTCCGCTGGCTCGTGGACGTCGGCGACGTCGTGACGATCGACCAGCCGGTCGTCGAGGTCGAGACGGCCAAGGCGATGGTCGAGGTGCCCTGCCCGTACGGCGGGGTCGTCACCGCCCGGTACGGGGAGGAGGGCACCGAACTTCCCGTCGGCGCCCCGCTCCTGACCGTCGCCGTCGGCGGGGCCGAGACCGGACGGGCGACCGGCGCGGAAGCGTCCGGCACCCCGGCCGCGAGCGCCCCGGCCGACGCCGCGGCCGCGGCCGCCGTCTCCTCGGAGTACTCGGGCAACGTGCTCGTCGGGTACGGCACGGCGGGCCCCACCGCCCGGCGCCGCCGTGTCCGCCGGGACAACCCCGCAGCCCCCACCGCGCCCGCCGCCCCCACCGCGCCCGCCGCCACGCCCTCCCCGACGCGGGCCGCCGCCCCTGCGCTCGCCGAGGCACCCGCGCCCGCCGCGGTGACCGTGGCGTCCGCGAACGGGACCGTCCATGACGGGCCCGTGCCGGTCATCTCGCCGCTCGTGCGGAAGCTGGCCCGTGACCGGGGGCTCGATCTGCGGCAGGTCCGCGGCTCCGGACCCGAGGGCCTGATCCTGCGGGCCGATGTGGAGCAGGCCCTCGCGGCGCTGGAGCGGCCCGCCGCTCCGGCTCCCACGGCCGTTCCGGCTCCCGCTCCGGTGGCCGGTGGCGAGCGCGTCCCGCTGCGCGGGCTGCGCGGCGCCGTGGCGGACAAGCTGTCCCGGAGCCGTACCGAGATCCCGGACGCGACCTGCTGGGTCGACGCCGACGCCACCGAACTCATGGCGGCGCGGGCGGCGATGAACGCGGCGGGCGGTCCGAAGATCTCGCTCCTCGCCCTCCTCGCACGGATCTGCGTCCACGCGCTCGGCCGGTTCCCGGAGCTCAACTCCACCGTCGACACGGCCGCCCGGGAGATCGTCCGGCTTCCGTCGGTGCACCTCGGTTTCGCGGCCCAGACCCCGCGTGGACTGGTCGTCCCCGTGGTCAGGGACGCCGGGGCCCGTACGGCGGAGTCGCTGACCGAGGAGTTCGCCCGCCTCACCGAGTCGGCACGGCAGGGCGCGCTCACCCCCGCCGATCTGACGGGCGGCACCTTCACCCTCAACAACTACGGGGTGTTCGGCGTCGACGGCTCCACGCCGATCATCAACCACCCGGAGGCCGCCATGCTCGGCGTCGGCCGGATCATCCCCAAACCCTGGGTCCACCAGGGCGAACTGGCCGTCCGTCAGGTGGTGCAGCTCTCGCTCACCTTCGACCACCGCGTCTGCGACGGTGGTACGGCCGGCGGCTTCCTGCGGTACGTCGCGGACTGTGTGGAACAGCCCGCGGTCCTGCTCCGCACGGTCTGACCGGCGCCGCGCCGGCCCGGCCCGTCTCCCTGGATGAGACGGGCCGGTCATCCGTGGCCCGCCCCGGCCCATACTGCTGGGGTGACCACCGCATACGACGCCGTCGTCCTCGCCGGCGGCTCCGCTCGGCGCCTGGGCGGGGCCGACAAGCCCGGCGTACGGGTCGGGGGCCGGCCCTTGCTCGACCGGGTTCTCGCGGCCTGCCCCGACGCCGGCCGGACCCTCGTCGTCGGAGAGCCGCGTCCCACCCTCCGGCCCGTCCGGTGGACGCGGGAGGAGCCGCCCGGCGGAGGCCCGGTGGCGGCCCTGGACGCCGGCGCGGCCGAGACCGGTGCCGAGGTGTTGGTGGTTCTCTCCGCCGACCTGCCCTTCCTCGGCCGTGACACCGTCCCCCGCCTGCTGGGCGCGCTCGCCGGCGCCCCCGACGCCGAGGCGGCGCTCCTCACCGACCCCGGGGGGCGCGACCAGCCGCTCGTCGCCGCCTACCGGGCCGGGCCGCTGCGTCACGCGCTGGACCGGCTCCGCCACGATCACCGTGGCCTCGCTCACATGCCGCTGCGGCACCTCACCGGTTCCCTGCGCCTCACCAGGACCACCGCGGACCCGCTCGCCTCCTTCGACTGCGACACCTGGGAGGACATCGTCACCGCCCGCGCCCGCATCAGGGAGCATGGGACCGTGCTGGACGAATGGATCACCGCAGTCAAGGACGAGCTGGGCATCGAGCTGGACGTCGACACCGGCGTCCTGCTGGACCTGGCCCGGGACGCCGCCCACGGAGTGGCCCGCCCCGCCGCACCCCTCACCACCTTCCTGGTGGGGTACGCGGCCGCGCAGGCCGCCGCCGGAGGCGAAGGCGGGCCGCAGGCCGTCGCCGAGGCCGCCCGCAAGGCGGCGGCTCTGGCGCAGCGCTGGGCGGCCGAACAGGACGAGGCCGGATGACCTCCCCCTCCCGGGCCCCTCGGGAGCCCGCGCCCACCCCGCCCCCGCCCGCTCCGGCCGCGCCCACCCCGACCGCGCCCACCGCCCCCGCGCGGGCACCGGGTCCGGTGAGGCCGGAAGCCGGCGGAGCTCCCGAAGCGCACCGGGCCACTCCCTGGCCCGAGGCGCGGGCCGCCGCCACGCGGGCCGGGAGGACCGCCCGGGACGGGCGCACGCCGGTGCGTGTCCCGCTCGGCCGGGCGCTCGGCCGGTTCCTCGCCGAACCGCTCCTGGCCCTGACCGATCTGCCGTCCTTCGACACCTCGGCCATGGACGGCTGGGCCGTCGCGGGCGACGGTCCCTGGACCGTCCACGGGGAAGGCGCCGTGCTCGCCGGGCACGTGCCCACCGGCGCGCTCGCACCCGGTGAGGCGGTACGGATCGCCACGGGCGCCCGCGTCCCGGCCGGGACGACCGCCGTCCTCCGTACCGAACACGCGCGTACGGAGCCCGCGGCGGTGGGGCCTCCCGCGTCGCGGACGGACCGGTCGGGGAGCCCGGGGGGAGGACCGGCGCACACCGACGCCCCGCCGTCCACCGCCCCCACCGGCCTGGTGCTCCACGCGCTGCGCGAGGTCGTGGCGCGGCAGGACATCCGGCCGCGAGGGCAGGAATGCCGTACCGGTGACGAGCTGCTGCCCGGGGGCGTGCCGGTGACCCCGGCCGTGCTCGGCCTCGCCGCGGCCGCCGGGTACGACGACCTCGCCGTCCTGCCCCGCCCCCGCGTGGAGGTCCTGGTCCTCGGCGACGAACTGCTCACGGAGGGCCTGCCGCACGACGGTCTCATCCGCGACGCGCTCGGCCCCATGCTCGGCCCCTGGCTGGAGGCGCTCGGCGCGGAGGTTCTCGCCACCCGCCGGATCGGCGACGACGCCGAAGCGCTGTACGCGGCGGTCACCGGCTCCCCCGCCGACCTGGTCGTCACCACCGGCGGTACGGCGTCCGGGCCCGTGGACCACGTCCACCGCGTGCTCGACAAGGCGGGGGCCACGCTCCTCGTCGACGGTGTGAAGGTCCGGCCCGGCCACCCCATGCTCCTGGCGTCACTCGGCTCCGGCCGGCACCTGGTCGGCCTCCCGGGCAACCCGCTCGCCGCCGTCTCCGGGCTCCTGACGCTCGGCGCGCCGCTCCTCGCGGCCCTCGCCGGCACCCGGGCCCCGGCGCCGTACCGCGCGCCCCTCGCCGACGCGGTGCACGGCCATCCCCATGACACCCGGCTCGTTCCGGTCGTACGCCGGGACGGGCGGGCCGTTCCTCTGCACTACAACGGTCCGGCCATGCTCCGCGGCATCGCCGCCGCGGACGGTCTCGCCGTCGTTCCGCCCGACGGCGCGCACGCGGGCCAGGAGCTGGACATCCTCGACCTTCCCTGGCCGCCGGCGGCGGGGGCCGCCCCGGCCCAAGGAGCGTGTTTCACGTGAAACTTCCCAACCGTGACGTCATGGCCCGCCATGCGGACGAGAAGGTCACCGGGTCACGGGTCAGACTGCCCCGGCAAGTGGTCGAGAGACCCCTACGGCAGGTCACCAAGCGGCTCGTCATGGCGCTCGCCGTGCTCGCCCTCACGGTCCTCATCGTCTACCTCGACCGGGAGGGCTACCACGACAACGCCAACGAGACGCTCGACTTCCTCGACTGCGTCTACTACGCGACCGTGACCCTCTCCACCACCGGTTACGGCGACATCGTGCCGCACAGTGACTCGGCGCGGCTCGTCAACGTCCTGCTCGTCACGCCCCTGCGCGTCCTGTTCCTGATCATCCTGGTCGGCACCACTCTCGAAGTCCTCACCGAGCGGACCCGGGAGGAGTGGCGACTGAACCGCTGGAGGTCCACCTTGCGCGACCACACCGTCATCGTCGGCTTCGGCACCAAGGGGCGGTCCGCGATCCAGACCCTCTGCGCGACCGGACTGCGCAAGGACCAGATCGTCATCGTCGACCCCTCGGAGAAGGTCATCGCCACGGCGAACGCGGACGGGTTCGCCGGTGTCATAGGGGACGCGACCCGCAGCGACGTCCTCATCCGGGCCGAGGTGCAGAAGGCGCGTCAGATCGTCATCGCCACCCAGCGCGACGACACCGCCGTCCTCGTCACCCTGACGGCGCGCCAGCTCAACCGCGGCGCGAAGATCGTCGCCGCGGTCCGTGAGGAGGAGAACGCGCCGCTGCTGCGCCAGTCCGGCGCGGACGCGGTCATCACCAGTGCCAGCGCCGCCGGCCGGCTTCTCGGCCTCTCCGTCCTGAGCCCCAGCGCGGGCACCGTGATGGAGGACCTGATCCAGCAGGGCTCCGGACTCGACCTGGTCGAGCGCCCGGTGACGAAGGCCGAGGTCGGCAGGAGCGTCCGCGAGACCGACGACCTGGTGGTCAGTGTCCTGCGCGGTCACCGGCTGATCGGCTACGACGACCCGGCCGCCAGCCCGCTCCAGTCCCTGGACCGGGTGATCACGATCGTCCGCGCCGCGCCCGTCACCCGGCTCAGCACACCCCCGGAGGACTGAGACCGCCCCCCGCCGACCGCGCCCCGGAGGAGACCGAGCCGTCGTCCGGCGGGGGGCGGGAGTAGCCTCGCCGGCATGCATGCGATCACGATTCCGGAACCCGGTGGTCCCGAGGCCCTCGTGTGGGCGGAGGTACCCGATCCCGTGCCCGGCGAGGGCGAGGTCCTCGTCGAGGTGGTGGCCGGCGCCGTCAACCGCGCCGATCTGCTCCAGCGCCAGGGCTTCTACGACCCGCCGCCCGGCAGCTCCCCGTATCCCGGCCTGGAATGCGCGGGCAGGATCGCCGCGCTCGGCCCCGGCGTGTCCGGCTGGTCGGTCGGCGACGAGGTGTGCGCGCTGCTCACCGGCGGGGGTTACGCCGAACGGGTGGTCGTGCCCGTCGGCCAGCTCCTGCCGGTGCCGGAGGGCGTCGACCTCGCCACGGCCGCCGCGCTCCCCGAGGTGACCTGCACGGTCTGGTCCAACGTCTTCATGATCGCCCACCTGCGGCCGGGCGAGACGCTGCTCGTGCACGGGGGCGCCAGTGGAATCGGCACGATGGCGATCCAGCTCGCGAAGGCGGTCGGCGCCCGCGTCGCGGTGACGGCCGGAAGCCCCGAGAAGCTGGCCCGCTGCGCCGAACTCGGCGCGGACGTCCTCATCGACTACCGCGAGCAGGACTTCGTCGAGGAGGTGCGCAAGGCGACCGACGGGGCCGGGGCGGACGTCATCCTCGACATCATGGGCGCCAAGTACCTGGAGCGGAACGTGCAGGCGCTGGCGGTCAACGGCCGCCTCGTGATCATCGGCCTCCAGGGCGGCGTGAAGGGCGAGTTGCACCTGGGGGCGCTGATGGCCAAGCGCGCCGCCGTCATGGGCACCACCCTGCGCTCCCGCCCCCTGCAGGAGAAGGCCGCGATCGTCGCCGCCGTCCGCGAGCACGTCTGGCCGCTGATCGGCGCCGGAACCGTCCGGCCCGTCGTCGACCGTACGGTGCCGATGCCCGAGGCGGCCGAGGCGCACCGGGCGCTGGAGTCCGGCTCCCCGGTCGGCAAGGTCCTGCTGCTCACGCCCGGGACCTGAGCCCGGACACCGGAACGGGCCCGGCATCACCGCGGTGACGCCGGGCCCGTCGCTCCCGCCAGGCCGTACGACTCCTGGAACTGCGCAGTTCTGGAGCCGCGGACTTCCGGAGGTTCGGTCCCGGGGGTACGACCCCGGAGGTACGGGCTTCCTAGAGGTACGGGCCCGAGCGGGCCGCGTGGCCCCGGCCGTGGTCGTCGTCCTCGTCGTGCGAGACGCCCGGGGGCAACGCCCGGCGCATCTGCTCCAGTTGGGCTCGGGCCGCCATCTGCTGGGCGAACAGCGCCGTCTGGATCCCGTGGAACAGGCCCTCCAGCCAGCCCACCAACTGTGCCTGCGCGATCCGCAGTTCCGCCTCGGACGGAACCGTTTCGTCGGTGAAGGGGAGCGACAGCCGCTCCAGCTCCTCCACCAGCTCGGGCGCCAGCCCGTCCTCCAGCTCCTTCACGGAACTGGCGTGGATCTCCTTCAGCCGTACGCGGCTCGCCTCGTCCAGAGGGGCCGCCCGCACTTCCTCCAGAAGCTGCTTGATCATGCTGCCGATGCGCATGACCTTCGCAGGCTGCTCGACCATTTCCGTCACCGGGACCTCGCGGGATTCGTCGTCACCCTGGCGGCCACCGAGCGCCATTCCGTCCTGTCCCACGACGAGGACCTGGGGGCTCTCCTGCGACCTGTCATTCCTCGGCATATCCATGCCGCCATTCTCTCGCACACATGCCTCTCCGGACGGTGTGCCCCGGGACGAGAGTGATCCACCCTCGTCCCGGGGCACAGGACGGCAACGAAGAACGTCAGGTCACGGCGCGCCGCGCGACGGCCCCCCGCGAGCGGGTCACCAGGGCCGCGAGGAGGGCGGCCCCGAGCGGGACGGCGACCAGGAGGACGGTCAGGGTCTGCCAGGGGATGACGATCGGCACGTACGGCGGGGTGATGTCCACGCTCCAGCCCTCGGCGAGTGCCTCCTCGTAGTAGCGAACCTGCTCGCGTTCCTCGGTGAGGCGCAGGCCCATCGCGGGGAGGATGCCCGCGGCCGAGCCGAGTACGACACCCATGGTGGCGACCACTCCGCACTGGAAACCGCTGAGCGTACGGCGGACCCGGGGCGGGGCGCCGACGGCCGCGAGGGTTTTCAGGTCCGCCTCGGCGTCGGCCTGGGCGAGACCGGTGGCGATGGCGGCAGCACCGATGGTGACCAGGCCGGCGAAGACGGTCAGCGACAGCAGGACGATGCTCGTCTCGTCGGTGAAGCCGGTCTCCACGTGGACGTCGGCGGAGCCGCCGAGCTTGGCGAGTTCCGCGTCGAGCTTCTGGCGCTGCTCCTCGTCGGGCATCCGGTCGGTGCTGAAGTAGGAGCCGAACGGGACCGTGGTGAGCCCGGCGGCCCGGGCGGTCGCCGGAGTCATCAGGGCCTGGAGGCCGTACGACTTCGGCGCGCCCGGCACCAGGTGCGCGGGGACCGGACGGATCTCACCGGGGGCCGGGAGGCCGTTCTCCGCGGCCTTGTCGGCAGCGACCGTGTCGGTGACGACCTTGATGCCGAGCGTGCCGTTGCCGTCGATCAGCGGCCGGTGGAAGGCGATGATCTTCCCCTCGGCGAGGGCCTTCTCGGCACCGGCGTCGTGGATGCCGAGCACCTTCAGGACCTTGGCGTCACCGACGAGGAGACCGCCCTCGACGGGCAGGTTGCCGCCGTTGTCGTTCGGCTCGCACCGCCAGTCCTCGGTGAGGAGCTTGCGGCGCTGTTCGGGCGTGTACTTCTCCGAGGCGTCGCCGCCGCCGGGAATCATCACGTGGAGCGGGCACTCGTTGGCCTTGGGGATGACGAGTTCGTAGCGGCCGCAGCCCGGTCCGCCGCCCCACGGCGGGCAGCCGGGCTTGCCGACCTGGACGCGCGCGATGTCGGCCCTGACGTCGACGGGCAGGTTCCGCTCGACGGCCTCACGGACCGCCGGGACGTCCCGGCCGCCCTCCTCCATGACGACGGCGGAGACGGCCCCGTGCGGCAGCATGGCCTCGTACTCGGCCCGGGACTGGGCGTCCCGGCTCGCGCCGTAGGTGGAGACGGCGACCGTGCCCGCGATGGCGGCGAGCACGGCGGCGACGGCCGGGGCCGTACGACCCCGGTTGCGCACCGCGTCACGCAGGGCGAGCCGTGGGGCGAGCGGCAGCCAGCGGCCGAGCCGGCCGAAGAGGCCCACCAGGGCGGGGGTCATGGCGACCACACCCAGCTCGGCGATGGCGGAGCCGCCGGCCACGATGATGAACTCGTCGCTCACGACGGAGCCGTAGAGCGCGATCGCCCCGCCGAGGAGGAGGGCGCCGAGTCCGATGAGCGGCAGGACCCTGCTGCTCCGGCGGACACCGCGGCGGCCGGTGAGCGAGGCCAGGACGGTCTGCCGTGAGGCGGTGACGGCGGGAACGACGGCGGAGAGCAGGCCGGTCAGGACGGCGAGCAGGGCGATGCCGAGCAGTTCGAGCGGCCGGATGTCGAAGGCGCCGAACCGCTGCCCCATCATCTCCTCGAGGTACGGCTCCAGGACGAGGGTGAGGATCAGGGCGAGGACCGTGCCGACCAGGGCCGCGGCGACACCGATGACGAGGCCGCCGCTCAGGACGATGGCCCGGATGTGGCTGCGGGCACCGCCGTTGGCGCCGACCAGTCCGAGCTGGCGGCGGGAACGGCGGGCACCGACCGCGAAGGCGGGACCGGCGAGGAGGCAGATCTCCAGCATCGCCAGGCCGACCACGGTGCCGACGGCGGCGAGTTCGGCGGCGCCGGCCGCGGCACTAGTCTGGTAGTTGCCCCAGCCCTCCTTCTTGTAGAGCGGCACCTCGGAGTCGGCGGGCGGGTCCAGGACCACGGCGCGCGACATGACCACGATGCCCTGCGTGTTGATCCGCTGGACCGTGTTCCACGTGAAACCACCGCGGTGCTTCACCAGGTACGAGGTGGAGGACTCCGGCGCGGGCAGCCCGGACTTCTCCATGGCCTTCGCGTACGGGGCAAGAAACGCTGCCGGCAGGGCGTTGACCTGGAGGGCCGTGAGTTCGTCGGGAAGTTCGTAGGCGCCCACGATCCGATACGGGCGGTCGAAATTGCGGGCGGAAACGGTGGAGCCGACCGTCAGACCACTGGTCTCCAGGAAGTGCGAGGTCGCCATGACCTCGTCGGACTTCTCGGGGTAGCGGCCTTCGAGGAGGGTCATGATGCCCCGGGCGACCGGATCGCCGGCCTTGAGCTCGCGTACCTCTGCCTGGAGCAGGCCGTGACGCGTGGTCAGCCGGGCCGAACCGGTGGAGTCGGTGAGCACCGTGGCACCCGCCGGGACGGCCCGGCCGAGGTCGGTGCGGCCCGTCGGCCACACGCCGTCCCCGAAGTCCTTCACCTGGGCGTAGTTGTCCCCGGCGGGAGTCTGGTAAATCGGGGTACCGCCCGACTGGGCGTCGAGGAAACGGGCGTCGGCGGCGCCGATGCTCCGGTCCATCTTCTCGGCGGGGGACAGCTCGGAGCTGCGGTAGGTCAGGTCGAAGGCGCTGACGCCCAGGATGGGCAGGGCGATCATCGCGAGGACGAGGGCGCTGCGGCCCTTGGCGCGCCAGGCGTCGCGGCGGGCGATACGTATCGCGGCCCGCCAGGAGTGGAACCAGGTCTTCACCGCTCGGCCACCTGTCCCCAGGACGGGCCCTGGCCCTGGCCCGTGAGCAGCGAGTCCGCCTCGCTGCGGACGGTCTGGTCCACGATGGCGCCGTCGCGCAGGAACACGACCCGGTCGGCCCAGGCCGCGAACCGGGGCTCGTGGGTGACGAGGACACCGGCGGCGCCCGCGTCGCAGCGGGAGCGGAGCAGGGCCAGGACGGATTCGCCGGTCTCGGAGTCGAGCGCGCCGGTGGGCTCGTCGGCGAGGACCAGGCGGCGGTCACCGACGAGGGCGCGGGCGATGGCCACCCGCTGCTGCTGGCCGCCGGACATCTCGTCGGGGAAGCGGTCGGCGAGATGGCCGAGGGACATCTCCTCCAGGGCGGCGAGCGCCTCGACACGGGCCTTGCGGGCGGAGACACCGTCGAGCTCGCGGGGGAGGGCGACGTTCTCGGCGGCCGTGAGGGCCGGGATGAGGTTGTAGTCCTGGAAGACGTAACCGATGCTGCGACGGCGCAGCGCCGCGAGTTCCTTGAGGCCGACGGTGGTGATGTCGGTGTTCTCGACGATCACCCGGCCGGAGGTCGGGGTGTCGAGGCCGCCGGCGATCGTGAGCAGCGTCGACTTGCCGGACCCGGAGGGCCCCATCACGGCGACCAGCTCGCCCGGGTGGACGGCGAGGTCGATGCCGCGCAGGGCGTGCACCTCGGTGGCGCCCGAGCCGTGCACCCGGACGAGGTTCTGGAGTTGCAGCACGGGCTGCTGTGTGGACATGGAGGGGTCCCCCTTGGTCGTACGCGGCGAAGGGCCGGTACGGAGCGAGCGATGAACAGTGCGGTCGTGTACGGGGCGGGCGCGGCGGCTCCGGCCGGGGCCCGCGCGGGCGGGTCGGGCCGGGCCGGGCCGCGTGGGCGCGTCGGGCGCCGGCGCGGAGGGCGTCGCGGCTGCCGTCGCGCGGGACGGCGGGGTGATGCCACCGCAGGCCCGCGGGAGGGGAGGGGTTCAGGTACGGCGGCCCTGGGGCGCCGGTTCCGGCGCCGTGACCCGCGTCGGGGCCGGGGGCGCGGGCGGTGGGGCCGTGGCGGAGCCGGGGGCGGGGGTGGAGAGGCGGATCAGGCGTGCTTCGCAGTGGTCGAGCCAGCGCGCCTCGGCCTCGGTCTGGAAGATGAGCTGTTCCAGGACGAGGAGCCAGGCCACGTCGTCCCGTTCCCGCGAGCCGCCCGCCTCGACGGCGGTGAGCGCCTGGGCCTTCAGCCGGGTGTAGTCCTGCATCGCCTTCACGGTGTGCCGGCGCTGGGACTGGATGACCTCGCGGATGTCGACCCCCGGCGCCCCCACCGCCATGGCCAGCTTGATGGCCAGCTCGTCACGGGCCGGGCTGGTGCGGTCCACCGGGCGTTCGTACCAGGTCCTCAGCTCGGCGCGCCCGCTGTCGGTGATCGCGTAGAAGACGTGTCCGGCCTCGTCCTGCCCCTGCTGGACGACCAGGCCGTCCCGCTCCAGGCGGCCCAGGGTCGTGTAGACCTGGCCGACGTTGAGGGGCCACGTGGCGCCGGTGCGGGACTCGAACTCCGTACGGAGCTGAGAGCCGTAGCGCGGGCCGCGTTCGAGGAGGGCGAGAAGCCCGTGGCGGATCGACATACTCAGTATGTATACCGGGTATGGCGGCGGGGACAACCGTCCTGAGGCGGAAGCGGGGCGTCCGTCGCAAGGGGGACCCGGGAAGGGGCGGCGGGCTCACCGGCGGCGCATCCGCAGCCCGAGGAAACCGATGCCGAGGCCCATGAGGGCCAGTCCCACGCCCAGGGTGAGGACGGGAATCCGCTGGTGAACGAGGGGGAGAGTGCTGTCGGGCGCCATCCGGGGCGCGGCGGCGGGCCGGCTGGCGGGCGCCGCCTCCGGACGGACCGCGTCCCTCTCCGGTACCGCGGCGGGTGTCTCCTCCGCCTCCTCCGGGACCTCTTCGGCTGTTGCCGTTTCGGTACGAACGGTCTCGGGCACCGGGTCCGCGGCGGTCTCCGGCGGAGGGGTGGGCTCCGGCCGCCCGGGTCGCGCCCTCCCCTCCCCGGCGGGCCGCCCCGCGAGCGAGGGCGAGCCGGTGGGGGTGGGCGCGTCACTGGGCTCGGCCGCGTCCGGACCCCGGCCGGGAAGGATCGGCGGCGCGGACGGGGTCGGCCGGTCGGGCAGGTCGGGCCGCGTGGGCCGCGAGGCCGCCGGGGGCGTGGGCGGCGCGGTGGAGGAGGGTGCGGGGGGCGCGGGGGCGCCGGCGGACGGGGTGGCCAAGACCGTTCCCGTGGCGGTCGGAGGGACCACCGGGGCCGCCGGGACCGTCGGGACCGCCGGTGCCCGGGTGGCGGGCGGCTCCCCGGCGTGGGCGGACGCCGCCGCGCCGAGGACCGTCGCGCAGGTGAACGCGCAGGCGAGCACGGGTCTCAGGACCCGCGCCCGTGCCCTGCGGAGTGCTGGAGTCACCGGGTGACCCCCTCCCGTACCGAGCCGCCGAGGTGTCCGACTCAGCGTCACATAACCGGACATCTCCGGCACCCGGGGTGGTGCGGGCGGCGTACGGGGGTGCCCGCTGCCCGCGAGGCGGCCGGGGAGCGGAGGGGCCGGTGCCGGGCGGCATCCGGGCGCGGCACGGCGCTCACCTGCCGGGGGGCTGCGAGCCCCCGCCCCACCGCCCGGCGGTGAGGGTCGCCGGCTACTGCGGCGGGTTGCCCGTCGAGATCTTCAGGGTGAATTCGGCGTCGTCCGCGGTGATGTCCTCGCCCGCCGGCGGGTACTGCTCCAGGACCGTGCCCTCGCCGTAGGTGGACTCGTCGACCGGGGTCTGGGTCATGATCTTCCAGCCGGCGGCCTGGACGCAGTCCTTCACGGACTGGATGTTCTTGTAGGTGAAGTTCGGCACCTCGAACTTGCTGGGGTCGTCGCTCGACTCCGTCGGCTGGGTGCACTTCTTCACGTCGATGGTCTTGGTCAGATCGGGACCCTTGTGCCCGGGCTTCGCCGAGGGGGTCTCCCCGGAGTCCGTGCCGGCCGTGCTGCCGCTGGTGGTGCCGCCGGTGCCGGCCTGGGGGGCCGGGTCGTCCTTCTGGTTGAGGGCGATGACCAGGCCGCCGACGGCGAGCAGGGCGACGATGACCGCGCCGAGCAGGAGGGGCGTGTTCCGGCGGGAGCCGGAGCCATGGGCAGGGGCGGGCGCCAGCGTCTGGTAGGCCGGCGCGGGGGCCGGGGTCGGGTAGCCGCCGGGCGCGGGCGTCGGGGCCTGCTGCGGGTAGCCGTACGCCGGGGCGGCGGGCGCGTGCGTCGCGGGGCCGTACGGGCCGGGCTGCGGGTGCGGCGTCGGCGGCAGGTAGGACTGCTGCGGGCCCGGCGGCGGGGTCTGGCCGACCGGCGGGAAGACGGCGGAGCTGACGCCCGAGCCGCTGCCCACGGGGGCGCCCGGCACGATGACGGGGGCGGCGGTCTGGCCGGCGGAGAGCACCCGCAGGCACTCCTGGCGCATCGCGTCCGCGCTGGGGAACCGCTCGTTCGGGTTCTTCCGCAGCGCCCGCGCCACCAGCGCGTCCATCGCCGGCGTCACCGACCGGTTCACGGAGGACGGCGCGACCGGCTCCTCCTGCACGTGCGCGTAGGCGATGGCGAGCGGCGAGTCCGCGTCGAACGGCAGCCGGCCCGTCAGCAGCTGGAACAGCATGATGCCGACCGAATAAAGGTCGGAGCGGGCGTCCACGGCCCGCCCGAGGGCCTGCTCGGGGGAGAGGTACTGCGGGGTGCCGACGACCATGCCGGTCTGGGTCATCGACGTGACGCCGGACTGCATGGCCCGCGCGATGCCGAAGTCCATGACCTTCACGACGCCGCGCTTGGTCATCATCACGTTGCCGGGCTTGATGTCGCGGTGGACCAGACCCATCTCGTGGCTGGTCTCCAGGGCCGCGAGCACGTCGGCGGTGACCTTCAGCGCCTTGTCGGCCGGCATCGCGCCGAACTGGGCCACGTCCGAGGCGAGGACCGAGCCGAGCGGCCGGCCCTCCACGTACTCCATGACGATGTACGGCATGACGGCGCCGTCGAGGGTGTCCTCGCCGGTGTCGAAGACCGAGACGATGTTGGTGTGCGACAGCTTCGCGACGGCCTGCGCCTCACGGCGGAAGCGCTCGCGGAAGGACTGCTCGCGGCCGAGCTCCGTGTGCAGCGTCTTGATCGCGACCTGGCGGTCGAGCGCGGTGTCGTAGGCCAGGTACACCGACGCCATGCCGCCCTCGCCGAGCAGGTCGCGCAGCTGGTACCGGCCGCCCGCGACCGAACCGCCCGCATAGCGGCCCTGTGCGCCGTCCTGGCTCATCTGTGCTTCCCCCTACGCGCGCGTGGCGGCGTTGATCCGGTTTTTCCTGGCCAAGTCTGCCCGAGGGCCCCGGCACGTCAAGCCGGGTGCCCGTTCCGTGACCCTCCGCACAAGAAGCGTCTCGGAAGCGTTATGGGAATCCCATCGAATTTGCACAGGTGTACACGGAGAGGATGGGATGGCCGGTCCATCCCGGACCGTGATGTCGTACGGAGCCTGTAGCGTGACGACTGGACACGGCACGACAGACGACGGCGAGGACTGATGGCACCCGAATCCGGAGCAGGCGGCGGCGGTGTGTCGGACGCGTCGGCGGAGTGGGGCGTCGGCGGGGTCGTCGGTGACGGACGCTACCGCCTGACGCACCGGCTGGGACGCGGCGGCATGGCCGAGGTGTTCGCCGCCGAGGACGTACGGCTGGGACGCACGGTGGCGGTGAAGCTGCTCCGCGCCGACCTGGCCGAGGACCCGGTCTCCAAGGCGCGCTTCACCCGCGAGGCACAGTCCGTCGCGGGACTCAACCACCACGCGATCGTGGCCGTGTACGACTCCGGCGAGGACGTCGTCGGCGGCCGTTCCGTGCCGTACATCGTCATGGAGCTGGTCGAGGGCCGCACCATCCGCGACCTGCTGGTCAGCGCCGAGGCGCCCGGTCCCGAGCAGGCGCTCATCATCGTCTCCGGGGTCCTGGAGGCGCTGGCGTACTCGCACCAGCACGGCATCGTGCACCGCGACATCAAGCCGGCGAACGTGATCATCACGCACTCCGGCGCCGTGAAGGTCATGGACTTCGGCATCGCCCGCGCCCTGCACGGGGCGCAGTCGACGATGACGCAGACCGGCATGGTCATGGGCACGCCGCAGTACCTCTCCCCCGAGCAGGCGCTCGGCAAGGCCGTCGACCACCGCTCCGACCTGTACGCGACGGGCTGTCTGCTCTACGAACTGCTCGCGCTGCGTCCCCCCTTCACCGGCGAGACGCCGCTGTCGGTGGTGTACCAGCACGTCCAGGACACCCCGGTCCCGCCGTCCGACGTCACGCAGGACGCGCCGCCGGAGCTGGACGGCCTGGTCATGCGCTCGCTCGCGAAGGAGCCGGACGACCGGTTCCAGAGCGCCGAGGAGATGCGAGGGCTGATCCAGTACGGCCTCCAGATGCTCCAGCAGCAGGGCGGCCACACCGGCACGTGGAACACCGGGCCCGTGGAGGCCCACGAGGGGGGGCACACGCCGGTCGGCGGCATGGCCGCGACGACCGCCATGGGCCACCCGATGCACGGCGACACCGCGCAGGGCCGCATCCTGCCGCCGGTGAACCCGGACGACGGCGGATACGGCGGTTACGACGGCGGTACGGGCGGTTCCGGCGGCTACGGGCAGGGGCCCTACGGCGGTCCCGGCGGCGGCGCGGGCAACGGCCGGCGCGGCAAGGTCATCCTGTTCGTGGCGCTCGCGCTGGTCGCGGTGGTCGCGGGTGTCGTCTTCGCGGTCCAGAAGGCCGGCGAGAAGGAGAAGGAGGACGGCAAGGTCACCCCGACCCCGACCGCCACCAACTCGCCGTCGACGCCCACCGAGACGCCGACGACCTCCGCCGAGACGCCGAGCCAGGAACCCACGCGGGATCCGGACACCTCGACCGGCGGCAGCACGCAGCGGCCGTGGAACCCGCCGACGCGGACGTACACCACCGCGCCGCCGACGTACACCGGAGAGCCGACGCCGACGGACACGGGCGTGCCCACGGACACGGGTACACCGACCGACACCGGCGCGCCGACGGACACCAGCGCGCCGCCCACCGCGACCGGGGGGCCGACGGAGCCGACCGGCGGTACGCCGCCGGGCGACGACTCCAGCGGCGGCGGCGACGGCGACCCGGGGACGGGAACCTCGCCCTCCGGCGGCGACTCCACCGGCGGCTGACCCGGACCGGGGCCATGGCCGCTCAGGCGGCGAAGGCGTCACGTACGGCGTCGTACTCCCGGGTCCACCAGACCGCCAGGGCCGACACCGCGGGAAACTGCGGGTCGGCCCTTCGGTCGTGCAGCTGGTAGCGCCAGCGCAGCGTCCAGAAGTCGTTGAGCCGCTCCCACCACACCCGGTGGGCCGCCGCGGCCAGCTCGGCGCCGTCGGCGCCCGTCGCCCGCCGGTACGCGCGCGCGTAGGCCCGCACCTTCTCCAGGGCCAGCTCTCCCCCCGGCCGTACGAAGAAGATCGCGGCGGCGCGGACAGCCTCCTCGGCGCGGGGGCGGACGCCGAGGCGGTCCCAGTCGACGATGGCAGCCGGTTCGGCGCCCCGGTAGAGCAGGTTCAGCGGGTGGAAGTCGCCGTGCACCCAGCCCGAGGCGGGGGCGGGCGGCGGCCGGTGGTGGGCGTGCTGGGCGAGGAGGCGGCGCCGTTCCCGCAGCCGGTGCTCGGCGAGCGCGTCGAAACTGTCATGGGGGCGGTGGGCGCGGACGAGGCGGATCAGCTCGTCGATGACGCGGAAGGTGTCCTCGGGGCGGGCGCTCTCGTGCGCGGCGCCCGGCCTCGGGGGGTCCATGACCCGGTCCAGGCACGTGTGGACGTGGCCGAGGAGGGCGCCGAGGCGGCGGGAGCCGCCGGGGGAGAGCTGGGCGCCGTCGCGGTGGCGGCCGTCGATCCAGGGGTGGAGGGCGTAGCAGTGACCGCCGACGACGGCGACGGTGCGGCCCCGCTGGTCGGCGAGGGGCGGGGCGACGGGCAGGCCGAGGGCGTGGAGGCGCTGGGTGGCCCGGTGCTGGCGGAGGATGGTGGCCCGGTCGGCGGTGGGGGCGTCGAGGTGCTGCTTGAGGAAGTAGGAGCCGCGGGTGGTGGAGAGGCGGTAGCCGCGGTTGAGCAGGCCCTCGGTGACGGGTTCGCAGGAGAGCGGTTCGCCGGCCTGCGGGTAGCTGCGCAGCACGGCGCCGACCGGAGGAGCGAGGGTTGCAGATGAGCGCGGCACTCCACAGATGGTAGATCACGCAGCGTGTCGGGTGTGTCGCTCTGTGAAATCAGGGGAACCGGTCCGGGCGGGGGCGGTCGGGGTCGTCGCGCTCCCGGCCGCGTACTCGAGGACGTGGACCGACACGAACTGCGGGGTGATCCGCAGGAAGACCGGGACGAAGGGCTCCCCGTCCACCCGGACGGGCGCGGGCCCGAGGGCGGCACGCTCGTCCTCCGTCGGCTCGACGACCTCCGCCGTGCCGGTGAACTGGACGGACCACGGGGTGGTGGCCCCGGTGGCCAGGTTGTCCGCCTCGTAGGCGACGACGCCGCCGTGACAGGCCCGGTGGTAGCCGAAGCCCTGGTGCAGCCGGACCAGGACGCACCGGCCGGTGACCACGTGCCGCGCGGGGGCGACGAACGGCAGGGCGCGCATGCTGGTCGCCAGGCGGCCGTACGGCACCCGGCCGAGCAGTTCGACGGCGCGGCTCTCCTCGGAGGACATGGCCCTCACTCTGCGCGACCGCGCGCCGCGCGGGAAGGGACGGGCGCCCCGTGCCGGCGGGGACGTAGGTCCCGAATTCCGTACCCCGGATCGCGCCGGACGGGCCGGAATCGGGACGTCTCCCTGACCCCGATGGCGGAATCCATGATTCCGATCCGTGTTCCCCGCCGCCCGGTCCCGGTCCGGACCCGTCGCGTTCCGGCCGTCCGGCCCCGACCTGCCGAATCCCGGTCCCCCGGTACGGCCGTCAGTGGCGTTCGGCCTGCATCCGCGCCACGTATGCCGCGGCCTGCGAGCGGCGCTCCATGCCCAGCTTCGACAGCAGGCTGGAGACGTAGTTCTTGATGGTCTTCTCCGCCAGGTGGAGCCGCTCGCCGATGGCCCGGTTGGTCAGGCCTTCGCCGATCAGGTCCAGGATCTTGCGCTCCTGCTCGGTGAGGTGGGCGAGCCGGTCGTCACCCTTGGGACTGTTGCCGTCGCGCAGCCGCTCCAGGACCCGGGCGGTGGCCACCGGGTCGAGCAGGGACCTGCCGGCCGCCACGTCCCGTACCGCGTTGAGCAGTTCGGTGCCGCGGATGGCCTTGAGGACGTATCCCGAGGCCCCGGCCATGATCGCGTCGAAGAGGGCCTCGTCGTCCGCGTAGGAGGTCAGCATCAGGCATTTGATCGACTCGTCCTGGGAGCGGACCTCCCGGCAGACCTCCACGCCGCTGCCGTCGGGGAGCCGGACGTCGAGCACGGCCACGTCCGGGCGGGTCGCCGGGATCCTGACCAGGGCGTCCGCCGCCGTACCGGCCTCTCCGACCACCTCGATGCCGTCCTCCACGGAGAGCAGCTCGTGGACGCCGCGCCGGACGACTTCGTGGTCATCCAGCAGAAATACCCGGATTTTTCCTTCTTCGCGCACGCGGACAGTCTCACATATTGACTCTTCCCGCGCCCGGGGTCCGCGGGATAACGTGCCGCATGTTCCGACGACGGCGTCGGGTCGTTGTCCATGCGCTGACCAGCGGCGTGTCCCCTTTTTTCGATTTACTTGGAAATCCAAGCAAAATCGCAGGTCAAGTGGGGTTACGCAGGAATGCCGCACTATGGGTAACGTGCCTATGACGGCGCTCGCCGGGGCACCTGTCACGCCCGACTCCGGCCGCGTCGCACCCACCCCGTGCGAAGGGTACGGATAGGGCGGAGCCTCCCCTTACTCGCAGTAGGGGGGACCCCAGGCCTCACCGGCGAACCCGGGGGCCGGACCGACGGAGGAGCACGCACGTGACCGTGGAGAGCACTGCCGCGCGCAAGACGACGCGACGCAGCAGCGGCACCAAGCGCACCGCAAGCGCGAGCACGAGCACCACCAAGAAGACGAGCCCGCGCGCGGCCGGGGCCGACGCCACGGAGCCCGAGCTCGTCCAGCTGCTGACGCCCGAGGGAGAGCGCGTCCAGCACCCCGACTACGACATCGACCTGAGCGCCGAGGAGCTGCGCGGCCTCTACCGCGACATGGTCCTCACCCGCCGCTTCGACGCCGAGGCCACCGCTCTCCAGCGCCAGGGCGAGCTGGGCCTGTGGGCCTCGCTGCTCGGCCAGGAGGCCGCCCAGATCGGTTCCGGCCGCGCCCTGCGCGACGACGACTACGTCTTCCCGACCTACCGGGAGCACGGTGTCGCCTGGTGCCGCGGGGTCGACCCGACCAACCTGCTCGGCATGTTCCGCGGGGTGAACAACGGCGGCTGGGACCCCAGCAGCAACAACTTCCACCTCTACACGATCGTCCTCGGCTCGCAGACCCTGCACGCCACCGGCTACGCCATGGGCATCGCCAAGGACGGCGCGGACTCGGCCGTACTCGCCTACTTCGGCGACGGCGCCTCCAGCCAGGGCGACGTCAACGAGTCGTTCGTCTTCTCCGCGGTCTACAACGCCCCCGTCGTGTTCTTCTGCCAGAACAACCAGTGGGCCATCTCCGAGCCCATCGAGAAGCAGACCCGGGTCCCGCTCTACCAGCGCGCCCGCGGCTTCGGCTTCCCCGGCGTCCGCGTCGACGGCAACGACGTCCTGGCCTGCCTGGCCGTGACGCGCGAGGCCCTGGAGCGCGCCCGGCGCGGCGAGGGCCCCACGCTCATCGAGGCGTTCACCTACCGGATGGCCGCCCACACCACCTCCGACGACCCGACCCGTTACCGCCGCGACGCGGAGCGCGAGGCGTGGGAGGCGAAGGACCCGATCCAGCGCCTCAAGGTCTACCTGGAGAACGCGGGCCACGCCGACGCCGCCTTCTTCGAGGCCCTGGAGGAGGAGAGCGAGACGCTCGGCAAGAGCGTCCGCGAGGTCGTCCGCGCCATGCCCGTGCCGGACCACATGGCGATGTTCGACCACACGTACGCGGACGGGCACGCGCTCGTCGACGAGGAGCGCGCCGAGTTCGCCGCCTACCAGGCGTCCTTCACGGGCGGAGAGGGCGAGTAACCATGGCTGTTCAGAAGCTTCCCCTCGCGAAGGCGCTCAACGAGTCGCTGCGCAAGGCCCTGGAGACCGACCCGAAGGTCGTCGTCATGGGCCTGGACGTCGGCAAGCTGGGCGGTGTCTTCCGGATCACGGACGGTCTGCAGAAGGACTTCGGCGAGGACCGGGTGGTCGACACCCCGCTCGCCGAGTCCGGCATCGTCGGCACCGCGATCGGCCTCGCCCTGCGCGGCTACCGCCCGGTCGTGGAGATCCAGTTCGACGGCTTCGTCTTCCCGGCGTACGACCAGATCGTCACGCAGCTGGCGAAGATGCGGGCCCGTTCGCTCGGCACCGTGAAGATGCCGGTCGTCATCCGCATCCCGTACGGCGGCGGCATCGGCGCCGTCGAGCACCACTCGGAGTCCCCCGAGTCGCTGTTCGCGCACGTCGCGGGCCTCAAGGTGGTCACCCCGGCGAACTCCTCCGACGCCTACTGGATGCTCCAGCAGGCGATCCAGAGCGACGACCCGGTGATCTTCTTCGAGCCCAAGCGCCGCTACTGGGACAAGGGCGAGGTCGACACCGAGGCCATCCCCGGTGAGCTGCACAAGGCGCGGGTGGCCCGCGAGGGCACCGACCTGACGCTCGCCGCGTACGGCCCGATGGTGAAGACCTGTCTGGAGGCGGCCGCGGCCGCCGCCGAGGAGGGCAAGTCGGTCGAGGTCCTGGACCTGCGCTCGATCTCCCCGCTCGACTTCGACACCATCCAGGCATCCGTGGAGAAGACCGGCCGGCTGGTCGTCGTCCACGAGGCACCGGTCTTCTTCGGCTCCGGCGCGGAGATCGCCGCCCGCATCACCGAGCGCTGCTTCTACCACCTGGAGGCCCCCGTCCTGCGGGTCGGCGGCTACCACGCGCCGTATCCGCCGGCGCGCCTGGAGGAGGAGTACCTGCCGGGCCTGGACCGCGTGCTCGACGCCGTCGACCGCTCGCTGGCGTTCTGAGGAGAGCACCGTGACGATCCGCGAATTCAAGATGCCCGACGTGGGCGAGGGCCTGACCGAGGCCGAGATCCTCAAGTGGTACGTCCAGCCGGGTGACACCGTCACCGACGGGCAGGTCGTGTGCGAGGTCGAGACGGCGAAGGCGGCCGTGGAGCTGCCGATCCCGTTCGACGGCACCGTCCACGAGCTGCGCTTCCCCGAGGGCACGACGGTCGACGTCGGCGAGGTCATCATCTCGGTGAACGTGGGCGGCGGCGCCGCCCCGGCGGCCCCCGCCGCGTCCGTCCCGGCCGGGGCGGCGGCCGAGGCCCCGGCTCCGGCCGCCGCTCCCGCCGCGACCGCCGAGGCCGAGCAGGCGGCCGAGGGCCGTCAGCCGGTCCTCGTCGGGTACGGCGTGGCCGCGTCCTCCACCAAGCGGCGGGCCCGCAAGGGCGCCGTGGTGCCCGGCCAGGCCTCCGCCGCGATCCAGGGCGAGCTCAACGGGCACGGTGGTACGGCCACCGCCACCGCTGCCCGTCCGCTGGCGAAGCCGCCGGTGCGCAAGCTCGCCAAGGACCTCGGTGTCGACCTGGCGACGGTCGTCCCGACCGGCCCGGACGGGATCATCACCCGCGAGGACGTGCACAAGGCGGCCACCCCCGCTCCCGCGCCCGTCGCCCAGGTCCCGGCCCCCGCGCCGGCCGTCCAGGTTCCGGCGCCCGCGCAGGCGACGGCGTCGGACGCGCGGGAGACCCGTGTCCCGATCAAGGGCGTGCGCAAGGCCACGGCGGCGGCGATGGTCGGCTCGGCCTTCACCGCCCCGCACGTCACCGAGTTCGTGACCTTCGACATCACCCGCACGATGAAGCTGGTCGAGGAGCTCAAGTCCGACAAGGACATGGCGGGCCTGCGGGTCAACCCGCTCCTCCTCATCGCCAAGGCGGTCCTGGTCGCGATCAAGCGCAACCCGGAGATCAACGCGGCCTGGGACGAGGCGGCGCAGGAGATCGTCCTCAAGCACTACGTGAACCTGGGCATCGCCGCGGCCACCCCGCGCGGGCTGATCGTGCCGAACATCAAGGACGCGCACGCGCAGACCCTGCCCGAGCTCTCGCGGTCGCTGAGCGAGCTGGTCGCCACCGCCCGCGAGGGGAAGACGACCCCGGCGGCGATGCAGGGCGGCACCTTCACCATCACCAACGTCGGCGTCTTCGGCGTCGACACCGGTACGCCCATCCTCAACCCGGGCGAGTCCGCGATCCTGGCGGTCGGTGCGATCAAGCTCCAGCCGTGGGTCCACAAGGGCAAGGTGAAGCCGCGACAGGTCACCACGCTGGCGCTCTCCTTCGACCACCGCCTGGTCGACGGCGAGCTCGGCTCCAAGTTCCTGGCGGACGTCGCCGCGATCCTGGAGCAGCCGAAGCGCCTCATCACCTGGGCCTGACCGGCCGGTGAGGGCGGGAGGCCGCGGACCGGCGGCCTGACGGCCCGTGACCGCCGGGCGGGTTCGCCCGTTTCACGTGAAACATCCGGCGGTGGCATCTGCCACCGCCGGATGGTTTTCCGCCCCCTTGCTCGCGGGCGTGGCAGGACTGTTCCGTTTCGTGAACGAGGCGCGGTCGCCCGTGCATGCCCCACGGCCACCGGTACAGGGACGGCGGCTGAGGGCCTCCCGCCCGGGGAGCCCCGTCCACGATGTGGACCGGGCACTGTCCGGTGGACCTGATGTATCTATGCTGTGTTCATGGCATCAGCACCTCCCGCGGCCGACCGCGTCTACACGCACGTCAAGCAGGCCGTGCTCGACCGGCGTTACGAGGGAGGCACCCTCCTCACCGAGGGCGAACTCGCCCAGGCCGTGGGGGTGTCCAGGACGCCCGTCCGCGAGGCCCTGCTCAAGCTGGAGATGGAAGGGCTGCTGAAGCTCTACCCGAAGAAGGGCGCCCTCGTCCTCGCCGTCTCCGCCCAGGAGATCGCCGACGTCGTGGAGACCCGTCTCCTGGTGGAGGAGTTCGCCGTCCGGCGGGCCGTGCCCGCCCCCGCCGCCCTGATCGCGCGGCTCGAGGAACTCCTGGAGGAGCAGAAGCGGCACGCCGCCACCGGCGACCTCGCCGAGGTCGCCGTCACCGACCGCTGCTTCCACGCCGAGATCGTCCGCCACGCCGGCAACCAGATCCTCGCCCGCCTCTACGACCAGCTCCGCGACCGTCAGCTCCGCATGGGCGTCGCCGTCATGCAGTCCCAGCCGCACCGGATCGCCAAGAACATCAGTGAGCACGCCGAGATCCTCGACCGGATCAAGGCGGGCGACGTCGAGGGTGCCGCCCACTGCGTCCGGCAGCACCTCAGCTGGGTCAAGGTCCTGGTGCGGGGTGAGGCCCGGTGAGCCGCGACAAGCACCAGGCGTACGGTTCCGTCCCCGGCCTCCCCGGCGACCCGCCCGGCGGCCGCCGGGCCGCACTCGTCTGGGGCGTCGGCGTCGCCGTCTACTTCGTCGCGGTCATCTTCCGTACGTCCCTCGGCGTCGCCGGACTGGACGCCGCCGACCGCTTCCACGTCAACGCCTCCGCCCTGTCCACCTTCTCCATACTCCAGCTGCTCGTCTACGCGGGCATGCAGATACCCGTCGGCCTCATGGTCGACCGGTTCGGCACCAAGAAGGTCCTCGTCCTCGGCGTCGTCCTCTTCACCGCCGGCCAGCTCGGGTTCGCGCTCTCCCCCTCGTACGGCACGGCCCTCGCCTCCCGCGCCCTCCTCGGCTGCGGAGACGCCATGACCTTCATCAGCGTCCTGCGCCTGGGCACCCGCTGGTTCCCCGCCCGCCGCGGCCCCCTCATCGGCCAGGTCGCCGCCCTCTTCGGCATGGCCGGCAACCTCGTCTCGACGGTCTTCCTCTCCCGCGCCCTGCACGGCCTCGGCTGGACCACCACCTTCGTCGGCAGCTCCCTCGCGGGCGTCCTCGTCCTCGTCCTGCTGCTCTTCTTCCTCAAGGACCACCCGGAGGGGTACGAGCCCGCTCCCGGCTCCGCCCCGCGCCCCGGAGCCGCCTCCGTCCGCCGCCAGATCGCCGCCGCCTGGCGCGAGCCCGGCACCCGGCTCGGCATGTGGGTGCACTTCACCACCCAGTTCCCGGCGATGGTGTTCCTGCTGCTGTGGGGGCTGCCGTTCCTCGTCGAGGCCCAGGGACTCTCCCGCGCCACCGCGGGCGAACTCCTCACCCTGGTCGTGCTCTCGAACATGGCCGTCGGCCTCGCCTATGGGCAGATCATCGCCCGCCACCACGCCGCCCGCGCCCCGCTCGCCCTCGGCACGGTCGCGGCCACCGCCCTGCTGTGGGCGGCGACCCTCCTGTATCCCGGTGACCGCGCGCCGATGTGGCTGCTCGTCACCCTCTGCCTCGTCCTCGGCGCCTGCGGACCCGCCTCCATGATCGGCTTCGACTTCGCGCGGCCCGCCAACCCGCCGGAGCGCCAGGGCACCGCCTCCGGCATCGTCAACATGGGCGGCTTCGTCGCCTCCATGACCACCCTGCTCGCCGTGGGCGTGCTGCTCGACGCGACGGGCGACGACTACCGGATCGCGTTCTCGTCCGTCTTCGTCCTCGAAGCGCTCGGCGTCGCGCAGATCCTCCGCCTCAAGGCCCGCACCCACCGCAGGGAGCGGGAGCGGCTCGTCGCGAGCCGCGTGGAGGCCGTCCACGTACCGGCGTAGTCCGCTCCGGGAACGCGCGCGGGGTCCGGTAACGCGCGGAGGGTCCGGGGCACCGCGGGCGGGGGCCGTCAGCTGGGGGTGACCGCGATGTTGTCCAGGATCGCCGTCGCCAGCGCCTCGTCGCCCTCGACCTTCACCCGGTCGGCCACGTCCGCCGGCCGCACCCGGCCGCACGCCAGCCGCACGAAGGTCTCCCAGTCGGTCGCCAGCGTCACCGCGGGCCCCAGCGACGGCGCCCCGTCGATCGAGCCGCGGCCCTCCGCGTCCACCCGGACCGTCCGAAGGAACTCCACCGGACCGCTCACGTCCAGCACCACCGCCGAGGAGGCGGGCGCGCCGGCGCGACGGGCGACCACGTCCGGCATCGCCTCCAGGAGCACGTCACGGGTCACGAGCGCGCCGGGCGCGTCCAGGTTCCCCGGCGCGCCGAGCGCCGCCCGCAGGTCCTGCTCGTGCACCCACACGTCGAACGCGCGCATCCGGTAGCCCAGTTCGAGGGTCTGCTCGGCGCCGAGGGGGGCGCGGATCAGGTGGTCGGGGGAGCGGTTCTCGTTGCGCAGCTGCCGTGCCCGGCGGATGAGCACGTACTCCAGCTCGGCCGTCATCTCCGGCGCCGTGTGGTGCCGCCGGGCGTCCACCTGCACCTCCATGTAGCGCGCGAAGTCGGTGCGCACGTGGTAGAGGTCGCGCGGCAGGGCGTGGATCGGCCGCGGGTCGCCCAGCATCTCCGTCTCCATGCCGATGACATGGGAGACGATGTCCCGCACCGACCAGCCGGGGCACGGCGTCGGCCGGTTCCACGTCGCCTCGGGCAGGGGCTGCACCAGCTCGGCTATCGCCTCGATCGAGTGGGTCCAGGCGTCGGCGTAGTTCTGGAGGCTGGGATGGACGGTCACGGGACCCCTCGGCGGTTCTTCGGTGCGCGGGCTGAAAACACGACTGAGTGGGAGGCTCGGACGCTAAGTTACGCTGCCCGAAGGCACCCCGGCAGTGCTTTCGTGTGACGATCGTAGGCCGGTGTTGACGGCTCCGATGCCAGGACGGTGGTAGTGTGCGCGCCTCGCTGATCCAGATCGCGGTGGACCCGGACGAACCGGTCCACACCCGGCGGGCGCGCGCGGCGCGCCTGGTACGGGCGGAATCCGGCCACGCCGACCTCGTGGTCCTGCCGGAACTGTGGCCGGTCGGCGCCTTCGCCGCCGACTCCTTCGCCGCCGAGGCCGAGCCCCTGCGCGGCCCCACGTACGAGGCGATGTCCGCCGCCGCGCGGGACGCCGGGGTGTGGCTGCACGCGGGTTCCTTCGTGGAGGAGGCGGGCGGCTCCCTCTACAACACCTCGCTCGTCTTCTCCCCCGACGGCGAACTCGCCGCCAGCTACCGGAAGATCCACCGCTTCGGCTTCGACCAGGGCGAGGCGGTCCTCATGGCCGCCGGGGAGGACCTGGTCACCTTCGACCTGCCGCACCTCACCGCCGGCGTCGCCACCTGCTACGACCTGCGTTTCCCCGAACTCTTCCGGGGCCTCGTGGACGCCGGCGCCCAGGCCTTCGTCGTCCCGGCCGGCTGGCCGGCCCGCCGTCTCGCCCACTGGACCCTGCTCGCCCGGGCCCGCGCGGTGGAGAACCAGGCGTACGTCCTCGCCTGCGGCACCGCCGGCACCCACGCCGGCGTGGAGCAGGCCGGGCACTCGACCGTCGTCGACCCCTGGGGCGAGGTCCTCGCGGAGGCGGGCCCGGGCGAGGAGACCCTGCGGGCCGTGCTCGACCCGAAGAAGGTGGCCACGACACGGGAACAGTTCCCGGCCCTGAAGGACCGGGTCCTGGGCGTGAGCGCGCCCCGGCGCACCGGGGCCTGAGGGACGGGGAGGGCGACCGGGTCGGGCGGCGGGCGGCGGGTTCCCGGGCACGCGGACGGGTCCTCGTCTTCGCCGCACTCTTCGGGCCGTCGCCCGAGGGCCCGGTCATCCCCGTCGACCGGGACGCCGTCGAGGAGTGGCTCGGCCGTCATCGGCTTCGAACCGTACGGCTAGGACGTGCGGGCCGGTCCGGGCGTGGTGCCCGCCCGGTCCGCGTCGCCGCGCAGGACGCAGAACTCGTTGCCCTCGGGGTCGGCCAGGACCGCCCAGCCCGTGCCGTCGGGCAGGCGGTGGTCGGCGACGAACGCGGCCCCGAGGGCCAGCAGCCGTGCCACCTCCTCGTCCCGGGAGGTCTCCGGCCGCAGGCACAGATGGAGCCGGTTCTTGACCGTCTTGGGCTCGGGCACCTGGTTGAAGTACAGGACCGGGCCCTCCGGGAGCATGACCTGCGCCTCCCGCACCCCCGGCCGGTCGTCCGGATGGAGCGGCCGCCCCGTCACCCTGCTCCAGAAAAGGGCCAGTTCATAGGCGTCCGCGCAGTCGATCGCCACGTTCTGCAGTACTGAGACCATGCGCCCGAGCCTTACCGATTCCGGCCCCGGACGCCACCGCGTACCGGAACCTAGTACTGGACCTCCGCCCACAGCTGGGTCACCCGGGAGAGGCCGGCGCGGACCGCGCCGCCCCGGGTCAGGGCCGCGCGGTCCACCCCGGCGAAGATCAGCGCGAGGGACAGATCCGCCGCGACCGCGCGGCCCGCCACCGACACCTCGAGGCGTCGCCGCGAGCCGCGCCCCGCACCCCGTACCGACACCGCGACGCCCGGGTCCTCGGCGTCCGCCGCGCGGGCCAGGTGCCAGGAGCGGCGGTCCACGGCCCGGAGCAGGTAGCGGTCGCCGCCGTACCGCATCCGCAGGCCGCGCTGCCGGGCCGTGGCGCCGAAACGGTTCCGCTCCAGGGACACCAGCGCGTCACCGACCCGGAGGGTCGCCCGGTTCAGGGTGGGCAGCCGGATCACCTCCGTGTGGATGCCCCGCGCCTCGTACGAGACGGGCGGCAGGAGTCCGCCCCGCAGCTCCGAGACCACCACCTCGGGGACGGTCTGCCGCAGCGGCGCCTCCACCGTGATCTCACCGAACTCGGCCGAGACGCCCCGCCATCCGGACCGCCGCTCGTACCCCTTGCCCTCGCGCCACGGGCGCAGCGTGAACGGTGTGACGGTGCTGTGCATGAAGCTCTCCTCCCCCTCGCGTCACACGACGATCGCATGCAGGGCGCCCGGGCTGCGCCCCGGCCCCGGCGCGTACTCCGCCCAGGCCGCCGCCAGCCGGCGCACCGCCTCCGTCAGCACCTCCGGCGCCGCCATGAAGTGCAGCCGCAGCCGGTCCGCGCTGCCTCCGAGCGCGTCCGCCGTGGAGCCCGGCAGGACCGCCACGCCGTGCCGCAGGGCGAGCTGGGCGAACGACACCCCGTCCCCGTGGGGCAGCCGCACCCACAGCGTCTGCCCGCCGCCCACCGGGGGGCACTCCCACGAGGGCAGCAGCCGGGCCAGTTCCGCCCGCAGGTGGTCGTGGCCCGCGCGGCACGCTGCCCGGCGCGCCGCGAGCACCGGCCCGAACCCGCCGAGCAGCCGGGCCGCGACCAGCTGGGACGCCACGTCGCCCCCCAGGTCGTGCAGCGCCTTGAGCCGGGCCAGCCGGGCGATCAGCGCGGCCGGACCCCGCACCCAGCCGGCCCGCAGCCCGCCCCACACCACCTTGCTCAGCGAGCCGACCGAGATCACCTCCCCGTACGCGGCGAGCGGCGCCCCGGCCGGCTCTCCGCCGAAGGCGAGTTCGGCCGGAACCTCGTCGTCGACCAGCGGCACCCCGAGCGCGTTCGCCGCCTCCACGAGGCGTCGCCCGGCGAGCGGCGGCAGCACGGTGCCGGTCGGGTTCTGGAACCGGGACATCACGTACGCCAGGGCCGGCCGGTGCCGCTCCATGGTCCGTACGGCCACCGCCACGTCCAGCCCGTCCGGCCCGACCGCCACGGGCAGCGGCACCGCCGCCGCCTCCCGGAAGAGGTCGAGCGCCCCCGGATACGAGGGCGCCTCCACGAGCACCCCGTCCCCCGGCGCGAGCAGCAGCCGTGCCAGCAGCGCGAGGGCCTGCTGGGCGCCGGTGGTCACGAGGACCTCCCCGGGCCCGGTGGGCAGCCCCCGCACCGTGTACCGCGCGGCCACCGCCTCCCGCAGCACCGGCAGGCCCGCCGGGTGGTAGCCGAGGTCCCGGTCCGGCAGGACGATCGCGCGGTACGCCTCCGTGAGCTCGGGCGGCGGCCCGGGCGGGGCGGCGCAGCTCAGCAGGATCACGTCGTCCGGCGCCTCCAGGAGGTGCAGGAACAGCGGGTTCGAGGTCTCCACGACCCGGGGCTCACCCGTACCGCCGGCCGGTCCCGTACCGCCGGCCGGTCCCGGACCGCCGGCCGCCCCGGCGCGGCGGTGCAGGGGGAGCGCGGCCGGTGCCACCCGGGTCCCACTGCCCTGCCGCCGCACCAGCCGCCCCTCCTGCCGCAGGGTGTCGTACGCGGCGACCACCGTCGTCCGGCCCACGGCGAGCGCGCCGGCGAGGCGCCGGTCGGGCGGCAGGAGGGCACCGGGGCGCAGCACCCCGTCGTCGATCAGCGCCCGCAGCCGGGCCGCGAGCAGCAGATACAGCGGACCGCGTCCGGCCGACCAGCGGCCCCAGCCGGGCCACGAACGCCTCGGCGTCGTGGGGGGCGGTGAGGGCGCTGGAGGCGGGGGCGCCGGGGCGGTCCTGGCGCGCGGGCCCCGGTACACCACCCGTACCGCGTACCCCGCTCGTACCGCCCGTCTCCCCGAACCCGCCAACCCCTCTCGTACCACCGGCAACGCCCGATCCCGCCGGACCCCTCAACTCCACGGCACGCTCCCCCGTTTCCCCACGCACCCCATTGGCTCCCCCGGCGAACCAATCTGCCGTGATTGGCTCTGGGGCGACAAGTCCGGCCCGACCAGACTGCGGTCATGACCATCAGCGCGAACGACATCACCGGCGTCCCCGCGAAGACCGACGGCGGCGCCCTGCGTCCCGAGACCCTCGCCGTCCACCCGCCCCGCGTGGAGATCAGCGGCAGCACCCCGCTCGGCGTCCCCCTCCACCAGGGCCACGTCTTCGCCTTCGACTCGGCCGACGCCCTCGCCGACCCGGACACCTTCCTCTACAGCCGCATGGGCAACCCCACCGTCCGCGCCCTGGAGGACGCCGTCGCCCGTCTCGAAGGCGGCACCGGCGCGCTCTCCTACGCCTCCGGCATGGGCGCCATCAGCGGGGTCCTGCACACCCTGCTCTCCTCCGGCGGGCACGTCATCGCCCAGCGGTGCCTGTACGGCGGTACGTACGCGCTCCTCACCGACCTCGCCGGCCGCTGGGGCGTCGACGTCACGTACGTCTCCGGCACCGACCCGGACGAGGTGCGGGCCGCCCTCCGCCCCGAGACCCGCCTCCTCTACCTGGAGACCATCGCCAACCCCACCACCCGCGTCGCGGACCTGCCCGCGCTCGCCGCCGTGGCCGCCGGTGCCGGGGTGCCGGTCGCCGTCGACAACACCTTCGCCTCCCCGCTGCTCTGCCGCCCCCTCGACCACGGCGCCGACGTCGTCCTGCACTCCGCCACCAAGTACCTCGCCGGGCACGCCGACGTCCTCGGCGGCGTCGCCGTCTTCAAGGACCCCGCACTGCAGCGGCGCGTCCGCGCGCACGCCGTCGAACAGGGCGCCGTCACCGACCCGTTCGCCGCCTGGCTCACCCTGCGCGGCATGCAGACCCTGCCGCTGCGCGTCGAGCGCCAGTGCGCGAGCGCCGCCACGCTCGCCGCCCGGCTCGCGGCGCACCCGGCCGTCGCCGCCGTCCGCCACCCGTCCCTCGCGGACCACCCCGACCGGGCCGTCGCCGCCCGGCTGCTGCCGGCCGGGGGCGGCGGGGTGATCTCCGCCGACCTCGCCGGCGGCCGGGACGCGGGCCGCGCCTTCGTGGAGGCGGTCCGGGTCGCCTCCCTCAGCGTCTCGCTCGGGGACGTCCGGACGCTCGTCATGCATCCGGCCTCCACCTCGCACCGGCAGCTCGACGCGGAGGCCCTGCGGACGGCCGGCATCGGCCCCGGCACCCTCCGTCTCTCCGTCGGCATCGAGCACGTCGAGGACCTGTGGGCGGACCTGACCCAGGCCCTCGACAAGGCCGCCGCGCACGGCGCCTGACGTCCGGTCAGTCCTCGTCGCGCTCGCGTTCCGTCATCCGGATCACGCACACCGCGAGCGCGATGAGCAGGGCCGCGTCCGCGTCCTCCCGTACGACGTCGACGGCGTAGGTGTCGCGGACGGTCAGCCACCGGCGCGAGACGCGGGCCAGCGGCTCACCCTCGTACGTGACGCCGAACTCCCGGTCCAGGATCCGGCCGCTGACGTCCAGCTCCGTCCCGTCGGCGAGCGTCACCCGGAAGTGGCTCCGCAGCAGGGAGAGCCGCTTGCGGCGGACGGTCGCCAGCGGCAGGTCGTCCCGCTCGACCGTCATCGTCTCCCGCAGGGCGAACACCTTCTGCCGCAGGGTGATCAGGACCCGCCCGTCCGGGTCCTTGATCTCCAGGGTGTCGCGCAGCCGCAGGGCCTTGCCGTCCACGAGGAAGGCGGGGCGGCCGCCCTCCTCCTCGATCCAGTAGTCGTCGCCGATCGCGAAGATCCGGTCCCGTACGAGATATCTCATGGGCCCATGCCTGCCCTCTCGTCCCGGTGTGTCACCTTCCCGCCTCCTCCCTCACTCCCCCTCCTCAGGCGAAGTAGCGGACGAAGGCGTCGGGGGACGTGCCGAGCGCGTTCCCGAACGGCGAGTCGAGCTGGTGGATGAGCAGCACCGTGAAGGCGATGAACCCGGCCAGGCCCATCACCATCACCACGTGTGTCGCGCTCCGCCGGACGCCGAAGAGGAACATGAACGCGAGCGTCAGCACGCCTCCGATCAGCAGTCCCGCCCACAGCACGGGCGAGAGCCGTTCCTGCGCGGCCGCCTCCCGCCCGCGCCGGGCGTCGTCCACGTATCCGAGCTGGGCCAGCACCTCCTGGGCGGCGATCTGCTCGGACACCTTGTCCGTGTCGCCCGCCTCTCCCGCCCGCCGCACCCGGTCGAGGAGCTGCCAGCCGAGGGGGTCGAGCGGTTGGCGCTCCGCCATCATGGGCCACTCGACCTCCACGACGTGGGTGGCGTAGGCGCGGGTGGCCCGGCGCAGCGGCTCGGCGCGCGCCGGCGGGTAGGCGTCGGCCAGCAGGTACGTCTGGTGGAGCGCGCTCGCCTCGGCGTGGGCGTGGTCGGCGGCGGAGGCGCGGGTGTCCCAGACGGAGACCAGGCAGAGGCCGAGGACCACGGCGTAGAGGACCGAGACCATCATGGCGATGTACTCGGCGACGTCCTCGCGCGGTTCCTCGTCCTCGCCGAGCGGGAACAGCTTCGTCTTGAGGACGACGGAGAGGGCGGCGGCGAGCGCCACCCCGAGGGTGATGATCAGGGTTTCCATCAGGGCCATGGGGTCAGCTCCTGCGACTGCCGAGGAGGGCGGCGGCGATGGCGGCCGGGATGAGGATCAGCAGGAGCATCACCACGACTCCCAGCTCCCGCGCGTGGTGGGCGCGGCGCCGGACGCGGCCGAGGAAGCCTTCCGTGTCGGGGGCGGCGACCGCCGCCCGGGGCGGCGCGTCGGGCGGTACGTTCGGGGGGGCCGGGGGGACGGTCGCGGCCCCGGGCGGCCCCACGGGCAAGGGCCCGCCCCCGTCCCCGGCCCCGGGCACGGCTCCGGTACCGGCCCCCGCTCCGGGCGGCCCGACGGGCAGGGCCCCGGCCCCGGCTCCTGCGGCTCCGGCTCCTGCGGCTCCGGCTCCCGCACCTGCCCCTGCGGCTCCGGCGGCCCCCGCAGCACCGGCCGCCCCAGCGGCCCCTGGCGCCCCCGCAGCACCGGCCGCCCCAGCGGCCCCTGGCGCCGCCGCCGCACCGGCCGCCGCCGCACCTGCTGCCCCGGGAACGGTCGCCCCTGTGATCCCACCGGCTCCCGGAACCTCCACAGCCCCAGGAGCCCCCGGAACCCCGGGCACACCCCCCGGAACCCCGGGCACTCCTGGAACCCCCGGTGCTCCTGGCGCCCCCGGCGTTCCTGGAGCCCCCGGTGCTCCCGGAACCCCCGGTGCTCCCGGAACCCCCGGCGCCCCCGGCGCCCCCGGTGCTCCCGGCGCGGGCACGGCCACCGGCGGGGCCGGCACCGTGAAGACGGCGGTGGCACGGGCGGTGAGGACCGGTGGGGGAACCAGCACGCCCCCGGGCGCGTACGTGTGGAGACGGTCGCTGCCGGTGGCGAGCCCCTCGCTGCGGTAGGTGCCGGGCGGCCGCCGTACGGACGCGGCGCAGCGGGCGGAGGACCCGGCCTCGATCAGCGGCACCACGGGGGAGCGCCCGCCGCAGTCGACGGCGCCCGGTGGCAGCCCGAGACCCGGGTCGGTGACCCGTACCGCGTGGACCGGACGGTTGCCCCGGTTGGAGACGGTGTACGTGAGGTTCGCGGTGCCCCGGGTGCCGAGGGCCACCCGCTCGCTGAGGCCGAGGACCGCGCCGACGCCGGTGTACCCGGAGCGCGTGGTGGCGGTGACGGTCCGCCCCAGGGAGGGCACCCGGCCCTCCGCCCGCAGGGTCGCGCGGTGCGTGCCGGGCGCGGCGGGGAACCGGGCGACGCACTCCACCTCCCCGAGCGCGGGCAGCGGCCGGGCCGGACAGCGCGCCGTCCCTCCGGGCACCCCGGGATCCAGGACCCGGACGTCGTACAGGTCGGCCTCACCGTTGTTGACCAGCCGGTACCGCTTCTCGACCGTCGTCCCGATCCGTACCTCCGGGGGCCGCGACCACGAGCGCTCACGCCCGTTGACGGTCACGGTCACCCGCAGCGCGTCCCCGACGCCACCGGCCCGCGCCTCGCCCGCGCCCCACGCCAGACACGGCACCACGAGGAGCACGGCCAGGAGCCCACCCCCCACCCGAGAGCAGTAATAGTCCGATGATCTACCTACACGCTCCATGCCCGCCATGCTGACGACCCGCTCCCCCCACCCCCACGGGAAGACACACCCCGCGGCCCCCACCCGGCCCCCTCTTTCCACCCGTACGGCACCCTTGACCCATGAACGACTCCGCGCCCACCCCCGCGCCCCGACGCGCCCGTGTCCGTGCCCCCGAGCTGATCGGCCGGGGCGGCTGGCTGAACACGGGCGGTGAGGAACCGACCCTCGCCGATCTGCGAGGAAAGATTGTTCTGCTCGATTTTTGGACCTTCTGCTGCATCAACTGCCTGCACGTCCTGGACGAGCTGCGGGAGCTGGAGGAGAAGCACCGCGACACGCTCGTGATCGTCGGGGTGCACTCGCCGAAGTTCGTGCACGAGGCCGAGCACCAGGCCGTGGTCGACGCCGTCGAGCGGTACGAGGTGCATCACCCCGTGCTGGACGATCCCGACCTGGCGACGTGGAAGCAGTACGCCGTGCGGGCGTGGCCGACGCTCGTCGTGATCGACCCCGAGGGGTACGTCGTCGCGCAGCACGCCGGCGAGGGGCACGCGAACGCGATCCGGACGCTGGTGGAGGAGCTGGAGGCCGAGCACGAGGCGAAGGGGACGCTGCGGCGTGGCGACGGGCCGTACGTGCCGCCGGAGCCGGTCGCGACGGACCTGCGGTTCCCGGGCAAGGCGGTGCTGCTGGAGTCGGGGAACTTCCTGGTCTCCGACACCACCCGCCACCAGCTGGTGGAGCTGGCGGAGGACGGCGAGACCGTGGTGCGCCGCGTCGGCGGGCCGGGCGAGTTCCGGGAGCCGCAGGGACTGACCGTGCTGCCGGACGGGAAGGTCGTGGTCGCGGACACCGTGCACCACGCGCTCCAGCTGTTCGACCCGGCCACCGGGGCGGTCGAGCGGATCGCGGGCACGGGCACGCAGTGGTGGCAGGGCTCCCCGACCTCGGGGCCCGCCCTGGAGACGGACCTCTCCTCGCCGTGGGACGTGGCCTGGTGGCAGGGGAAGGTGTGGATCGCCATGGCGGGCGTCCACCAGCTGTGGACGTACGACCCGCGGACGAGGACCGTGGAGGTCGCGGCGGGCACGACGAACGAGGGCCTGGTCGACGGCCCCGCCGCCGAGGCCTGGTTCGCGCAGCCCTCGGGGCTCGCCGCCACCCCGGACCGGCTGTGGATCGCCGACTCGGAGACCAGCGCCCTGCGGTGGATCGACACCGAGGGGGTCGTGCACACGGCCGTCGGCACCGGTCTCTTCGACTTCGGTCACCGGGACGGCGACGCCGGACAGGCCCTGTTCCAGCACCCGCTGGGCGTGACGGCGCTGCCGGACGGTTCGGTCGCGGTCAGCGACACGTACAACCACTCCCTGCGCCGCTACGACCCGGCCACCGGTGAGGTGACCACCCTCGCCACCGATCTGCGCGAGCCGAGCGACGCGGTCCTGGTGGGCGACGACATCGTGGTGGTGGAGTCCGCGCGGCACCGGCTGACCCGGCTGCGGCTGCCCGAGGAGGCGGTACGGGTGGAGGCGGTCGCGCACCGGACGCGGCGCGAGGCCACCGAGATCGCCCCCGGCCGGCTGCGCCTCGACGTGATCTTCCAGGCGCCGGCCGGCCAGAAGCTGGACGAGCGGTACGGCCCCTCGACCCGGCTCCTGGTCTCCTCGACGCCGCCGGAGCTGCTGCGGGCCGGCGAGGGCACGGGCACGGACCTCTTCCGGGACCTGGAGCTGAACCCGGAGGTGACGGAGGGCGTGCTGCACGTCTCCGCGATGGCGGCCTCGTGCGACGACGACCCGGCCAACGAGTACCCCGCCTGCCACGTCCACCAGCAGGACTGGGGCGTGCCGGTGAAGGTCAGCGACGGGGGCGTGGCCCGGCTGCCGCTGATCCTGGCGGGCATGGACGCCTGACGGGCGGACGCGCCGGCCGGCTGGTCAGCGGACGAGGCCCTGGTGCCGGGAGGGGCGGCCCGCCGCCGCGTCCAGGCACCCGGCCACCCAGGCGGCCGGGTCGTGCACGGCCCGGTCGCCGCCCATGCCCTGCCGCTGCATGAGCGCGCATTCGCCGGTCAGCAGGGCTTTCGTGCGGGAGCCGTCCTGGTCGTACTTCCGGATGCGCGTGGCCTGCACGTACCCGCCCTCGTAGGCGATGTCGGCGGCCCACGGCGGCCGGTCGTTGTACTGCTCGACGATCCCCCAGGCCACCGCCGTCCCGAGGAGGACGGCGGTGGCCAGGAGGAGGACGAACGTCCGCCGGGGCGGCCCTTCATGTCGCTGCATGGCAGCCACGCTGCCAGGAGGGCCGTTTCGCGGATGTTTCGCCCGGCGTCGTGACGGGACCCGGCTCGGGTCAGCCCTCCAGGAAGGCGACGAGCGCGTTGGCGAGGAGGTAGGGGTCCTCGGCGCCGCAGAGTTCGCGGGCGCTGTGCATGGAGAGGATGGCGACGCCGATGTCGACGGTGGTGATGCCGTGGCGGGCGGCGGTGATGGGGCCGATGGTGGTGCCGCAGGGCATGTCGTTGTTGGAGACGAACGACTGCCAGGGGACGCCGGCCTTCTCGCAGGCGGCGGCGAAGACGGCGCGGCCGTTGCCGTCGGTGGCGTAGCGCTGGTTGACGTTGACCTTGAGGATCGGGCCGCCGTTGACGCGCGGGTGGTGCGTCGGGTCGTGGCGCTCCGCGTAATTGGGGTGGACGGCGTGGCCGGTGTCGGAGGAGAGGCAGACGGTGCCGGCGAAGGCGCGGGCGCGGTCCTCGTACCGGCCGCCGCGGGCGTAGACCGAGCGCTCCAGGACGGTGCCGAGCAGCGGGCCCTGGGCGCCGGTGTCGGCCTCGGAGCCGTTCTCCTCGTGGTCGAAGGCGGCGAGGACCGGGATGCACGGGAGGTCGTCGCGGCCGGCGAGGGAGGCGAGCGCGGCGGTGGCGGCGTGGACGGAGAGCAGGTTGTCCATGCGCGGGCCGGCCAGGAGCTCCCGGTCGCGGCCCAGGTAGGCCGGGGCCTCCACGGCGTGGACCATCAGGTCCCAGCCCGCCACGTCCTCGGCCTCGACGCCGGCCTCCTCGGCGACGAACGCGATCAGGTCTCCCTCGCGGACCTCGCCCAGGCCCCAGATCGGCTGCATGTGCCGCTGGCGCTCCAGCTTCATGCCTTCGTTGACCTGCCGGTCCAGGTGGATCGCGAGCTGCGGCACGCGCAGCAGCGGCCGGTCGACGTTCACCAGCGCGTGGCTGCCGTCCCGCAGCGTGAACCGGCCGGCGAGACCCAGGTCCCGGTCCAGCCAGCTGTTGAGCAGCGGCCCGCCGTAGATCTCGACGGCGACCTGCCGCCAGCCCTCCCGGCCGAAGTCCGGCTGCGGCTTGACCCGCAGGTTCGGCGAGTCGGTGTGGGCGCCCACGATCCGGAACGGCGTGTGCGGGGCGGCGCCCTCGGGCACGTACCAGGCGATGATCGCGCCGCCGCGGGTGACGTACTTCCCGCCGCTCGTCCCGTCCCAGGCCTCGGTCTCCCCGACCCGGCGGAAGCCGGCCTTCTCCAGCCGTTCGGCGGTGTTCGCGACCGCGTGGTACGGCGACGGGGAGGCCGCGAGGAAGGTCATGAGGTCATCGGTGTGGCCGCGGTCGAAGGGGCCGGCCGCCGGGCGGGAAGGTGCGCTGCTCATGGGTTCACCTTACGCAGATCCCGACATGCGGACACCGTCCCCCCGGGGGCGGGAACGGCGGTCCCCGGTACGGCTCGTGGCCCCGCCCGTACGAGGCGGGCGTGCCCGCCGGCGGGTGCGCGGGTGGCCGGGAAAGGCGGAACGGCCCGCCCCCCTCCCCGGGGACGAGCCGTTCCTGTATGGACGAGAGGCGTTGCTAGAACGCGGCCTCGTCCAGGTCCATGACGGAGCCGTCGACGGCCTCCGCGAGGGCGCGCTCGGTGGAGACGCCGGGCAGGACGTTGGCGGCGAAGAACTTCGCGGCGGCGATCTTGCCCTGGTAGAAGGCGACGTCCTTGCCGGAGGCGCCGTTGGCGAGCTTCTCGGCGGCGACGGCGGCACCGCGCAGCAGCAGGTAGCCGACGACGACGTCACCGGAGGCCATGAGCAGGCGGGTGGTGTTGAGGCCGACCTTGTAGATGTTCTTGACGTCCTCGCCGGTGGCGGTGAGGTCGGTCAGCATGGCGCCGACGATGCCCTCGAGGTCGACGGCGGCCTTGGCGAGGGCGTCGCGGGCCCCGGCGAGCTCGTCGCCGCCGGTGCCGACGGCGAGGAACTTCTTGATCTCCTCGGCCAGCGCGTTCAGGGAGGCGCCCTGGTCGCGGACGATCTTGCGGAAGAAGAAGTCCTGGCCCTGGATGGCGGTGGTGCCCTCGTACAGGGTGTCGATCTTCGCGTCGCGGATGTACTGCTCGATCGGGTACTCCTGCAGGAAGCCGGAGCCGCCGAACGTCTGGAGCGACTGGGCGAGCTGCTCGTAGCCCTTCTCGGAGCCGTAGCCCTTGACGATCGGGAGGAGCAGGTCGTTGAGGCCGTGCAGCGCCTTGGCGTCCTCGCCGGCGGCCTCCTTGATCGCGATCTCGTCCTGGATCGTGGCCGTGTAGAGGACGAGGGAGCGCATGCCCTCGGCGTACGCCTTCTGCGTCATCAGCGAGCGGCGGACGTCGGGGTGGTGCGTGATGGTGACCTTGGGCGCGGTCTTGTCCATGAAGTTCGCCAGGTCGGTGCCCTGGACGCGCTCCTTGGCGTACTCCAGGGCGTTGAGGTAGCCCGTGGAGAGGGTGGAGATCGCCTTCGTGCCGACCATCATGCGGGCGAACTCGATGATGAGGAACATCTGGCGGATGCCGTCGTGCTTGTCGCCGATGAGCCAGCCCTTGGCGGGGTGCTTGTCGCCGAAGGTCATCTCGCACGTGTTGGAGGCCTTGAGGCCCATCTTGTGCTCGACGTTGGTGGCGTAGACGCCGTTGCGGGCGCCGAGCTCGCCGGTCTCCCAGTCGAACTCGTACTTCGGGACGAGGAAGAGGGAGAGGCCCTTGGTGCCGGGGCCGGCGCCCTCGGGGCGGGCGAGGACGTAGTGGAGGATGTTCTCCTCCATGTCGTGCTCACCGGAGGTGATGAAGCGCTTGACGCCCTCGATGTGCCAGGAGCCGTCCTCCTGCTGGACGGCCTTGGTGCGGCCGGCGCCGACGTCCGAGCCCGCGTCGGGCTCGGTGAGGACCATCGTCGAGCCCCAGCGGCGGTCGACGGCGATCTTCGCGACCTTCTTCTGCGCCTCGTTGCCCTCGGTGTAGAGGATGCCGGCGAAGGCCGGGCCGGAGGAGTACATCCAGATCGCCGGGTTCGCGCCGAGCAGCAGCTCCGCGTAGGCCCAGATCAGGGAGCGCGGGGAGACGGTGCCGCCGATCTCCTCGGGGATGCCCAGGCGCCAGTACTCGGACTCCATGAAGGCGTTGTACGACTTCTTGAAGGAGGCCGGGACGGGGGCCGTGTTGGTCTCCGGGTCGAAGACCGGCGGGTTGCGGTCGGCGTCGGCGAAGGACTCCGCGAGCTCGTTCTCGGCCAGGCGGCGGATCTCGTCGAGGATGCTCTTGGCGGTCTCGACGTCCATCTCCTCGAACGGACCGGTGCCGTACACCTTGTCGCGGCCGAGGACCTCGAAGAGGTTGAACTCGATGTCGCGGAGATTCGACTTGTAGTGCCCCATGGCGACGGCTCCGTAAGGCTCGGGGAGGTGGATGTCTCTCGTGCGCGTACTCGTGACACGGCGTACTACCGGTGAGTAGCCCACGTTCTCTACGATGATGCTACCCACCGGTAATAAGGGCAACCCCTATCCGGACATCTGTGACGCGGGCCGCACGCGAAGGGCCCGGGACGGCGCGTCCCGGGCCCTTCGCGTGCGGCCGCGGAGCGGCCTCAGTAGTGCTTGACCTTCTGGCCCTCCGGGACCTCGTAGCAGCCGGAGATCACGTCGATGATCAGCGAGGGCGGGTTGGTGTCCCCGCCGCTGTTCTTACGCCAGAAGCTGATGTGGACGCCGAACTTCCGCTCGTCGTTGTCGGCGGTGAGCTCGAGGTTCTTGGAGGGACTGGAGTCGGGACCGTACTTCACGATCTTCCAGCCCCGCTGGGGGAGCTCCGTCTTCAGCCGCTCCATGGCCCCGGCCAGCTCCTCGTCGGAGCCGGCCGTGAGGCTCCAGGGGTGCTTCATCGCGTAGAACCGCTCGGTGTCCTTGCCCTCGCACGACATGACCCCCACGCCGCCCTTGGACGGGGTGCCCTTGACCCCGATCAGGTCGTAGATCTCGCTCGACACCCTCTTGGTCTCGGCGTTGATCTCCTCCTGGTCGCGGACGCCGACCACCTTCGTTCCGTTGGACTCGTCCATGCTGCATCCCGTGAGTGTGAGAAGTGCCGCCGCCACCGCCAGGGCGCCGGCTCGGGGCCTATTCATCGTGCTTCACCTTGCCGTATTGACCGGCCACAACCGCTGCCTGATTGTTCAGGCTCTGGCTGTCCCGCTTCCAGTAGTCGCTGTGGCCCTCGGTGTCCGTGGACATCTGGTTGGCCCCGAACACCTCGTCGCTGGGGATGAGGAAGACGCCACCGCCGAGCCGCCACTGGCTGCCGCCGTGACCCCACCGGCCGATGTCCGGTACGGCGTCGCCGTCCGCCTCCTGGTTCCACACGTGCCCCTTCGGCACGTCCAGCTCCTCCGCCGAGCCCACCAGGACGCCCGGGCTGCCGGCCACGATCATGTCGTCGGCGCGCAGGTGCCCGTCGCGGGCGGCGGCGCCGAGGAGGGTCGTGCCGTACGAGTGGCCGATGGCGGTCGTATGGCTCTTGTCGGGGCCGCCCTGGGCGACCTCGAGGCCCTCCATGAACTTGTTGTAGGCCGGCGCCCCGTCGGTCGCGTAGTGCTCGAAGGGGGCGTCCTTCACGATGTCCTGCGGGGCGTCGTACCCCAGCCACGTGATCGTCGAGACGGAGTCGTCCCCGGGCAGACGGTCCGTGGAGCGCCAGAGGTCGACCATGCGGTCGATGTTCCCGCCGATGCTGCCGAGGTTCGACGTCGTGCCGGGCACGTACACCGCCGTGTGCTTCGCGGTGTCCGGATTGCCGTTGGCGATGATCGCCCTGCCGTTGCCCTCCGAGGAGAAACCCAGCAGATAGGCCTCGGGCAGCCCCTCCTTGCCCGTCTGCGCGAAGCGCGCCTCGATGGCGTTCATGCCCTTCAGTGAACTGTCGAGGTGGGTGTAGCGGTCGCCGTGCTGCTTCTCCCACTGCAGGAAGGCGGGGTTCTTGATGACCGCCGGGTACTGCCCGCTGGGATTCTGGATGTACTCCTGCGGCGGCTTCGGAATGGCGTTGAAGTCCAGCTGGGCCTGCGCCCGGGTCTCCGCCAGCACCATGCGGTTGGCGTCGTCGCGGACGGCGGAGGGGATGCCGTCCAGGGCGCCCACGGAGGCGGGGTAGAGCGTGGCGTACTCGTCGCGCTGTTCCTGGGTGAGGCCGTTCCACCAGGCGGCGTTCTCCTGCGGGGACTTGCCCTGCGGGATCTTGTCGTCGTCGGCGTACTTCCCCGCCGCCTGCTGCATCGCCTTGGTGTCGGCGGCGGCGTCGGCGAGGGTCGCGTCGCTGACCGTCAGGCCCGGCTCCGCCTTCAGTTTGCGCAGGACGGCGGCGTAGCGGCTGTCGATCTCGGCGGCCTCGCGGACGGCGTCGCCGATGCGCTGGGCGATGTCCTCCGCCTTGCCCTTGTTGGCGTCGGCGGATCCGACGCCCTCGCCCGCGCCCGGGGCGTAGGGGACGGGGGCCCCGTCCTGGGCGGTGTTGCTGCCGGGGGCGAGGACGAACGAGTCGGTCGGGTACTCCACCGAACCGTCGGGCTTGACCGTGAACTTGAGGTTCGCGGCGTCCTCGAGGGCCCGCTTCAGCTTGTTCTGCGGCGCCGCGAGTTCGGCGGCGAGGCCGTTGAGCGCGGTGCGGATCAGGCCGCACTCGGTGTGCAGGTACTGGTAGTTCCTGGAGAGCTGCCCGACCTCGTCGCAGGCGGCCTTCGCCGCGTCGCCCTCCTGCGTGTCGTGGATGCGGGCGAACATGGCGTTGTCCACGCGGTCCTTGTCCGCGTTGGCGCGTGAGGAGACCTTGCCCCAGCCGTCGGCGGCGTCGGTGTACTCGCTCAGTTTCACGTCGCGGAGCTGCTGCCAGGTGGGCACGGGCCTCAGTTCTCCTTCCGCTGCGGCGGTACCGGGGCCTCCGCGGCGATCTTCCGCCTGGTGGCGTCCTCGCGCTCGCCGAAGTCGCGCCCGGCGGCCTTCAGGGAACCCTCCAGCCGGCCGCACTCGTCGCGGACGGCCGTCAGCCGGGTCTTCCAGGTGCCGAGGATCTCGGTGAGCGCGGCGGAGGAGTCGAACCCGGCGGTCGCGCCGGCGACTCCGTCGTTGGCGGTGTCCAGGTCGGTCAGCGAGGTCGCGGTGCTGGTCCGCAGCTCACCCGCGGTGTTCCCGGCCGCGTGCCAGGGAGCCTCGTCGGCCTTGAGGTCGGCGGAGCCGCCCCCGCCGCCCCCGCCCGGTTCCGAGGGCAGTCCGGCCAGCGTCATCGCGGCCGGTCGCTGCTGCGGCGCCGCGCCTCCGAACAGTTCGGTCCATGCGTCGTTCAGTGTCATGTGCACCCCCGTGCGCGTCGTTGCTCCCGCGAACTTAGCAGGCACCCCACGGCGCCGGGAGGGCCCTGGGGGAGCCTGCCCCGGCCGGATCGCGGCACGGGCTCGGGGCGGTGCTCGCTAGGCTGGGGGCATGTACGGCTACGAGCAGAATCCGGGTGCCCAGCAGCAGTACGCGCCGCCCCCTCAGCAGCAGTACGACCCGCAGGCCGGCATGCAGGGCGGGATGCAGCCCGGGAACGGGTACGGGCAGCAGGCGCCGCTCTACCCGGAGCCCTCGCCGCCGTCGCTCGCGGACGCGGTGCGCGCCTTCACCACCGGCACCCTCGCGGCCGAGGACTTCCAGCAGATCTTCGCGACCTCCAAGGTCTACTGCCCGCGCGGTGACAACCCGGGCTTCCTGGCGCTGCACAACACCCAGCAGCCGGTGATCCCGATGTTCACCTCGCTGAAGGAGCTGCGGCGGTACGCGGGCAAGGAGTCGAAGTACTTCGTGATCACGGGCGCGGAGGTGATCGACCTGCTGCCGACCGGGTACGGCTTCGTCCTCGACATGGAGGGCGACCACCGCATGGTCTTCGACGCGAAGGCCGTGGAGCAGATGGTCGACTACGCGATGCGGCGGATGTACGGCTGACGCGGGCGGGAAGCGGTCGGGGAGAACGCCCGGGAGGAATTCCTTCCGGGCGTTCCGCGTTCCGGATGGCAGGAAGTTCATCGTTCAACTAAAGTGGACGTACGAGGTCGCCAAGGCCGCAACAGGAGGTCCCCTCATGCCCGCCGTGACTGTCGAGAACCCGCTCACCCTGCCGCGCGTCACCGCCCCGGCCGGTGCCGCCGCCCGCCCCGTGCTCGCCGTCACCACGGCGCCCTCGGGCTTCGAGGGCGAGGGCTTCCCGGTCCGCCGCGCCTTCGCGGGGATCAACTACCAGTACCTCGACCCGTTCATCATGATGGACCAGATGGGCGAGGTGGAGTACGCGCCCGGCGAGCCGAAGGGCACCCCCTGGCACCCCCACCGGGGCTTCGAGACCGTCACGTACATCATCGACGGCACCTTCGACCACCAGGACTCCCAGGGCGGTGGCGGCACCATCACCAACGGGGACACCCAGTGGATGACCGCCGGCTCGGGCCTGCTCCACATCGAGGCCCCGCCGGAGTCCCTCGTCGTCAGCGGCGGCCTGTTCCACGGCCTCCAGCTGTGGGTGAACCTGCCCGCCGCCGACAAGATGATGGCCCCCCGCTACCAGGACATCCGCGGCGGCCAGGTCCAGCTGCTCACCTCCCCCGACGGCGGCGCGCTGCTGCGCGTCATCGCGGGTGAGCTCGACGGACACGACGGGCCGGGCATCACCCACACCCCGATCACGATGATCCACGCCACGCTGCGTCCCGGCGCCGAGATCACCCTGCCGTGGCGCGAGGACTTCAACGGCCTCGCGTACGTCATGGCCGGCCGCGGCACCGCCGGCGCCGAACGGCGGCCGGTCCACCTCGGCCAGACCGCCGTCTTCGGCAAGGGCGGCTCGCTCACGGTCCGCGCCGACGAGAAGCAGGACGGGCACACCCCCGACCTGGAGGTCGTCCTCCTCGGCGGCCGGCCCATCCGCGAGCCGATGGCGCACTACGGCCCCTTCGTGATGAACACGCAGGCCGAACTGCGCCAGGCCTTCGAGGACTTCCAGGCGGGCCGCCTCGGCACGGTCCCGGCGGTCCACGGGATGGGCGAGTAACCCGGGGGAGCACGGCACTGACGGGCCGTCACCCGTACGGTCCGTCAGCGCGCGACGGCACGCCCCGGGGCGTGGTCCGGTGGACGGGTGCAGACGAGTGGAGCAGCAGCGCCGATCCCCGAGGGCGCCAGGCGGGTCGCCGCCTGGTGCGCCGTCCTCCTGCTGGTCGCGGGGGTCGCGGCCGTGCTCGTCTGGCTGTGCGTGGTCTTCAGGACGGCCGTCACCCCGGCGCTCCTCGCCGTCCTCGGCACCGCGCTCCTCGGGCCCCTCCACCGGCGCCTGCTGCGCATGAAGGTCCGGAAGTCGCTCGCGGCCGCGCTCACCGTCGCCGCGGTCCTCGTGGTCGCCGGCGGTGCCACGTACATCGTCGTCGCCGCCCTCGTCGAGACCGGCGACCAGATCATCGCGTCGCTGCGGCAGGCCGCCACCGGCATCGCCGACCACTTCGGCGTGGCCGGAACCTCCCTGGACGACCTGGCGGCCGACTCCCGGCAGCTCCTCCAGAAATTCGGCGGGACCGCCGCCTCCGGGGTCATCAGCGGGATCGGCGTCATCGGCCAGATGATCGCCACCGCCGTCCTCGCCCTCCTCCTCGTCTTCTTCTTCCTCCGCGACTCCGACCGGGCCGTGGGCGCCCTGCGCTCCCTCGTGCCGCCCGCCACCGGCGACGCCGTGGAGGCCATGGCGCGCCGCGCCTTCGAGGCGGTCGAGGGCTTCATGCGGGGGACGACGTTCATCGCCCTCGTCGACGCCGTCCTCATCGGCGTCGGGCTGCTCGTCCTCAGGGTGCCCGGCGCCGTCGGCCTCGCCGCGCTCGTCTTCGTGACCGCCTACATCCCGTACCTCGGGGCCTTCCTCTCCGGCGCCGTGGCGGTGCTGGTGGCGCTCGCCGACCGGGGCTTCGTCATCGCCCTGTGGGCGCTGGGCGTGGTCCTGGCCGTGCAGGTCATCGAGGGGCACCTGCTCCAGCCCATGGTCCAGAGCCGCACCGTCCACATGCATCCGGCCGCCGTCATGCTGGCCATCACCGCCGGGGCCTCGGTCGCCGGCATCCTCGGCATGCTCCTCGCCGTACCGCTGACCGCCGCCGCCACCGGCGTCCTCGGTGAGCTCCGCGCCCGGTACGGGAGCGCGGCGCCGCCGCCCCCGGAAGCGGCGGCGGGCTGAACCGTGGCCCGCGCGCGCCGCCCTCAGGTGGCGGCGGGCTGGCCGCCCGGTTCGAACGTGGCCAGCATCTGTTCCAGGGCGGCCTGGTCGGGACCGACGAACGGGTCGGCGTCCGGAGCCGTCATGATCGTGTCGATCATCAGGTCGGTCATCCGGACGGCGGGCGGCAGGTGGGTGGAGAGCACGATCTCCGCGCCCATCTCCCGCAGGGGCGTGAGCGTCGCCCGGTACTTGTCCGCGTCCACGACGTGCACCCACGGGCTGTCCACGGCCGCCCACAGCAGCTGCGCGTCCCGCAACTGCGCGGGGGACAGGTCGTTCGCGTGCCCGCTCTCCGCCAGCTCGGCGCTCGGCATGGGGCCGCCGAAGCAGTCGGAGCTGAAACAGATCCGGGTCCTGTCGTCGTAGAAGCCGACGGTGGCCGGATTGTCGAACAGCGGAGGCCGGAATCCGTGCAGCGTGCGGTCCCCGACGTCGAGGGACTGGCCGGGGTTGAGGAAGTACGCCCGGTCCAGGGGAAGCGGGCGCTCCGTGGAGAGGATCCCGGCGCCGAGGAAGGTGGTCACGACCTTCGCCCGGGGCGCGGCGACCAGCAGGTCGAAGAGACCGCCGGTGTGGTCCCGGTCGGGGTGGGTGAGCCAGATCCAGCGGACGTCGGCGGGGTCGATGACGGAGCCGAGGGTGTTGACGAAGGTCCGGTCGGCCAGCGAGAGCCCGGTGTCGACGACCACGGGTTCGGCGGCGGTGAGGACGTACGCGTTGGCGGGGATGTGTCCGATCCCCGGCACTTCGAGGCTGTCGGCCAGGACGGTGGTGTCGCTGCCGACCTTGTGGGTGTCCATGACGCACTGCTCCGTGGTCCCCCCGGGCGGCCGTACGCCACCAGTCTCCTCCGTACGGGTGAGCCTTGCGCGCCGGAGGGGCCGGGGGGCCGGGGCGGGGGCCGGGAGGACTCGTACGGCCGGGGCCGCCGCGTTTCCCGTAAGGCCGGTCCTCGCCCCGTACCGCCGCGCCGTCTCCCGTACGGTCCCGGCCCCCGCGCCCGTACCGCCGCCGCCCTTACCGGCAGCAGCCGTCCGCCGGCGCGGGCTCGTTGAGCTCGAACCAGATCGTCTTGCCCTCGCCCCTCGGGTCCACGCCCCACGCGTCCGCGAGCATCTCCATGAGGACCAGGCCGCGTCCGCTGGAGGCCATCTCGCCCGGGTGGCGTTTGTGCGGCAGTTCGTCGCTGCCGTCGGAGACCTCGACCCGCAGCCGGCGGGTCTTCTCGCCGCAGGCGACCTCCGCGACGAGCAGGGCGTCGCCGTCGGTGTGGACGAGGACGTTGGTGAGCATCTCCGAGACCATGAGGACGGCCGAGTCGAGCTGCTCGGGGTCGGCCCAGTCGTGCAGCAGCTGCCGGAGCTGTTCGCGGGCCTCGGCGACCCGCTCGGGCTCGGCCTGCGCGATCGTCATGAGGGTGCGCCGGGGGGTCTCGCGGGCCGCCGTCGCGGCCTGGCGGGAGATCAGCAGGAGCGCGATGTCGTCCTCGCGGCGGTCGGCGAGCGGGCCGGTGGTGTGGTGGGAGGCCGGGCCGTGGACGGCCTCGACCAGGGTGTCGGCGAGCGTCTCCAGGTCCTCGCCCTCGTGGGCCTCCAGGAGCCGCCTGGCCCGTTCCCAGCCGCTGTCGAGGTCGTGGCCGCCGGTCTCCAGGAGGCCGTCGGTGCACATCATCAGGGTCTCGCCCGGTTCCAGGGTGAGGCGGGTGGTGGGGTAGTCGGTGTCGGGGTCGATGCCGAGGGGCAGGCCGCCGGCGGTGGGCCTGAGCAGAACCGTTCCGTCGACCATCCGTACCGCCGGGTCCGGGTGCCCCGCCCGCGCGATGTCGACCGTGCCCGTGGCCAGGTCCACCTCCAGGTAGAGGCAGGTCGCGAACCGGGGCCCGCCGCCGTCCCCGTCGTCCCCGTCGTCCCCGTCCGTGATCCCGTACAGGAACCGCGAGGCCCGGGACAGCACCGCGTCCGGCCGGTGCCCCTCGGAGGCGTACGCGCGCAGGGCGATCCGCAGCTGGCCCATCAGCCCCGCCGCCCGGACGTCGTGACCCTGGACGTCGCCGATGACCAGGGCGATCCGCCCCGCGCCGGACCCGCCGGCGCCGCGGCCCGAGGGGCCGCCGGGCAGCCGGATCATGTCGTACCAGTCACCGCCGACCTGGAGCCCGCCGCCGGTCGGCACGTACCGCGCGGCGACCTGGATGCCGGGGATGCCCGGCCCGAGGACCGGCATCATCGCCCGCTGGAGGCCGAGCGACAGCTCGCGCTCCGACTCGGCCACCCCCGCCCGCGCGAGGGCCTGCGCGAGCATCCGGGCGACCGTCGTCAGGACCGAGCGCTCGTCGGGGGTGAAGGCGACCGGATGCTTGAAGGCGGCCATCCAGGCGCCCATGGTGCGCCCGGCGACGATGAGCGGGACGAAGGCCCAGGAACGGCGGCCGAAACGTTCCGCCAGCGGCCAGGTCATCGGGAAGCGGCGCAGGTAGTCCTCGGGGGTCGGCAGATAGATCGCCCGGCCCGTCCGCACCACCTCCGCCGCCGGGTAGTCGGTGTCCAGCGACATCGACGTGAACGGTCCCTCGTCGCCGTCCCGCTGCCCGTGGTGCCCGATGACCGTCAGCCGGTCGCCCGACACGCCGAAGACGGCGAGCCCGTCCGGCGAGAAACCGGGCATCGACAGCGAGGCCGCCACCCGCAGCACCTCGGCCGTCGACCGCGCCTCCGCGAGCGCCCGCCCCGCGTCGAGCAGGAAGGCCTCGCGGGATCGGCGCCAGTCGCCGGTGACGGGGGTACGCGCGGCGGTGCCCGGCTCCGGTTCGGCGACCTCCTGGAGGGTGCCGACGAGCCGGTAGCCGGTCCCGTCGACGAACGGCTTCGACCGGGTCCGTACGGTACGGAGCACCCGGCCCCCCTCGTCCATGATCCGCAGCCGGGCCTCGGCGAGGGTGCCCTCGGCGACGGCCAGGTTGACCACGCCGTCGATCTCGTTCCAGTCGACCGGGTGGAAACGGGACCGCACCGCCGCCTCGCTCAGCTCGGCGGGGGCGGCGGGCAGGCCCAGCAGCCGGGCGGCCTCGGCGTCGAGCGAGACGATCCGGGAGGCGTTGTCCCAGCGCCACAGGCCCGTCGCGATGGCGGCCAGGACGTCCTCGGTGCGCATTGCCCCACTTTATGAATATCGGACAGGGGGCCGCCACCGACGGTATTCGAATGGCGATCCCGGACCGGCCGGTACCCTGGACGGGTCCGCGGTACGGGTCCCCCGGGGCCCCGGGCGACGGACCCACCCCAAGATCCCGAAGACTGGATGAACGACGATGCATCGGTACAGGTCCCACACCTGCGGCGAGCTCCGCGCCTCTGACGTCGGCACCGACGTCCGGCTGAGCGGCTGGCTGCACAATCGGCGCGACCTGGGCGGCATCCTCTTCATCGATCTGCGCGACCACTACGGCATCACGCAGCTCGTCGCCCGCCCCGGCACCGCCGCCTACGAGGCCCTCGACAAGCTGACGAAGGAGTCCGTCGTCCGCGTCGACGGCAAGGTCGTCTCGCGCGGCGCGGAGAACGTCAACGCCGAGCTGCCCACCGGCGAGGTCGAGGTCGAGGTCGGCGAGGTCGAGGTCCTCGGCGCCGCCCAGCAGATCCCCTTCACCATCAACACCGACGACGGTGTGAACGAGGAGCGGCGCCTGGAGTACCGCTTCCTCGACCTGCGCCGCGAGCGCATGCACCGCAACATCATGCTGCGCTCGGCCGTCATCGCCGCCATGCGGCAGAAGATGACCGCCCTCGGCTTCAACGAGATGGCGACGCCGATCCTCACCGCGACCTCCCCCGAGGGCGCCCGCGACTTCGTCGTCCCCTCCCGCCTCAACCCGGGCAAGTTCTACGCGCTGCCGCAGGCCCCGCAGCAGTTCAAGCAGCTGCTGATGATCTCCGGCTTCGACCGGTACTTCCAGATCGCGCCCTGCTTCCGCGACGAGGACGCCCGCGCCGACCGTTCGCCGGGCGAGTTCTACCAGCTCGACGTCGAGATGTCGTTCGTCGAGCAGGAGGACGTCTTCCAGCCCATCGAGAAGCTCATGACCGAGCTGTTCGAGGAGTTCGGCGGCGGCCGTCCGGTCAGCTCGCCGTTCCCGCGGATCCCGTTCCGCGAGTCGATGCTGAAGTACGGCAACGACAAGCCGGACCTGCGCACCGACCTGGAGCTCGTCGACATCACCGACGTCTTCGAGAAGTCGGAGTTCAAGGCCTTCGCCGGCAAGCACGTGCGCGCGCTCGCCGTGCCCGACACGGGCGACCAGCCGCGCAAGTTCTTCGACTCGCTCGGCGACTTCGCCGTCTCCCTCGGCGCGAAGGGCCTGGCCTGGATCCGTGTCGGCGAGGGCAACGCCCTCACCGGCCCGATCGCCAAGTTCCTCACCGAGGAGAACGTCGCGGCCCTCACCGAGCGCCTCGGCCTGAAGCCCGGCCACGCCGTCTTCTTCGGCGCGGGCGAGTTCGACGAGGTCTCCAAGATCATGGGCCCGGTCCGCGTGGAGGCCGCCAAGCGCGCCGGCCGCTTCGAGGAGAACGTCTTCCGCTTCGCGTGGATCGTCGACTTCCCGATGTACGAGCGGGACGAGGAGACCGGCAAGATCGACTTCTCGCACAACCCGTTCTCCATGCCGCAGGGCGGCCTGGAGGCCCTGGAGACCCAGGACCCGCTGGACATCCTCGGCTGGCAGTACGACATCGTCTGCAACGGCATCGAGCTCTCCTCCGGCGCCATCCGGAACCACGAGCCCGAGATCATGTTCAAGGCCTTCGAGATCGCCGGCTACAGCCGCGAGACCGTCGAGACCGAGTTCGCCGGCATGCTCCGCGCCTTCCAGTTCGGCGCCCCGCCGCACGGCGGCATCGCCCCGGGCGTCGACCGCATCGTCATGCTCCTCGCCGACGAGCCCAACATCCGCGAGACCATCGCCTTCCCGCTCAACGGCAACGCCCAGGACCTGATGATGGGCGCCCCGACCGAGCTCGACGAGGCCCGCCTGCGCGAGCTGAACATCCAGCTCCGCAAGCCGGTCGCCTCCGCCAAGCCCACGGACGATCGCCCGGTGACGGACGCGGTGCACCCGGACGCGGCGCGGTAGTTTTGAGGGACGTGTGAGAGAGGGGCCCGGGATCCGATGGGATCCCGGGCCCTTCTTGCAGGACACCGGGATGTCACGGCTTCAGGTGATGTGGCCCGGTGCTGGGGTTGTCGCTCTCCGGGCGATCTTCACTTTTCGCCGCAAACGATGCTGTGGATTCTCTTTCGCAGATCGCTGTCTGTCAGGTCGCCAGGCTCCCTGAGATCAGGGTCGGGTGTGTAATCCTCAAGTGCCATGAATACTCCATCGAGCAGCTTGGCCAGGTCCCCGCTTGCCCTCTCGCCTTCAGTCTGTGCAGCCCTCCGTGCTTCCCACCATCCCGTCGCGAATTCTGTTGCGGCACAGGACCCCTGGGTGAAGTCGCTGAGTAGGGTCATAAGGCGAGCTGTGGCGGTGCCTGGCGTGACTTCGTCGGGGTGTGTCCATGCTCTGTGTGCAGGTGCATGAGCGGCGGCGATGCTCCGGAGATTGGGCCATCGGCTCTTCATCGTTCTTGCGTAGCGCCCGAACTGGGCGCGCGCCGCATCGATTCCCTCAGGAACGGCGGCGGCCAGGAATGGTTCGGTCCCGGAAACCAGCGTGTAGCCCGGCTCGGGGAACAACACCGCTCCTTGCAAGTCTGGGGTGTACAAGATCGCCGGAGCAGCCGTTCCCGCCAGGCCGTCCTCGTTCGGCTGCCGCGTTTCCGGCGTGGTGGAGGTCTCATGCGTGGTCGCCGCAGTCGAGTCCACGAGAACGTGCTGCGTGCCCACAGCCCGACACCCTGCTTCGATGCGGCGTACCACGGCGGCGCCGAGTTGGCTGCCTGCGGGGATCGGGGTCACGCTTTTCCCGGCGAGCCACTCCGGCGCGAAATATCCGTCCGGTCCGAGCAGAGCGCCTCTTTGTCCGGGCCGACCCTCGCCAGGTGGTCGTGTCACCACAGGAATCCCCTATGAATGATGTCAGTAAACTGATTGTCACTCAGGCGCCAAGCCGACCAGAAGGTCCCGTCTGTACGGAGCATGACCATCTTCTGTGACGAAGGATCGATGAAGCCAACGGCCTGACCCTGATTCCGGTAATTGTACCTATATATCTTTGTGGCGTCGGAAGTCATGTGCTCCCGCATGCTCTGCTCGAACCGCTGCAGGTTGTTCTTGTTGAGGTTTCCTGGGCTGTCCAGGAAGTCGCCGGCGTGAGCATGAAACTTCTTGCTCATCACTTTCTGACTTGAGAAGTCTGCCTTCTCTTCCCAACGTCCCTTGGCGTCCCTCTGGGGGCACCCGTCCGGCGCCAGCCCCAGCGGATCGCTCCACGTGTGCGGATTGTGCACGTACGCCACCGGGTTCGGGGCCGGGGCCAGGCCCAGGGGGTCCGGGGTGAGGTAGCGGGCGGATTCCGGGTCGTAGTAGCGGAAGTGGTTGTAGTGGAGGCCCGATTCGGGGTCGAAGTACTGGCCCGGGAAGCGGAGGGGGGTGTACGCGGTGGCGTCGCGGGTCCAGGTGGTGGTGCCCCAGAGGGTCGAGCGGGTGCGCCAGGCCAGGGTGCCCGATTCGTCGATCAGCTCGGTGGGGGTGCCGATCAGGTCGGTGACGACGGCGAAGAAGCGTTCGTCGTCCGTGTCCGCGCGGCGTTCCGTCTGGGTCAGGGGCCGCAGGCCCGCGTGGTCCCAGGTGAGGGTGTAGTCGTCCGTCGTCTGTTCGCAGAGCGTGCTGCCGTCCCAGGTGAAGTGGACGGTCTCCCGGTCCGATCGCTTGGAGACGCGGCGGCCCAACGGGTCGTAGGTGTAGCGCCAGACCGTCCCGTCGGGGGTGGTGACCGCCCGCAGGCGGTCCTCGGCGTCCCACTCGTAGCGCCAGGTGTCCGGCTTCCTGGAGAGGCGGGTCTTCCGGCGGAGCACGACGCGGCCTTGCGCGTCGTGCTCGTAGCGGACGCCGCCCGCCCGCGTGATGCGGGTGCCCTCGTAGACGCGCGGGCCGGTCGCGGTGTGGTCCGGGTGGGTGGAGGGCCAGTCCGCCTCCGTCTGGTTGCCGGCCTCGTCGTACGCGTACCGCTCCGTCCAGTCCCGTGCGCGGACGGCCGTGACCCGGCCCGCCGCGTCCAGGTCGAAGTGACGGGTGCCGGAGAAGGCGTCCGTGACGGAGGTCAGGCCGCCGTCGGGGCGGTAGGTGTACGCACGGTGCTGGAGGCGGCCGGTCCGGGCGGTGACGTCCTGGGCCGTGAGACGGCTCGTCCCGTCGTACGAGGACGTCAGGGTGGCGAAGTCGCCGATCGTGCGGCCGACCTCCCGGCCCAGGGCGTCGTGGGCGAAGGCGAGGGTGCGGCCGGAGGCGGTGAGTTCCGTGGGGCGTCCGGCCGCGTCGTACGACCAGGTGCTGACGGAGCCGGACGGGGTGGTCCGCCCCACCCGGCGGCCCAGCCCGTCGTACGTGTAGGTCAGCGTCCGGCCGTCGACCGTCTCGGACTTCAGGCGGCCGAAGCGGTCGCGGAGGCGGACGAGCGTCGCGTCGGGGCCGGTGGCCGACGCCAGTTCGTCGAAGATGTCGTACTCGTAGGTGGTGACCGGCCCGTCCGCGTCCTTGCGGACGATCCGGCCGAGGGCGTCGCGCGCGAACCGCACCGTCTGCCCGAGCGCGTTCGTCCGGGCGGTGAGCCGTCCCGCCGCGTCGTACGCGTAGGTCAGCGTCCGGCCGTCGAAGTCCGTCTCCGCGACCGGCCGGCCCGCCGGGTCGTACCGGTAGTCCCAGGTCAGCCCCTGCGGGTTGGTGACCCGGGTCAGCTGGAGGGCGGCGTCGTGGGTGAAGGTGTACCGCGTGCCGTCCGGGTCCGTCCGGGCCGTCAGGACGTCGAAGTCGCCGTACTCGAAGCGGGTCGTGGCGCCGAGCGGGTCGGTGTGGGTGAGGCAGTTGCCCTCCCCGTCGTACGTCCACGACTCCTCCGACCCGTCGGGCGCCACGCGCCGCGCGAGGAGGCCTTCGACCGTCCACTCCTGCCGGGTGACCGCTCCGAGGGGATCGGTCGTGGCGACCGTCCGGCCGAAGGCGTCCCGCTCGAAGCGGGTCGTGGCGCCCAGCGGGTCCGTGATCGCGGCGGGGAGACCGGAGCTGTCCGGGACCAGGTGGGTGGTGTGGCCGAGCGGGTCGGTGAGGCGGGTGAGCCGTCCGGCCTCGTCGTACGCGAACTCCGTCCGCGCACCGGAGGCGTCCGTGACGGAGGTCCGGTTCCCCCGGGCGTCGTACGTCTGCCGGACCGTCGTGCCGTCGGGGCGCGTCACGCGGACGGGGAGGCCGAGCGCGTCGTACGCGGCCGTCGTGGTGCGGCCGTCCGGCCGGGTCACCGAGACGAGCCGGCCCTCCTCGTCGTACGCGAACCGGGTCACCGCCCCCAGGGGGTCCGTGCGGGACAGCAGTCGTCCCCGCGCGTCCCGTTCGAAGCGGGTGGTCGCACCGGCCGGGTCGGTCTCGGCGACGATCAGGTGCCGGTCGTCCACCTCGTAGCGGGTCGTGGCGCCGAGCGGGTCCGTGATGGTGTTCGACCCGTCGTCCCAGGTGAACCGGAAGGCCATGATGCCGTCCCGGCCGGACTGGGAGACGCAGCGGTGCCGTTCGTCGTAGACGTAGCCGAAGGGGCTGCCGTTGGTGTCGGTCCACGACGTGATGCGGCCCTGCTCGTCGTAGCCGAAGCGCAGCGGGCGGCCGGAGGAGTTGGTCACCGAGGTCAGGTGGCCGTCGGTGTAGCCGTAGCGGGCGATCTCCCGTTCGCCCAGGTGCAGGGCGGTGACGCGGGCCCCGTCCGTGGTCAGACGCAGGTGGTGTCCGCCGTGGTGGACGACCGAGACCGGGGCGCCCGCCGGGTCGTACTCGAAGGTGATCCAGTTGCCGTTGCGGTCGTCGATCTGGCTGAGCAGCGCAAGGTCGTCGCCGTGGGTGGTGAAGTGCAGGACGCGGCCGGTCTCGGGGACCGTGACGGTGTACGTGTCCTCGTCGCGGTCGAGCGTCCAGCGCCGGGCGCCGTGGGTGGGCAGCACCGGGACACCGGGGGCCGGGTGGGGGAAGGCGAGCAGGCTGCTGTCCTCGCAGAGGAGCACGACGCCCTCCGCGTCGATCTCCAGGCGCTGGTCCAGGGTGCTCGCCCAGGACGGGCCGAACCAGCGGCCGGCCCGGTAGGAGGACTCGAAGGTGCGGCTCAGGACGAGGGGCAGGGTGCCGGGGAGGGTGACGTCCGTCTGGGGCAGGACCATGCGGCCGGTCGCCATGTCGACGGGGTCGCTCGCGCAGGTCTTCTCCCCGTGGCAGCGGCTGGTGTCGTGCGGGTCCTCCGAGTGGGCGGTGCGTGCTTTGCCCGGGGCGGGCTGCTGCCCGCCGCCCGGCAGGTCGGAGACCCGGGCGGCGGTCCTGAGCCCGCCCAGGCCCTTCGTACCGAGCAGCTCGGGCAGCATGCGGCCGGTGAACTCGCTCGGGTCGTCCTTCGCCGCTTCCCAGGCGCTCTTCAGGGCTTGGTCGGGGTGGGCGGCCGTCCGCACCAGACCGGCCAGGGTCATGTTGACGTTCTGGACGTATGCGGCGGGGTGGCTGAGGTTGTACGGATCCAGCGGGTGGACGGAGCGGACGAAACTCGCCAGTCCGGCGACGCCCTTCACCGCCCCGCCGGCGACGTGGCTGAGCTCGACCGACGAGCCGAGGGCGTAGTCGACCGCGTCGATCTTGAGACGGTCGCCCAGTGAGGGTTCGGCCGGCGCGTGGGCGAGTGCGGCGGCGACGGCCGCCCGCGCCGTCTCCGCCGCCTCGTCGCGCTGCCGCCGGGCGTCGGCGAGCATCTCCTCGGCCCGGGCGCGCTGGGCTTCTCCCGGGTCGGCCCCGGGGGTCGGGCGGGACGGCGCCGGGCCGGTGCGCGGATCGGGTCCCGTGAGGGCCGCCTCGTAGGCGGCGGCGTCCTTCTCGTAGGCGGCGACGTCCTTCTCGTGGGCGGCCCGGGCCGCCGCCGAGGACGCGTCGCCCTGCCGGTGCAGGGCGATCGCCTCGCGCGCCCGGCCCTGCGCCCAGGTGACGGTCGTGGCGTACGTCTCCAGGGCCGCCGCGGCGGCACCGAAGGCGTCGGCGGCGTGCAGCCACTGGACCGGGACGGCCCGGAACCGCTCCTGGAACGCCCGCGCCGCCTCCCCCTTCCAGTGGCCGGTGTCCTCCACGGCCTTCAGCCCGCGGCCGACGCTCCCGAACGCGGACCGGAAGTCCCGCAGGTTCGCCACCGTCGCGCCGATCGCACCGGCATCGCCGTGGACCAGCTCGTTCGGCTCGTCGGTCTCGCCGAGGCGTGCCTCGGTGATCTTCGCGCCGAGCGCGGACGCGGCCCGGTCGCCCACGTCCTCCACCGTGTCCGCGACACCTTCGGCGCCGACGGCGTCGAGCCCGCCGCCGATCACGTCCGTGGTCCCGTCGATCCCCCGGCCGAGCAGGCGCTTGCCGTCGTCGAAGAGTTCCCCCAGGTCCGGCATCGGTCAGCGGTCCCCCCAACCGGGTTCCTGTGCGCGTCGGACCGCCTCGTCGGACGGTTCGAACTGCTCCCGGGCCTCCCTGCCCAGGGTCTCCGCCTCTGCGGGGCTCAGAGCACCGGAGCGGCGCAGGGAGTCGAGCATCCCGTCCTGGACCTCGTAGCCCGTGTCCCGCCACGTCCGCCCGATCTCGTCCCACGACTGACGGAACGATTCGGCGCTGTAGTCGGCGCCGTCCGTGGCGCGCCGGGAGGCGATCTCGTCCCAGCTCTGCCGGGAGACCTCGCCCTCGGACAGGTGCGGGTTGCCCACGGCGGCGTTCGTCGCGATCTTGAAGGTGTCCTTCAGGTACCGCTCCTGCTCCGCGAACGCCCCGGCGGACACGCCCAGGCCGGCGGCGAAGACGTTCGCCCGCTGCATGAGGTCCCGTACCCCCCAGCCCCACCGGTCGCAGAAGGCCGTGAACTCGTCCGCCAGCCCCTGGTGTCCCAACTGCATGCCGGACAGGGCCAGTCCGGAGAACCCCCGGCCGGTGACGGCCTGCTGCCCCACCGTGAGGTCACCGAGCTCGCGGTGCGCCTTGTCGATGCCCTGGGCGATCAGTTCGAGGGCGCCCTCCGGCGCCGCGAGGTCCGGGTCGTCACCGGCCACCGTCCACCTCCTGGTCCATGAGATCCAGGGCCGCCGCCGCGGGGACGACCCCGTCGACCGGCGGGAACAGCGTCCCGCCGGGGCTGCCGGCGTCCAGCGCCACCCCCGCGGGCGCGCCCACCGCCGGCACGAACACGTCGAGCAGCCGGGCGCCCAGCACCGTCCGGTACTCCCAGGGCCGGTGCGCCTCGCCCTGTGCCTGTGCGAAGCGCGCCAGACGTTCCTCGTCGGAGAACGCGCAGATCCACAGCACCCCGCCCTGTTCGGCGATCCACGGCCCTCCGTGCGGCCCGGTGGGCACCAGCACCGCCGTTCGCCGGAACGTGCCCAGGCGGACGGCGGCCTCGCGGCGCGCGGCGGCGAGGGCGTCCGCCCCGGCCGGCGGGCGCTCGGCCGCCGGATCGCCCGCCGCCGCCGTGAGGTCGGGCGCAGCCGCCGTCGTGAGGTCGGAAAGTCGCATGAGCCGGTCCCCCTCCTGCCTGTGCGGCGGCGATCGTCCCCCGGCGGCGTTCTCGGGAGCAAAGCGCGGGGGCGCACTTTGTCACCTGCGCGCGGGCGTACGCGGGCGGGCCCCGGGTGCCGGTGCCACGGGGCGGCCTGGTCGAATCGGGGGTGCCGGTACGTGCCGGGCATCGGGTGCGGTGAGGAGGAGGGCGTGATGCGGGTGCTGGTCGCCGAGGACGAGGTCGTGCTCGCGGGGCTCGTGGCCACCGGGCTGCGGCGGGCCGGGTTCGCCGTGGACACCGTGCACCGGGGCGACGACGCCCTGGAGCGGCTCGCCCTGCACCCGTACGACGTGCTCGTCCTCGACCGCGACCTGCCCCGGGTGCACGGCGACGAGGTGGCGCGGCGGCTGGTCGCCGGCGGGTCGGCCACCCGCATCCTCATGCTGACGGCCGCCACCGCCACGGACGACCGCGTCACCGGCCTCGACCTCGGCGCCGACGACTACCTGGGCAAGCCCTTCGAGTTCCCCGAGCTCGTCTCCCGCGTCCGCGCCCTGCGCCGCCGCTCCGCCCGCGCACCCTTGCCACCGCTCCTGCGCCGGGGCGGCCTCGTCATGGACACCGTCCGCCGCACCGCCTGCCGCGACGGCCGCCCGCTCGACCTGACGCCCAAGGAGTTCTCCGTCCTCCAGATCCTCCTGGAGGCGGACGGCGCCGCCGTCTCCGCCGAGGAACTCCTCGAACGGGCCTGGGACGAGCACGCCGACCCCTTCACCGGCGCCGTCCGCGTCTGCGTGAGCAAGCTCCGCGCCAAACTGGGCGACCCGTCCCCCATCCGTACCGTCCAAGGCGTGGGGTACCAGCTGTGATCGGCGCCGGTTCCACGATCCGTACCCGCATCGCCCTCGTGTACGGGGGCGTCTTCCTGGTCCTCGGCGGGCTGCTGCTGCTCGTGGTGAACCTGCTCGTCCGGGCCGGGACGGACGTACGGACCGAGCAGCTCGTGGCCCGCGCCGACGACCTGGCCGTCGTCGAGGCCGCCCGCATCGGCGACGACGTCAGCCGCGCCGCGGGCGACCAGATGCTCATGTGGTCCGGCCTGGGCCTGCTCGTCATGGCCTGCTGCGCCGTCGTCGTCGGCTGGTGGACGGCCGGCCGCGTCCTGCGGCCCGTCCACGAGATGACCGCCCGCGCCCGGAGCCTCTCCGAACGGACCCTGCACGAACGTCTCGCCGTACGCGGCCCCGACGACGAACTGAAGGAGCTCGGCGACACCGTCGACGCGCTCCTCGGGCGCCTGGAGACGGCCTTCGACAGTCAGCGCCGGTTCATCGCCAACGCCTCCCACGAGCTGCGCACCCCGCTCGCCACCCAGCGCGCCGCCCTCCAGATCGGCGTGGACGACAGCTGCGAGGTCAAGCGGATCCTCCTCGACACCAACCGGCACAGCGAGCGCCTCATCGACGGCCTGCTGCTCCTCGCCCGGGGCGAGCGGGGCCTCGCCGAGCGGGAGGACGTACGCCTCGGCGAGGTCGCCCGCGAGGAGTTCGAGGACACCGTCGTCGCAACGGACGGGGTCGTCAGCGGCAGCCGCGTGCTCCTGGGGCAGCTCGTGCGCAACCTCGTCGCCAACGCCCGCGCCTACAACGTGCCCGGCGGCCTCGTCGCCGTCCGCGTCGACGGCGGCGTCCTCACCGTGACCAACACCGGCCCCGTCGTCCCCGAGGCCGACGTCCCCGGCCTCTTCGAACCCTTCCGGCGCGGCGAGGGCCGCGACCGGACCGGCCCGGGAGCCGGCCTCGGCCTCTCCATCGTCCGGTCCGTCGCCCACGCCCACGGCGGCCACGTCACCGCCCGCGCCCGCGACGCGGCGGACGGCGGCGGTCTGGTGGTGACGGTGACCCTTCCGGCCACCGTCACCCCTCCTACAGCTCCGTGAGGTCCGCCAGCAGCTTCCGGTAGAACGCGGTGTGGGCGGTGGTGGACGGCTCGGGTCCCGCGAAGTACGTGGCCGTACGGGGCGTCTCCAGCTTCCGCAGGTAGTCGAAGGCCTTGTTGTCCTCCTCGCCCCAGGCCACGAACCGCCAGTGCAGCGGGCGGTCCGCCGCCGCGGCCAGGGCCTCCGTGGCGGCTGTCTTCGACTCCGGCGCGCCGTCCGTCTGGAAGATCACCAGGGCCGGGGCGGCCGGGTCCGTCTTGCCGTGGTGCGCGAGGACCTCCTCGACGGCCCGGTGGTAGTTCGTACGGCCCAGGCGGCCGAGCGTCCCGTTGATCTCCTCCACGCGGGTGGGGGAGGTGGTGGCGGGCGTCAGCTCCACCGTGCCGTCCACGTCCGTCGAGAAGAACACGGCCGTCACGGCCGCCTCCTCGTCCAGGTGCGCGGCCAGCGCGACCGCCTGCTCGGCGAGGCGCTGCACCGACCCGTCCTTGAAGTAGCCGCGCATCGAGCCGGAACGGTCCACGACCAGGTACACCCGCGCCCGGGCGCCGGCCAGTCCCTGCTTGCGCAGGACGCCACCCGCCGCCTTGTACGCGTCCGCGAGGTGCGGAGCGGCGGCCTTCACCTTCGCCGGCGTCATGGCGGGACGCGCCTCGCGCGCCGCCGCCGCGGGCTTGTCACCGGCGGCCGAGCCCGCCGCCTGCTCCTCGGCCGTTTCCCGCTCTTCGGCCAGCGCTTGCTCCTCGGCCGCGTCCGGCACCTCTGCCGCTTCCGGTTCCCCGGCCGCTTCCGAGGCGTCGGCCTGCTGCTCCCCGGTCCCGGTCCCGGCCTTCTCCTCGGCCTGGTCCCTCACCTCGGCCGGAGCTTCGGGCGCGGCCTCCGCCGGTACGTCCGCCTCGGACTGCGGCGCGGGCTCGGACGCTTCCGCCCGAGGCTCGTCCGTCGCCGGGGTCTCGTCCGCTGCCGGGGTCACGTCCTTCGACGGCGTCCCGTCCTTCTCCGCGGCATGGGTCTCCGCCGCCGGAGCGGTCCCGGTCTCCTGCGGTTCCTCGGCCTCCGCCTCCGGTTCCGCCGCCGCCTCCGCCGGTGCTTCCGCCTCCGGTTCCTTCACGGCCTCCGCCGGTGCCTTCGTCTCCGGCCGCTCCTCCTGCCGGGGGCCGGGGACCCCCGCCTCGCCCTCCGGTTCCGTCCGCGTCGCCGTGGGCTCCGCGCTCTCCGGGTTTTCCGGCGTCTCGCCGTCCACCGTCCGCGCCTTCGGGATCTGCGGGTTGTCGAAGGCCGCGGCCACCAGGTCGTCGGCCGCCCGGTGGGCCGCCTCCTCCGGGGGCTGGGGGGCGGGGCCGGCGCCGGGAGCCACGGGCTCCGTGACGCGCTCCTCCGCGGGGGCGGTCACGGCGGCGGGCTCGCGGGTCTGGGGCGGTACGGAGGGCGCCGGGGTCTCCTCGTGGTCGCGGTCGCGGCCGAACACCTTGCGCAGCAAGCTCCGAATACCCATGGGCGAACCCTTTCGCATGAGTTGGATGCGGTATGCGTCCTTCATCCCTGGCCAGGGCGGACACGTAAGGTTAGCGGCCCGCGGCCCCCGATTCCGGAACCCCGGGCTCCCCGGTTTCCGCGCATTCATCGGGCGTTCACTCCTACGCCTCCCTCGTGCAGATGTGCGCACATAGCGTCACGGTCGAACGGATTCCCGACAGCTTGTCGGCGCACTGCTGCGCCGGAGGAGGACGAAGTGCGCAAACTGCTGCCGCTGCTGAGCTCGAACCCGCACGGAGGCGGCCGTTCCGCTCTCACCTGCCGGTTCCGCTGTGGTGACGCCTGTTTCCACGAGGTGCCGAACACCAGCGACAACGAGTACGTCGGCGACGTCATCGCCGGTGCCCTCTCGCGCCGCTCGGTGATGCGCGCCGCCGCCGTGGTCACCGTCGCGTCCGCCGTGGGCGGCGCCGCCGTGCTGGGTGACGCGCCGGCCGCCGAGGCCCGCCCGTACCCCGGGGGCAAGGCCGACGGCGCGCGCGGTCTGCGGTTCGCGCCGGTCGCGCCGAACACCGCCGACCAGGTGACCGTCCCGGCCGGGTACGCGCAGGACGTCGTCATCCGCTGGGGCGAGCCGATCCTCCGGGGCGCGCCCGCCTTCGACGCCGACAAGCAGACGGCGAAGGCGCAGGCCGGGCAGTTCGGTTACAACAACGACTTCCTCTCCCTGCTGCCGCTGCGCGGGGAGCCGGGCCGCCAGGTGCTCGTGGCGAACCACGAGTACACCGACGAGGTCCTGATGTTCCGCGGCTACGACGCGGAGAACCCGACCCGCGAGCAGGTCGAGATCGCGTGGGCGGCGCACGGCCTCTCGGTGGTCGTCGTCCAGGAGGAGCACCGCTCCGGGCGTCTCACCCCGGTCACCCGCCACCCCCTCAACCGGCGCCTGCACACCACCAGCGAGTTCGAGCTGACCGGCCCGGCCGCAGGCAGCGACCTGGTGCGGACGAGCGCCGACCCCGAGGGCCGCACCGTCCTCGGCACGCTCAACAACTGCGCGGGCGGCACCACCCCGTGGGGCACCACGCTCCACGGCGAGGAGAACTTCAACCAGTACTTCGCGTACGGGAGTTCCGCGACCGACAAGCGCTACGGCATCGGCACCGGCGCCTCGGAGCGCAAGTGGGAGCGGTTCGACAAGCGCTTCGACCTGCGCCAGGAGCCGAACGAGGCGCACCGCCAGGGCTGGGTCGTGGAGCTCGACCCGTACGACCCGGACTCGACGCCCCGCAAGCGCACCGCGCTCGGCCGGTTCAAGCACGAGGCGGCGCAGCCGCGCCTGACCGCCGACGACCGCCCGGTCGTCTACATGGGCGACGACGAGCGCTTCGACTACTTCTACAAGTTCGTCTCCTCGAAGCGGATGGTGAAGGGCTCCTCGCGCAAGGCGCGGGAGCACAACCTGACCCTCCTGGACGAGGGCACCCTCTACGTCGCCAAGCTGACCGGGGACTCGCCGGCCGCGGAGATCGACGGCAGCGGCAGGCGCCCGGTGGACGGTGAGTTCGACGGTTCGGGCGTGTGGATCCCGCTCGCCACGGCCGGTCCGGACGGGGCCGTCTCGCACGTGCCCGGGATGACCGCCGAGGAGGTGTTCGTCTTCACCCGGCTCGCCGGTGACAAGGTCGGCGCCACGAAGATGGACCGCCCGGAGGACGTCGAGCCCTCCCCGCGCACCGGCCGCGTGTACGTCGCGCTGACCAACAACTCCAACCGCGGCAAGGGCACCAACCCGGGCGCGGACGAGGCCAACCCGCGCAACCTCAACAAGCACGGGCAGGTCCTGGAGCTGGCCGAGCACTGGGACGACCCGGCCTCCGACGGCTTCGCCTGGCGTCTGTTCCTCGTCGCCGGTGACCCGAACGACCCGGCGACCTACTACGCGGGCTACCCGAAGGAGAAGGTCTCGCCGATCTCCTGCCCCGACAACATCGCCTTCGACCCGCACGGCAACCTGTGGCTGTCCACCGACGGCAACGCCCTCGGCTCGCACGACGGCCTGTTCGGTGTGGCCACGCACGGCGAGCGGCGCGGTGAGCTGAAGCAGTTCCTGACCGTGCCGAAGGGCGCCGAGACCTGCGGCCCGATCATCCAGGACCGGCGCGTCCTGGTGGCCGTGCAGCACCCGGGCGAGGTGGACGGTGCCTCCGTGGAGAAGCCGGCGTCGGTCTGGCCCGACGGCCCCGGCCGGATCGTGCGGCCCGCCGTGGTCGCCGTCTGGCGCAAGGACGGCCGCGACATCGGCGTCTGACGCGGGCGCGGAGCGGGGGCCGGGAGCGCCGGGGAGGCCGTCAGGTCATCCCCAGGCCCTCCCGGAAGCGGAGGATCTGTTCCTCCGGGTCCCCGGTGTACGCCCACGGCACCCACGCCGCCCGGGCGCCCAGCATGCCGAGAAGCCGCCGGGCCGGTTCCGCCTCGCCCGCGTAGCAGGCGGCATGGGCCAGGAAGTTGAGGTCGGCGACCTCCTCGGGGGCGACCGGTCGGTCCGGGTCCCGGCCGCCGATCCAGCGGGCGTGGGTGCGGCGCAGTTCGGTCACCGCCAGCTCGTGCTTCCAGTGCTGGTCGAAGCCGCGCACCGGGCCGCGGCCGAGTGCCCCGTCCGCGATGTACCGGTACTCCTCGACCCGGGCGACCTGCACGAGGACCGGCAGCGGGGTGCCGGGCGGTGCCACACCGGCCGCGTCGCGCGCGAAGTCGTACATGCTGCCGTGGGTGCCGTGCCAGCGCGCCGACAGGTACCGCAGGACCTGGATGTGGCCCTCGGTGTTGTACGGGTCGCGGCGCCGCAGCTCGTCGAACCAGTGGCGCAGTTCGCGGCGCGGCACCCCGCCCTCGTACAGGCGGGCGACGGACAGCAGCGACACCCACGGCATGGGGTCCTCGGGTGCGGCGTCGGCGGCGGCGCGGCAGGCGTCGACGGCGGCGTCGATCCGACCGCGTTCGAGGGGGGCGCCCCGGCCGGCGGCGATGGCCGCGTCGAAGACCCGGACCACCTCGGTGGCGGCCCGCAGCACGGCCGCGTCCGGGTTGCCGGGTTCGGCGGCCCGCCAGGTCTCGACGGTGGAGCTGCCGGCGGCGGCGTGCGAGAGGAGCCGCAGCCGGTGGGTGCGGCGGGCCCAGTCGTCGCCGGTGGCGGCGAGCAGGTCGCGGACGCCCTGCCAGCGGCCGATGACGATGTCGTGGCGGGCCTCGGTGAGGGCCCGGTCGCCGAAGTCCGGGTCGAAGTCGGGGACGAAGCGCTCCGGGCGGGACGACCGGCCCGTCCGTCGGGCACGGCGGCGTACGGCCATCGGGGCCTCCTTCGGGTCCTTCGGGGTCCTTCGGTACGGCGGCGGGCTCCGGGCCGGTGCCTGGGGCGCGGGGGAGCGGGGACGGGACGGGCGTCCCGCGCCCGTCAGAAGTCGGTGGCGTAACTCTTGTCGCGGACGCGCGCCCCCGGGCCCGCCGGGGCCGACTCCTCCGTCGCCGCGAGCACCCGCGCCGCGTCCAGACGGGCCGGGCGCCGGTAGTAGTCGGTGCCCCTGCGCCAGTACACGAGGAGCGGGACGAGGCCGAGGAGCAGGCCGCCGAGACCGATGGTGAGGGCGGTGGAGGAGAGCTCGCCGAGCGATTCGACGAAGGCCCACAGCATGAAGGCGGAGCCGAGCGCCGGCCACAACCCGCCCAGGAGCAGGTTCCGTACGGAGCGCAGGAGCAGCGACTTGTAGGCGACGACGGCGGCGATGCCGGCGAGGCCGTAGTAGAAGGCGATCTGGAGCCCGATCGCGGCGACCGCGTCGTTGAGGACGCCCTGGACGGTGCCGGCGGCGGCCGCGCCCGCGAACATCAGGAGCGCCGCGCCGCCGACGGCGGCGATCGCCACCCACGGGGTGTTCCAGCGGCGGTGCACGGTGCCGAGGGCGGCGGGCAGGGTCCGGTCCCGGCCCATCGCGAAGAGGGAGCGGGTGACCTGGATGAGGGTGGTCTCCAGGGTGGCGACGGTGGACAGGAGCACGGCGGCGACGAGGAGTTTCCCGCCGACACCGGGCCAGATCTCGTGGCCGAGGACGGCGAGCACGTTCGGCCCGGCGGCCCGGATCTCGTCCGCGCTGAGCAGCACGTTCACCGCGACGGTGAAGGCCTCGAAGAGGAGGAAGACGAGACCGACGCCGACGAGCGCGGCGAGCCCGGCGGTGCGGCGGCTGTCCCGGGTCTCCTCGCTGAGGTTGCTGGTGACGTCCCAGCCCCAGTAGTAGAAGGCGGCGATCAGGGCGCCGGCGGCGAAGCCCTCGGGACCGGCGAAGTGGCCGAGGCCGAACCAGGACCAGTCGAAGGCGGTGGCGTGCCCCCGGTGCAGCACGGCGGCCAGGACGAAGACGGCGAGGATGAGCATCTCCACGCCCGTCATGAGGAGTTGGGCGCGCACGGTGAGCCGGGTGCCGCCCAGGACGACGAGCAGCATGACGAGGAACCAGCAGGCGCCGACGGCGGCGGCGAGCGGGGTCTCGTCGGCGAGGTCCTGGTCGATCAGGGCGAGGGTGAGGGAGCCGGCGGGAAGGGAGCCGGCGACCATGAAGACGGTGGCGGCGAAGACGAGCGCCCAGCCGGAGAGGAAACCGAGGAAGGGGTGGAGGGTGCGGCCCACCCACGAGTAGCCGGCGCCCGCGTTGACGTCGATCCGGCCGAGGCGGGCGTAGGCGAGGACGATGCCGAGCATCGGAACGGCGCAGTAGAGGAGGGCGGCGGGCCCCGCGAGGCCGACCGCGCCGAAGAGGACGGCGGTGGTCGCGGCGAGCGAGTAGGCGGGTGCGCTCCCGGCGACGGCCATCACGACCGTGTCGAACGTGCCGAGGACATTGGGCTGGAGTCCTCTGCCCGGGGTGGTGGTGCGCATGGCGTGTCCTCGGGGCGCGGGGGTGGGGCAGGACGAAGTGCCCGCGCCGCCGGGCCGGTTGCGGACGGTGGCGGGTGCGGAACACGGTGAATCGAGGCGCATCGTAGTCGCACCGGTGGATTCCGGTAACGGCGGTGGGAGGGTTCCGTTCCGTGACCGCCGGTAAGTCCGCCCGTACGCCCCCCGGCGCGGGTTTAGCCCAGGTCGGGACCGGCGATGGCGCGGGCCGCGCGCACCTCGTGACGCAGCGGCGCCAGGACTCCGTTCTCGTCGCCGGGAAGGTCGCTGCGGACCTCCACGAGCGTCTCGGAGGAACGCAGGCCCTCGGCGAACTCCCGCAACTCCCGTTCGACGGCGGCCACCTCGGCCGGGTCCGGGGGCGGGGCGCCGTGGTCGACGCGGATGCGGGCGGCGGTGGTGGCGTCCACGATCCGTTCGACGGCGACGACCAGCGGCCACCAGGCGGAGGCCCGGGTGCCGGTGGGCGGCGGTTCGGTCAGGGCCCGCTGGAACTCGGAGCGTACGGTCGACAGGTCGCGGTACAGCGCGCGCCGGGCCCGCAGCCGCGCCCCCCGGTCGCCACCCGCCATGGTCGCCCCCGTCCCCGTCCCCGTCTCCGCCCCGGGCCCCGGTCGTGACTCCGTCCCCGCCGTCGCTGCCCCTCGCCGCGGCGCGCCGGTGGGGGCGAAGGCCAGGGCCACGTACGCGGCGGTGTCGGCGACCGCGTCCGCGAGGCGGTCCCCGATGCGGGCGTGCCAGGACTCGGGCCAGAGCAGGTAGCCGGCGACCAGGGCGATGGCGCAGCCGATGAGCGAGTCGTACAGGCGGGGCAGGACCAGGCCGAAGCCCTGGTGGTTGAGGAGGTCGGAGAGCAGCAGGATCACGGGCGTGATGGCCGCCGTCTGGAAGACGTACCCCTTCGCGGAGAAGGCGGGGATCAGCGCGGCGAGCAGCATCATCACCGGGATGTCCCACCAGCCGCGCGGTACCTCGGAGAGGACCAGGGCGGCCAGCACGAGGCCGAGGGCGGTGCCGAGGGCGCGGAGCACGGCGCGGGAGAAGACCGAGCCGAAGTCGGGCTTCATGACGAAGGTGACGGTGAGCGCCACCCAGTACGAGCGGGGCACCGGGATCAGGGACACCAGGGCCTGGGCGAGGCCGATGCAGAGCGCGAGGCGCAGCCCGTACCGCCAGGACGCCCCGGAGAAGAGGACCGCGCGGGCGGTGCGCCGGACGCGGACGCGCAGGGCGGCGGGCCTGCCGAGCCGGTCGTCGACGTTGTACGGGTCGGGGTCGGCCTCGTGGACGACGTCCGCCGCGTGGCGCAGGGCGTGGTCGACGGCCTTCTCGGAGGGCCGTTCGGGATCGGGCAGCTCCAGGCGGGGGCTGCCGGTGCGGCCTTCCTCGACGGCGGCGGCGAGGTCGCGGACGGCGGCCGGGACGGAGGGGTGGACCGGGCCGTGGCGGCGGGCCCGGAGATGGGCGGCGGGGGCGGCCTCGACGAGCGGGATGAGGACGTTGAGCTGGGCGAGGAGGCGGACCTGGGTGGGCGCCCGGCCGTGTTCGCGGGCCCGGCGGGCGAGGACGAGGTCGTAGGACTGGTTGAGGGAGGCGGTGACGGCCTGCCGCTGTGCGTCGTACGTGTCGCTGCCGGCGGCCTCGTACAGCGCGGCGACCGCCCGGTAGGCGGCGGCGACGGCGGTGCGTTCGGGCGCGGCGCGGCGCAGCGGCCAGCCCAGGAGCGTGAGCGCGAGCACGAGAAGGCCGCCGAGCGTGAGCAGCAGGGGCGCCTTCCACCAGGGGCCGGGCATGGGGAGTCCGGCGCCGACGACCGCGTTGAGGAGGAGCAGCAGTCCGGAGACGGAGGCGACCGCGCCGATCGAGGAGATCATGCCGGAGACGAGCGCGACCAGGGTCAGGGCGGCGACGGCGGCCCAGCCGTGGCCGAAGACGAGGGTGCCGAGGGTGACGCCGAGGGCGCCGAAGAGTTGCGGGACGGCGATGTTGAAGATCCGCATCCGGTAGGAGTCGGCGGTGTCGCCGATGACTCCGGAGAGGGCGCCCATGGAGACGAGCGCGCCGTAGGCGGGCTGCCCGGCGGCGAGCCCCGCGGCGAGCGGCGCGGACAGGGTCACGGAGGCGCGGGCGACGGCCGCCCACGGGACCGGCGTGGACGCGGGTCGCAGCCCGGCGGTCAGCCAGGCGGGCGGAACGAGCCGTGAGGGGCCCTGCCGTGAGGGGCCTGCGGGGTGCGTCGCCATGCCTCCCAACGTAGTGGCCTGGCGGCACGGCGCCGGGCGGTGACGGGCGGGTGCGTACGGGCACTGCGGCATCCGGCGCCGGGGCGTACGGGACCGCGGGGGTCGGGGCAGGCCGGGGCGTACGGGCATTCCGGCCCGGTGTCCGGCGTCGTCGCCCGGCCCTCCGCCGCGCCCGCCCCGCGCTCAGCTGCGGTACGACTCCACCTGGGCCGCCGGGCGGACCGCCGCGCTGTCCGGGTCCTCACCGAACTCGGCCTTCGCCCGCCGCTGCCGCAGCAGGTCCCAGCACTGGTCGAGCCGTACCTCCAGTTCGGCGAGGCGTTCGCGCTCCTCGGGAAGGAGGCCGCCGGTGCGATGCCGCAGGGCGCGCTCCTCTTCGACGAGGGCGCCGATGTCGTCCAGGATCTCCTCGTTGTCCATGTCTTCCAGCGTGGCCGATCAGCGCCCGTCGTGCAGGTCGAGATCGGCGAGGACGGCCCGGTGGTCGGAACCGGCCAGTGCCAAGAAGCGCACCGCGCGCACGGTGAAGCCGTCGCTGACGAGCACGTGGTCGATCTGCACGGAGGGCGGCAGCGGCCCCTCGGCGGGCCACGTCGGGGTGCGGCTCTCACCCGCCAGCCGGGCGGCGTCCTGGAGGTGCCCGGCGTCGAGGATCCGGCGGAAGGCGGCGTGGTCCTGGGAGGCGTTGAAGTCCCCGGCGACGATCCGGTGCGGCCCCTCGGCGGGCCGGGCCACCGCGTCCCTGATCCGGCCGAGTTCCTCCTTCCACAGGCCGGTCTGCCCGGGCAGCGGCGGCATCGGGTGGGCGAGCTGGAGGTCCACGGGCCGGCCGGCGATGACGGCGGTGGCGCCCGGCATGCCCATGGTGGCGGGGACGACCCGCCGGTCGCGCAGCGGATGGGCGCTGAGCAGGACCGAACCGGCGGAGCCGTCGGCCGCCACGGAGGCGTGGTGGGGCAGTTCGGCGGCGAACGTGGTGGTGAGGGTGCGTCCGCAGGCGCGGTCGCACTCGGAGACGTACACCAGGGTGGGCCGCTCGCGCCGGATCGTCGCGACGAGCGCCCCGGTGGCCTCGCCGAACTCGACGTTCGCGGCGAGGACGCGGACGCGGGCCTCGGGCGGGGCGATGAGGGTGACCGGGTCGGGGACGTACGGCAGGGAGGCCCAGGCGGTGGTGCCGAGGACGGTCACGGCCACGAAGGACAGGACGCGGCGGCGCGCGGCGGCGGCCAGGAGCACGGCGAGCCCGGCGGGCACGGTGAGCCACGGCAGGAAGGACAGCAGCTGCGGTACGGGCGTGACGGCGTCCGTGTCGAGGGCCCGGCAGGCGGCGACGACGGCGGGGACGGCCAGGAGCAGCACGGCGGCCCGGGCGGCGGGGCGGTGCCCGGGCCGGAGGGGTGGTGCCCCGGCGGGTCCCGGGCCGGAGTTCCCGGCAGGGGGGTGGGGCGGGGTCGCCCGGGGCTGCGGTTCGGGTGCTGCGGCAAGGACTCGGTCCACGCCGCTCAGTGTCGCACCGGGCGGTGACACCGGGCCGGGCGCGTCCGCGCGGTGTCACCGCCCGGCGGCTCAGTGCCGCAGGGCCCGGGTGATGTCCGCGGTGGTGCCGTCCGGGAGCGAACGGTTGCTGCGGGCGGTCCCGGTCTTCGACTGCTTCGGGGCGACCGCGTTCAGCGTGACGACGACGGTGTCGATGACGTTGCCGTCGCGGTCGTGGAAGGTGACCATGACGGTGTAGTCGGCGGCGGAGTCCTTGGGGTTGGTCGCGGTGACGTCGGCGGCGGTCCGGTCGCCGTCGGCGCGGGTCTTCCCGGCCTTGACGTCGCCGGTGGCGTTCACCCCGTCCTTGACCTCGTTCATCTTCTCCTGGGCGGCGGAGGCGACCGCGGCGGTGGCGGAGGAGACGATGTCGCCGGCCGCGTCCTTCGCCGCCTCGCAGCCGGCGAGGGCGAGGAGCGCGGCGGCCGTCGTGAGGGCCGTGAGATGCGGTCTCATGGGCGCCTCAGAACGTCTCGTCGGCGCGGCGGTCCCCGTCCGAGGCGAGCGCCCAGATCACGAAGATCGACACGGCCATGGAGAAGAGGGCCCACCACGGCTGGTAGGGCAGGAAGAGGAACTGCGCCAGGATGTTGAGGGCGGCGAGGGAGATGCCGGCGACGCGGCCCCACTCGGCGCCCTTGAGGATGCCGTAACCGGTGGCGGCCACGAGGACGCCGAGGACGAGGTGGATCCAGCCCCAAGTGGTGAGGTCGAACTCGTAGACGTAGTCGCCGACGCGGGCGTAGATGTCGTTCTCGGCGATGCCGGCGATGCCCTGGAAGATGTCCATCAGGCCGGTGACGAGCATGAGGACGCCGGCGAAGAGGGTGCCGCCGGCGGCCCAGGCGCCGGACGTCCCTGCCTTGCGGGGTGCGGTGTGCTGGCTCATGGGCCCATCGTCGGCCCGTTCGTACCGGCGCGAACGCCGGACTGCGCCGGGCGGGTGAGCGGCCGTCCGGCCGGGGCGTCCCCCCGGGTCGGCCACCCGGGCCGACCGGTCGCTGCGGTCGGGGCGGGCGGGGCCCGGTCCGGTTGCGGCCGCCGGGGCGCGGGTGTGCCCTGGAGGGTGCGGGCACGGCCGCGGGGGGCGAGACGAAGGAGCTTCCGCGATGGGCGCACACGCAGCGGTACCCGCCCGGCGCCGGCGACAGGCCACCACGAGCGCGCACGGCTGGGGCCTCCCCCTCGCCCTCGGCGTCGTCTACGGCCTGTACGCGTCGACCGTCGAACGCCACGGCGGCCCGCTCAGCTGGGGCCAGCTCTGGCTCGGCCTGATCTCGGCGGTGGTCCTCGCCGGAGCGGTGTACGGGCTCCGCTGGACCGGCCGCGCCCTGCCGCGCGAGCCACGGGCCGCCGCCTGGGGCGCGCTGGCCGGCCTCGCGGTCGGGTTCCTCTTCAGCCTCTCCGGCGCCAGCGTCCTGTCGGCGGCGGTGCTCGGGCTGGTGGTCGCCGCCGCCGTGTTCTGCGTCGCCTTCTACCTCTTCTACACCCACGAGGACGCCGCCGGCCGCCCGGCGCCCTCCTGACCGCCGCCGCCGGACGGGCCGGGCCCGGCGCCCCGCGCGACCGGTGCGGTGTGGCGGCGCCGGTGGTCGGCGGCCACGGCGGCGAGCAGCACCGGCCAGGCGAGGAGCGGCGCGTAGCAGGCGATCACCAGCGCCTCCTGCGCCGGTGAGGCCGGTATGCCGGACCCGAGGCCGGCGGCGGAGGCGTACACGCCCCAGGCAACGAGCGCGCACAGGCCCGCGGCCCCGGCGAACGCCGCCCGCCACGCGGCGGCCGGGTTCACCGGCCGGCCGCCGAGGAACGGGAACCGGCGGGGAAGGACCTCGCCCCATGGGCGGACGAGGCCGAGGGTGAGGAAGGCCAGCAGTTCGGACACGACGCTCGGGGAGACCACGTACACGGCCTCCGCGGTGCTCATCACCCCGCCCGGACCGTGGTGCCAGGCGTCCTGGGTGACCGGCAGACCCGCGACGAGCGCGAGGCGCCACAGGCCGGACGGCAGGGTGAGGAGGGGCACGGCGTGGGCGGCGAGGACGGCCCAACGGGGCACGCCGGGGAGGGCTTTGACGCTCATCATGGGACCAGGTTCCGCCCGGCCGGGGGTGTGGGTCGTCGGCCCGGCGAACGGTCCGCCTCCCCCGCGCGGCGGAGCCGCCGTACACCCTCCGGGCCGCTTTCCGGCGGCGGTGGCGGGCCGGTGGCTCCCGCAGCAGACTGGGAGGAGCGCCTCTCGAGGCCCGGCGCCCCGGCGTCCCGGCGCCCCGGGCGCATCGCGCGGCCGGCTCCGAGGCGCGGCAGGAGCCGGAGGACAGGGCTGGACGGACCGGCACGAGGACACGGCATGACCGACGACCACGAGCACCCCGCGCGGACCGGCGGCCGGAGGCGGCAGGGCCGCATCGGACACCCCGCCCCCGGCCACCGCCGCACCCGACGGCCGGACGGCGGGGGCGCGGCATGAGCGGCGGCGGGGACGGCACGCCGGCCGTCGAGACCGAGGGCCTGGTCAAGGTCTTCGGCACCAACCGCGCCGTCGACGGCGTCGACCTGTGGATCCCCGCAGGCACCGTCTACGGGGTCCTCGGCCCCAACGGCGCCGGCAAGACCACGACCGTCAAGGTCCTCGCGACCCTGCTGCGCCCGGACGGCGGCCGGGCCCGGGTGTTCGGCCGGGACGTGGTCACCGACGCGGACGCGGTACGGGGCCGGGTCAGCCTCACCGGCCAGTACGCCTCGGTCGACGAGGACCTGACCGGCACCGAGAACCTGGTGCTGCTCGCGCGCCTGCTCGGGCACTCCCGGGCGGCCTCCCGGGACCGGGCCGCGCGGCTCCTGGCCGCCTTCGGCCTCTCGGAGGCGGCGGGCCGGCAGGTGAAGACGTACTCGGGCGGCATGCGGCGCCGGATCGACATCGCGGCCTCCCTGCTCAACACCCCGGACCTGCTGTTCCTGGACGAGCCGACCACCGGTCTCGACCCGCGCAGCCGGAACCAGGTGTGGGACATCGTGCGCGCGGTGGTCGAGCAGGGCACGACGGTGCTGCTCACCACCCAGTACCTCGACGAGGCGGACCGGCTGGCCTCCCGCATCGCCGTCATCGACCACGGCCGGGTGATCGCCGAGGGCACCAAGGGCGAGCTGAAGGCCTCGGTGGGCGCCGGCTCCGTGCACGTACGGCTGCGGGACCCGGCGCGGCGCGCGGAGGCCGAACGGGTCCTCGCCGGTGCCCTGCGCACCTCCGTCCAGCTCGACGCCGATCCGGTGGCCCTCACGGCGACGGTCGACGGGCGGGGTACGGAGCGGGGTGCGGCGCAGCAGGCGGCGCGGGCGCTGGCGGAGCTGTCGCGGGCGGGGATCGCCGTGGACGACTTCGCGCTCGGGCAGCCGAGCCTGGACGAGGTGTTCCTCGCCCTCACGGAACGGAAGGGACCGCCGGCATGACCACCGTCACCACCGGCAAGGACAAGGATCCCACGAGCGGGCCGGCCGGTTCGGCCGGGGCCGCCGACGCCACGGAATTCGTCGCCCCGCGCGCCGAGGACCTCGCCGAGTTCCTCGCGGGCCGCGACCGGCCGCCCCGCCCCAGCGCCCTCGGCGCCTCCCTGACCTTCGGCCGGCGGGCCATGCTGAAGATCAAGCACGTGCCGGAGCAGCTGTTCGACGTGACCGCGTTCCCGATCATGATGGTGCTGATGTACACGTACCTCTTCGGGGGCGCGCTGGCCGGATCGGTCTCCTCGTACGTGCAGTTCCTGTTGCCGGGCATCCTCGTGATGAGCGTCGTGATGATCACGATGTACACGGGCGTCTCCGTCAACACCGACATCGACAAGGGCGTCTTCGACCGCTTCCGCACCCTGCCGGTGTGGCGGCCGGCCCCGATGGTCGGCTACCTCCTCGGTGACGTCGTCCGCTATCTGATCGCCTCGGCCGTGATGCTGAGCGTGGGCCTCGCCATCGGCTACCGCCCGGCCGGCGGCCCGGCGGGCGTGCTCCTCGGCGTCGCGCTGCTCATGGTCTTCTCGTTCGCGTTCTCGTGGATCTGGACCATGTTCGGCCTGCTCCTGCGCAGCGAGAAGTCGGTGATGGGCGTCTCGATGATGGTCATCTTCCCGCTCACCTTCCTCTCCAACGTCTTCGTCGACCCCCGCACCATGCCGGGCTGGCTCCAGGCCTTCGTCAACAACAACCCGGTCACCCACCTGTCGACGGCGGTCCGCGACCTGATGGCGGGCCACCGGCCGGTGGCGGACATCGGCTGGACGCTGGGGTGGTCGGCGCTGTTCGTGCTCGTCTTCGGCTGGATCACGATGCGTCTCTACAACCGGAAGTAAGGGAAGCGCAGGGAGGGCGGAGGCACGACATGGGCGGTGAGGCCGACATTCGTCCGAGAAGTGGCGAGGAAAGGCCGGAAAGTGACTGGAGAAGGCTGATAAGCGGGCGAGCCCTGCCCCCAGGGGCAGGGACGCCGAGTTTCTTGAATGGCGCTAATTACTCGATCCCTGGCTGTCGCTCGTCGTCTCCTTCTTGTCCAGCGGTCGTATGGTGATCTTGGTTGCCATTTCTGCCTCCTCGGGTCGCGGCGGGCGTTAACATGCCCACGGTGCCACAGTGGTGTGTGAGGTCAATAAAGTTTTTCCTTGGGGGAGTTGAGTATGGGGCGGGAGTCGAGGGGGGAGCTGCCCGCCCTCCTGCGACCACGCGTCAAGCCCGAGCACCGGCCTTACCGGACGGTCGCGGGTCATGTGCGGATCGGCAGTGTGGTCCACGGCATCGGCGCGGAGATCGAGGATCCCGACGGCTGGGTCTGGGAATTGATCCAGGCCATGGACGGAACTCGGGAGACGGAACGGATAGCCGTCGAGGTCGCCGCCGCGCACCCTGTCCCCGACGAGAACGATGTATTCCAGGCGATGGCCGACTTGCGGCAGGCCGGATTCCTGGAGGACGCGGCGACGGGCATTCCCACCGTGTTCTCCGCACGGGAGAGGGAGCGGTACAGCCGCGGGGTGCCGCTGCTGCGGTGGATGGATTCCTCCCCCCGTGCCGACGCCTGGGACCTCCAGCTCGCCCTCTCCCACGCGCGGGTCCTGCTCGTCGGCCTCGGTGGCGCGGGCGGGGTCGCGGCGCAGGGCTTGGTCGCCTCGGGCGTGGGCCGTCTGCACTGTGTGGACCCCGATGTCGTCGAGTTGTCCAACCTGAACCGCCAGGTGCTCTACCGCGAGCCGGACATCGGCCGGCGCAAGGTCGACGCGGCTCTCGCCTCGTTGCGTGCCCTCAACTCGGACGTGCGACTGACGGGGGAGGCCACAGCGGTGCGGTCACCGGCCGGCCTCGCCCGTCTCCTGCGCACCGGCCCCCCGGACGGCGCTCCGCCGGTTGCCGACATGGTCGAGGGGGCCAGGGCCACCGAAGCCCCGGAGCCCCCTCGGTACGACCTCCTCGTCCTGGGTGCCGACCGGCCCGCCGCTCTCCGGACCTGGGCCAATCGCGTATGCCTGGAGACGGGCACGCCGTGGATCGACGGTGGCTACCAGGGACCGTTGGTCACCGTGGGGGCGTATGCGCCGGGGCGGAGTGGCTGCTTGGAATGCCACCGGATCACCCTGGCCGAGTCCCGGGACCTCGGGCTGCCGTCCGGTGAGGACGAGGCGACGGTCTCACCGCGGATGCCGTGGAGCCCGGTGAACGCGGTGACGGCGACGCTCGCCGGAGCCCTGTTCGTGTACGCCGCCACGGCGATGCTGACCGGAGTGCCCGTTCTCCCCTCCGGATTTCGGCTGGAGTTCAACCTCGTTCGCCCCGGAGAGCCGGGTTTCGACCCGGTACTCCACCGGCCCGACTGCCCCGCCTGCGGGGGAGCCTGAGATGCCGGGCAGTGGCCGCAGGGCAGACGTGGAGGACCGGCCGTGACCGCCCCGCCCCGCCCTACCCCATCCGTGGGGCCGGATTCCCGAGTGCGGCTCCACCCGCTGAACCGGCGAGCCGACGGCACCGAGTGGATCGTGGGCCGCCGGGAATCCCGTACCTTCGTCGCCCTGCCCCCCGAGGGCGTGGCGGTTCTCGACCTGTTGGCGGAAGGGGTGAGCGTCGGTGCCGCGCAGGCGCGCCTCGCGGCAGGCGCCGCACCGGGTGAGGAACCGGACGTCGTGGAGTTCGTACGCGATTTACTCGCACTCGGTTTCGTGGCGGAGGTCGACGGGCAGCCGGCCGGGTCGGGGCCGCCGGCGGCCCCGGCAAGCCTTCCGGGGCTCCGCCCCGAGCGACTCGGCTTCCTGCTGCACCCCTCGCTCCCCTGGATTCCCGCCGCCCTCGTCGGCACCGCCGTGGCGGTGTTGCTGGCCCGCCCCGAGCTGACGCCCACCTACCGGGACCTGCTGTGGAGCCCTTACGGGACGCTCGTGGTGGTCAGCGGGCTGGTCGTCGGATGGTCGGTCGTCCTGCTTCATGAGCTCGCGCACCTGGCGGTGGCTCGGGCCGCCGGCGTGCCGGGCCGGATCGGCTTCGGGACCCGACTGCAATTTCTGGTGGTGCAGACGGACATCAGCGGTATCGAACTCGCGCCCCGCCGACACCGGCTCACGGCCTACCTCGCCGGGATCGCGGTCAATCTCTCCGTCGCATCCGTCGCGGTGCTCCTGCTCGCCCTGACCTCGCCAAGTTCCGCAGGGCACCGTTTCCTGGCGGCGACGGTGCTGTGGGCGGGCCTGCCGCTGGCTTTCCAGTGCATGGTGTTCATGCGGACCGACGTGTACTTCGTGTTGCAGGACCTCACCGGCTGCCGGGACCTGTACGGCGACGGCCGGGCCTACGCCCGGCACCTGGCCCGACGGCTGCTCCGGAGGGAGACGGCGGAGCGGGACCCGAGCAGGGTCCTTCCGGCTGGGGAGCGGCGGGCGGTGCGGATCTACAGCCTCGTCCTGGTGCTGGGCACCACGGCCTGCCTGGGGGCGTTCGCGGCTTTCACGCTGCCCGCCGAGGTCCGGCTGGTGGTGGTCGCCTTGGGCAGGCTCAGCGGGGGCGGCTCCGCCCTCGACGTGTCGGACGGGGTACTGACTCTCGCGGCCTTCGCCGCCGTCCACATCATCTGGCTCGTCACCCGGTGGCGTGACCACCGGGCCCGGCGGGCCGAGACGAACAGGAGGAACGTTTCCGATGCGTGAGATCTTCGAGGGCGCCGACGGCGTCCGGCTCGGACAGGGCGCCTACACGTCCGACTTCGCGGAGCGGTTCCGGCGTATCGGCCCCGAGGGCTTCTGGAAGCTGGAGCGGATGCAGGCGTACGACGAGGGCGACTTCCCGAGCTGGCTGGCGTTCCGGCGCGGGGAGTGGGAGGAGTCGCTGCGGCTGATCGAGGAGCTGCGGCCGGAGTACGAGGAGTTCTTCGGGCGCATCGCGCGGGCGGGCTTCCGCCACCGGCGGGTGCGGATCGTGGAGCGGCCGCTGACCCCGTACGTGCAGTGGGAGCTGCACATCCTGCGCGTGAAGGGGGAGTACGGGGAGGAGGTCTCCGTCCTGGACGCGGAGCGGGTCGCTGCGTACGAGGGGGAGGGGCCGCTGCCGGAGCTGTGCGTGCTCGGGGGCGAGGCGGTGTACGTGGTGGAGTACGGGCCCGGGGGCGTGCCCGGCGGGGCGGTGCGGTACACCGGGCCCGAGGTGGTGGCGAGGGCGCGGGCGTTCGTGCGGGAGCTGTACGGGGCGGGGGAGGACCTCGCGGAGTTCTTCCCCCGCGAGGTGGCGCCCCTGCCCGCACCCGCACCGGCCCCGTGACGCTCCGGGCGGTCAGTCGAGGCGCAGGTCCGCCCACTGCTGCTCGAAGGGGACGAGGTCGTCGTCGCCGCCGTCCCGGGCGGGGCGGGCGGCCACGGTGTCCGCGAACTCCTGGCCGGCGCGGGTGATCCGGGCGGGCAGCCCATCGGTGTACTCGTCGCCGCCGGAGCCCCAGTCCTCCGAGGCCGCGTAGACGGCGGTCGGGACGACGAGGGCCCGCAGGTAGGCGAAGAGGGGCCGCAGGGCGTGGTCGAGGACCAGCGAGTGGCGGGCGGTGCCGCCGGTCGCGCCGAGGAGGACGGGCGTGCCGGTCAGGGCGGCCGGGTCGATCAGGTCGAAGAAGGACTTGAACAGGCCGCTGTACGAGGCCGTGAAGACCGGGGTGACCGCGATGACGCCGTCGGCGCCCGTCACCGTGTCGATGGCTTCCTGGAGCGCGGCGGAGGGGAAGCCGGTGACGAAGTTCTTGGCGATGTCCACGGCCAGGTCGCGCAGTTCGACGACCTGGACGTCGACCGCGTACTCCTGCTCGGCCAGCCGGTACCGGGCCGCCTGGAGGAGGCGGTCGGCGAGCAGCCGGGTGGAGGAGGGGGAGCTGAGGCCGGCGGAGACCGCGACCAGCTTCAACGTCCGCATGGCGTCAGACCTCCTGGGCGGCGAGGACGGCGGGGTGGAGCGGGGCGGTGGCGGGGACGCCGGCCGGGCGCAGGGCGGCGAACTCCTTGCGCAGGACCGGGACGACCTCCTCGCCGAGGATGTCGAGCTGTTCGAGGACGGTCTTGAGCGGCAGTCCCGCGTGGTCGACCAGGAACAGCTGGCGCTGGTAGTCGCCCACGTAGTCGCGGAAGGACAGGGTGCGCTCGATGACCTCCTGCGGGGAGCCGACGGTCAGCGGGGTCTCGCGGCTGAACTCCTCCAGGGAGGGGCCGTGGCCGTAGACCGGCGCGTTGTCGAAGTACGGGCGGAACTCCCGTACCGCGTCCTGCGAGTTCTTCCGCATGAACACCTGGCCGCCGAGGCCGACGATCGCCTGCTCGGGGGTGCCGTGCCCGTAGTGGGCGTAGCGCTGCCGGTAGAGGCGGACCATCTTCTCGGTGTGCTGCTTGGGCCAGAAGATGTGGTTCGCGAAGAACCCGTCGCCGTAGTAGGCGGCCTGTTCGGCGATCTCGGGCGAGCGGATGGAGCCGTGCCAGACGAAGGGCGGGACGCCGTCGAGCGGGCGCGGGGTGGCGGTGAAGCCCTGCAGGGCGGTGCGGAACTTTCCTTCCCAGTCGACCACGTCCTGTCTCCACAGCTTGTGGAGGAGCGCGTAGTTCTCGATGGCGAGCGGGATGCCCTGGCGGATGTCCTGTCCGAACCACGGGTAGACCGGGCCGGTGTTGCCGCGGCCCGTCATCACGTCGACGCGGCCGTCGGCGAGGTGCTGGAGGGTCGCGTAGTCCTCGGCGATCTTCACCGGGTCGTTGGTGGTGATGAGGGTGGTGGAGGTGGAGAGGATCAGGTTCTCCGTGCGGGCGGCGATGTGCCCGAGGAGGGTGGTGGGGGAGGACGGGACGAACGGCGGGTTGTGGTGCTCGCCCGTCGCGAAGACGTCGAGTCCCACCTCCTCGGCCTTGAGCGCGATGGCGACGGTGTTCTTGATCCGCTCGTGCTCGGTCGGGGTGCGGCCGGTGGTGGGGTCGGTCGTCACGTCGCCGACGGTGAAGATCCCGAACTGCATCGTGCTCACCTCTCGCGGGGGTGCTTCGGGGGCTCTGCCCCCAAGCTCTTGGTTGAATCTTAAACCATCGCGTTCAACGGCGCACCCCTTCCGGCTATTCCCCCGCTCCCCGGGCCGGGCGAGGCGCCCGCTCCCCGTGGCCGGACGCGGCCGGAAGGAGCCCCTCCCGTAGAGTCCCCGACGTGAACGCTGCGATATCGGTCGTCGGAATCGGCGCGGACGGCTGGGACGGGCTCCCCGAGGCCTCCCGCCGCGTCCTGCGCGCCGCCGAGGTCCTCATCGGCGGCCCCCGCCAGCTCGGCCTGCTGCCCGCCGCCGACTGCCCCGGCGAGCGCGTCCCCTGGCCCTCGCCGCTCCGCCCCGCCGTGCCCGGCCTGCTCGCCGCCCACGAGGGCCGCGCCGTCGCCGTCCTCGCCAGCGGCGACCCCTCCTTCCACGGCATCGCCCGCACCCTCGCCGAGACCGTCGGCCCGGACCGCCTCCACGTCCTGCCGCACCCGTCCTCCGTCTCGTACGCCTGCGCCCGCCTCGGCTGGCCCCTGGAGGCCGTCGAGACCGTCTCCCTCGTCGCCCGGCCGCCCGCCGCCCTCGCCGCCGCCCTCCACCACGGCCGGCGGATCCTCGTCCTCAGCGAGGGCGCGGCCACCCCGGAGCACGTCGCCGCCCTGCTGCGCGAGCGGGGGTACGGGCCCAGCCGGCTGCGGGTCCTCGAACAGCTCGGCTCCGACCGCGAGCGCCTGCTCGACGGCACCGCCGACACCTGGGCCCACGCCCCCGGCGACCCGCTCAACGTGATCGCCGTCGACTGCGTCCGCGCCCCCGGCGCGCTCCGCCTCGGCGCCGCGCCCGGCCTGCCCGACGACGCGTACGAGCACGACGGCCAGCTCACCAAGCGGTACGTCCGCGCCGCCACCCTCGCCGCGCTCGCCCCCGCCCCCGGCGAACTGCTCTGGGACGTCGGCGGCGGCTCCGGCTCCATCGGCATCGAATGGATGCGGACCCACCGCTCCTGCCGGGCCGTCGCCGTGGAGAAGTCCCCCGAACGGGCCGGACGGATCACCCGCAACGCCGACCGGCTCGGCGTGCCCGGCCTGACCGTCGTCACCGGGCCCGCCCCGGCGGCGCTCGCCGGGCTGCCCGTCCCCGACGCGGTCTTCATCGGCGGCGGACTCACCGCCCCGGGCCTGATCGACGCCTGCTGGGACGCCCTGCCCGCCGGCGGCCGGCTCGTCGCCAACACCGTGACCCTGGAGTCCGAGGCGCTGCTCGCCGCGCGCCACCGCCGCCACGGCGGCGAACTGATCCGGCTCTCCGTCTCCGCCGCCGTACCCGTCGGCGGCTTCACCGGCTGGCGCCCGGCCATGCCCGTCACCCAGTGGTCCGTCACGAAAGGTTCCGAAGAGGGATGACCGTCTATTTCATCGGCGCGGGCCCCGGCGCCGCCGACCTCATCACCGTGCGCGGCGCGCGGACGCTGGCGAAGTGCGGCGTCTGCCTCTACGCGGGCTCGCTCGTCCCCACCGAACTGCTCGCCGAGTGTCCGCCGGACGCGCGGCTCGTCGACACGGCCCGGATGGACCTGGACCAGATCGTCGCCGAGATCACCGCCGCCCACGAGGCGGGGCAGGACGTGGCCCGGCTGCACTCCGGCGACCCGTCGGTCTTCAGCGCCGTCGCCGAACAGATGCGCCGCCTGGACGCGGCCGGCATCCCGTACGAGGTCGTGCCGGGCGTCCCGGCCTTCGCCGCCGCCGCGGCGGCGCTCAAGCGGGAGCTGACCGTGCCGACCGTCGGCCAGACCGTCATCCTCACCCGCATCGCCCAGCAGGCCACCCCCATGCCGGAGGGCGAGGACCTCGCCACCCTCGGCCGCAGCGGCGCCCTGCTCGTCCTGCACCTCGGTGCTCGCTACGTCGACCGGATCGTCTCCGAGCTCGTCCCCCACTACGGCGTGGACTGCCCCGCCGCCGTCGTCGCCATGGCCAGCCGCCCCGACGAGGTGATCCTGCGCGGCACCCTGGAGGACATCGCCGGCCAGGTGAAGGCGGCCGGCATCACCAAGACGGCCGTCATCCTCGTCGGCCGCACGCTCGCCGCGTCCGAGTTCCGCGACAGCCACCTGTACGACCCGGCGCGGGACCGGCACGCCTGCTGACCGCCCCGCGCGGCCACGACGAGGGCCCCGCGACGGGCGTCGCCGGGGCCCGCCCTCAGGTGTTGGGCCGCTTCCCGTGGTTAGCGCCCTTCTTCTTCCGCGCCCGGCGCTTGTTGCCTCGCTTCGACATGGCGTTTCCTCTCGGTTCGTGGGGGTGTGTGCTGTCGAGCCTAGGGTGCGGGGCGGGAGCCTGCACGGTGGCCGTCCGACACCGGCATGCCGGTAGTAACATGTAGTACATGGAAACCACGGCGCGAGAGTTCAACCAGAAGTCGTCGCAGATCCTGGCCGCGGCCGCTGCCGGTGAGACCGTCACGGTGACGAAGAACGGCGTCGCCGTCGCACGTGTGGTGCCGATCGGATCGGACGTCCCCCCGTACCCTTCCGATCCGATGGGCGAGATAGACCTGCCCGTCCTCGACCTTCCCGATCTCGACAACGACGAGATCGATGACGTGCTCAGGGGAATGGGACGGGCGGAGTGATCGCTGTCGCCGACACCAACGCCCTCTACCGCCTGCTCGACCCCCGCCTCACGGGCCACGACGAGCACAGGAAGGCACTGGGCACGATCAGTCATCTGGTGATCTCCCCACTGGTGCTGGCCGAACTCGACTACCTGATCTCGGCGCGTGCCGGAGCCCGCAAGGCGCTGGCGGCGGCCCGGTTCGTCGAGCGGTACACCGCCACCCGCCGGTTCGAGGTGCCTCCGGTCGCCGCGCACCTGTCCACGGCGATCGCCGTGGCCGAGGGCTACGCGGACGCCGACGGAGGGAAGGGCGTCGGGATGACGGACGCCATGAACGTCGCCCTGGCCGCCGCATACGGCACCGACGTCCTGTTCACGACCGACCGGCACTTCCGCGTGATCAGGCCGCTGACGGGCCACCCGGTCTTCCGGTTGCTGCCCGACGACCTCTGAGGGCGGCACCGGGTCGCCACCGGCCGGGGCCCACCCGCCTCACACCCGCGGCCCCGCCACCGCCGACCGCCCCACCACCGCCCCCGCCCGGTCGACGCAGATCACGTCCACCGCCACCGGCGCGCCCCGCAGGACCGTGAGAGCCTCGTCGCGGGCGCGGGTGGCCACCAGGTCGCCGAGGGGGACGCCCGCGGCTTCGCAGAGGCGGAGGGCGGCGAGGCCCGTGTTGGCGGTGGTGATCTCGGCCGCCAGGTCCTCGGTGGCGCCGCCCGTGCGGGCGAGCGCGGCGAGGAAGGCCTTGTCGACCTGGGAGCGGGCCGAGTGCAGGTCCAAGTGGCCCGCGGCCAGTTTGGAGAGCTTGGCGAAGCCGCCGCAGACCGTGAGCCGGTCCACGGGGTGGCGGCGGAGGTACTTGAGGACGGCGCCCGCGAAGTCGCCCATGTCGAGGAGGGCGATCTCCGGCAGGTCGTAGAGCTCCGTGACGGTCCGCTCGGAGGTGGAGCCGGTGCAGCCGGCGACGTGGGTGAGGCCGCCGGCGCGGGCCACGTCGACGCCCCGGCGGATGGAGTCGATCCAGGCGGAGCAGGAGTACGGGACGACGATCCCGGTCGTCCCGAGGATGGACAGGCCGCCGAGGATGCCGATCCGCGGGTTCCACGTGGAACGGGCGATCTCGGCGCCGTTGTCGACGGAGACGGTGATCTCCACGTCCCCGGTGCCGCCGTGCGCCGCCGCGACCTCCGCCACGTGCGCGCGCATCAGCTGCCGGGGCACCGGGTTGATCGCGGGCTCCCCCACGTCGAGCGGCAGCCCCGGCAGGGTGACCGTGCCGACGCCCTCGCCCGCGCGGAAGACGACACCGGAGCCGGGCGGCAGGAGCCGTACCGTCGAGCGGATCACCGCCCCGTGGGTGACGTCCGGGTCGTCGCCCGCGTCTTTCACCACGGCGGCCATGGCGGCCCCGGCCGTCAGCGACTCCGCCGCCAGCGCGAAGGACGGGGTGTGGCCCTTCGGCAGGGTGATCGTCACGGGGTCCGGGAACTCCCCGGTGAGCAGCGCGGTGTACGCGGCGGTGGTCGCCGCCGTCGCGCAGGCGCCGGTCGTCCAGCCCGGGCGCAGACCGGTGTGCTTGAGTTGGGCCTCGCGCCCGCCGCCGGAACTCATGTAAGGACTCCCATGCACGTACTCATCCTCGGGGGTACCGCCGAGGCCCGCGCCCTGGCCGGGCTGCTGCACGGGCGGGTCCGGGTCACCAGTTCCCTCGCGGGACGGGTGGCGAACCCCCGGCTGCCCGCCGGTGAGGTGCGGATCGGCGGGTTCGGCGGCGCGGACGGCCTCGCCGCCTGGCTGCGGGAGCACGGCGCGGACGCGGTCATCGACGCCACCCATCCCTTCGCCGCGCGGATCAGCTTCAACGCGGCCCGGGCGGCCGCCGACGCCCATGTTCCCCTGCTGGCCCTGCGCCGCCCCGGCTGGGTCCCGGAGGCGGGCGACGACTGGCGCCCGGTCGACTCCCTGGAGGAGGCCGCGGCGGCCCTGGACGGCCTCGGCGACCGGGTGTTCCTCACGACCGGGCGCATGGGCCTCGCGGCCTTCGCGGACCGCCCGGAGTGGTTCCTGGTCCGCTCGGTCGACGCCCCGGAGGCGCCGATGCCCGCGCGCACCGAAGTCCTCCTGGACCGGGGCCCGTTCACCGTGGCGGGCGAGCGGGAGCTGCTCGCCCGCCACGGCATCGACGTCCTCGTCACCAAGGACAGCGGCGCCGCCGCCACCGCCCCGAAACTGACCGCCGCCCGCGAGGCCGGCGTCCCGGTCGTGATCGTCCGCCGCCCCCCGGTCCCGGCCGGCGTCCCGGTGGCGGCGACCCCGGAGGAGGCCGCCGCGTGGGTGACCGGTGAGGCAAGGGGAACCCAGGAACCCGTGTGACCCGTGAGGTGGGTACGGGGTTGTCCCCGCCCCACCCCGGATTCCGGGCGGCCCGCTCAGCCGTAGCGGCGCGGCGTCCAGGTGATCGTGCGGCCGTCGCCCCGGTCGGCCGCGCGGGTCTGGGAGGAGCCGATCAGGAGGAGGGTGCGCATGTCGACCTCCGCCGGGTCCAGGGTCTTCAGGGTGACGACCCGGACGGACTGCTCCGGGCCGCCGACGTCACGGGCGACGACCACCGGGGTGTCGGGCGAGCGGACCTCCAGGAGCAGGTCGCGGGCGGCGGCGACCTGGTGGGTGCGGGACTTCGAGCCCGGGTTGTAGAGGGCGAGGACCAGATCGGCCTCCGCCGCGGCGCGCAGGCGCCGGGAGATGACGTCCCACGGCTTGAGCCGGTCGGAGAGCGAGATCGTCGCGTAGTCGTGGCCGAGCGGGGCGCCCGCCGCCGCGGCGGCCGCGTTGGCGGCGGTCACGCCCGGCAGGACCCGTACGGGCACGTCCGCGTAGTCCGGTTCGCAGGCCACCTCCAGGACGGCCGTCGCCATGGCGAAGACGCCCGGGTCGCCGCCGGAGACGACCGCGACCCGCCGGCCGCGCCGGGCCAGGTCGAGTGCGAACTCGGCCCGCTCGGACTCCACCTTGTTGTCGGAGCCGTGGCGCCGCTGCCCGGGGCGCAGGACCGGCACCCGGTCCAGGTAGGTGGTGTAGCCGACGAGGTCGTCGGCGCCCTGGAGCGCGCCGCGCGACTCGGGCGTCAGCCAGGGTGCCCCGGCCGGTCCGGTGCCGACGACGACGACCTCGCCGCCGGTCTCCCGGGACTCGGGGACGACGGCGTCGATCCGGGAGGGCAGGACGGCGACGGAGAAGTACGGGACGGTCGACGGATCCACGCCGGCCAGCGTCTCCGTCCGCTCGCCCGGCATGAACGCCCGCTCCACGTACCGCGCGTCCTCGAGCCGCCCGGCCCGCTCCAGGGCCCGCCGCACGGTGGGGAAGGTGCGGCCGAGCTTCATCACGACCGCCGAGTCGGTGCCCGCGAGGCGGGCCGTGAGCTCGTCCTCCGGCAGGGTGCCGGGGATGATCGTGAGAACTTCCTCGGCCTCGCACAGGGGCGTGCCGAGGCGGGCCGCGGCGGCGCTGACCGAGGTGACGCCGGGGATGACGGTGGTGTCGTAGCGGTCCGCGAGCCGCTTGTGCATGTGCTGGTACGAGCCGTAGAAGAGCGGGTCGCCCTCGGCGAGGACGGCGACCGTGCGGCCCGCGTCGAGGTGGGCGGCGAGCCGGGCCGCGGCCTCCTCGTAGAAGTCGTCCAGGGCGCCCCGGTAGCCGCCCGGGTGGTCCGTGGTCTCCACGGTGAGCGGGTACATCAGCCGCTCCTCGACGTGGTCCTCGCGGATGTGCTCGGCGGCGATGGAACGGGCGATGGACCGGCCGTGGCGGGCCGAGTGGTAGGCGATGACGTCGGCCTCGGCGATGGCCTTCACGGCGGCGAGCGTCAGGAGGTTCGGGTCGCCGGGGCCGAGGCCGACCCCGTACAGCTTGCCGGTGGTGGTGCCGCTCATGCCTGGATCTCCGCTTCGTGCGCTATCGCGTTGAGGGCGGCGGCGGTCATGGCGCTGCCGCCGCGCCGGCCCCGGACGACGAGGTACTCGAGGCCGAGGGCGTTCTCCGCGAGGGCGTCCTTGGACTCGGCCGCGCCGATGAAGCCGACCGGTATGCCGAGGACGGCGGCGGGCTTCGGCGCGCCCTTCGCGATCATCTCCAGGAGGTGGAAGAGGGCGGTGGGCGCGTTGCCGATGGCGACGACGGAACCTTCGAGGCGGTCGCGCCAGAGTTCGAGGGCGGCGGCCGAGCGGGTGGTGCCGAGTTCGGCGGCGAGGCCGGGGACGGCCGGGTCGGAGAGGGTGCAGATCACCTCGTTGTCGGCGGGCAGCCGCTTGCGGGTGACGCCGCTGGCGACCATCTGCGCGTCGCAGAGGATCGGCGCTCCGGCGCGCAGGGCCTCGCGGGCGCGGGAGACGGCCGCGGGTGAGAAGGCGATGTCGCGGACGAGGTCGGTCATGCCGCAGGCGTGGATCATCCGGACCGCGACCTGGGCGACGTCGGCGGGCAGCCCCGCGAGGTCCGCCTCGGCGCGGATCGTGGCAAAGGACCGGCGGTAGATCTCCGTCCCGTCCTTCTCGTAGTCGAACATCCTGGTGCTCTCGCTCATCTCGTGGTCGTCGTCGGGGTCGTGGTCGTGCGGGCCGTGGCGACCGCGCCGGGAAGGGAGGTACGGGGGGTGGGCGCGCCGTTCACCCGGTAGGCGCCGTCACCGGTGGCCAGTACGTCGACCCACTCCCCGCGCGGGTGGCCGCACCGGCGCTCGCAGCCGGAGAAGTGGACGGGCAGGAGACGGCCGGGCGAACCGGCCCGCGCCTCGTCACCGGTGCCGGACGTCCCACCGGGGCCCGGCTGCGGGGCCCTTCCCGCCGTCGCGTCCCCCCGTACGTCCGCCAGTGACTTGGCGCATCCCGGTCGGCCCGTGCAGGCCGTGACGCCGGCCCACGGGGAGTCGGGGCGGGTGATCAGCCCGAGGCCCGCGAGGACCGGGAGACGGCCGGCGGCCTGGCCGGTGACGACGACGGCACCGCGCCACGGCGTGAGCCGCACCTCGTCGGCACCGTCCGCGAGGGCCCGCAGCTGCGCGGCGGTGAGCCGGCCGAGCGGGGCCAGGACGTACAGGCCGCACTCGCCGAGCGGACCGGGTGCGGGCGGTGCCCCGTGGGGGAGGGCGGGAGCGGGTACGGGCTCCGCCGGGATCCCGGCCCGGGCGAGGGCGCCGGCCAGGTCGGGGGCGTGGCCGGGCGGCAGCTCGGCCACCCGCCAGGCACCGGTCCCGGCGGCCCGGGCGGCGGCGAGGAAGGCCCCGGCGGCGGCGACCGCGGCCCGGGCCGCGTCCGTCCCGGCGACCCGGAGGGCCCGCCCGCCGGACCACAGCAGGGCCCCCCGGTCCGGTGCGTCCCGTACTGCGACCAAGGTCACATCCGCGCCGAGCGCGGTCATGTCCCCGCGGCCGTCGTCGAGGGCGAAGAGGAACCGGCCCGAGAGGGCGGCCGTCCACGGCTCCGCGCAGAGCAGGGCGTCCAGTTCGCGCGCCCACAACTGGACGTCGGCCGTGCCGAGTCCGTCCAGGCCGGCGGCGGGGGAGGCCACGATGTTGCGGATCCGCTCGTGACGGGGGGAGGGCAGCAGGCCCGCCCCGGCCAGGAGCGCGGCGAGCTCCGTGCCGCAGCCCTCGCCGAGGCCCCGCAGCTCCGCGTTGCCGCGCGAGGTGACGCTGATCCGCCCGTCGCCGAGGCGCTCCGCCGCGTCGGCGAGGACGCGTGCCTGACGAGGCGTCAAGCTACCTGCGGGCAGCCGGAGTCGGGCCAGGCGGCCGTCGTCGGCCGGGTGCAGGCGCAGCGCTCCGGGGCAGGCGTCGCCACGGTCCCGTACGCGGGTTTCGCCCGGTTCGGGCGCCGGGGGTGGGGTGGGCGGCATGGCGGCGAGCATACCCACGGCGCACCGTCCGGCCACGTGGTGTGATCGGGCCGACTCCGCCGCCCCCTCGGCCGCCCCGGCGGCACGATCTAGGATGCGAAGCGGCATGGGGTCCCAGGACCCCGGGGAGGAAGCCCGGTGAGAATCCGGCGCGGTCCCGCCACTGTGAGCCCGTACCGGCGACGGAACGGGTGAGTCAGGAACTCCCTTCCCCGCGCTCCCGGCTCCGTCCGGGCCGGGGAGGCCACCCACCACACGACCACCCGGGGCGCGGACAACCCCGAGGAAGGCCTGAGCTCGCCATGCTCCTGCTGCTGTCGCACTCCGACACCGACCTGCTCAGCGCCCGGGCGGCCGCCGCCGCCGCGCCCGACGGCCCGGTCGCGTACCGCTTCGCCAACCCCTCCCGCCTGCCGCTGGACGAACTGCCCGCCCTGCTCGACGGCGCCGACCTGGTCGTCGTCCGCCTCCTCGGCGGTGTCCGCTCCTGGCAGGAGGGCCTCGACGCGGTCCTCGCCGCCGGGAAGCCGGTGGTCGTGCTCAGCGGCGAACAGGCGCCCGACGCGCAGCTGATGGCCACCTCCACCGTGCCGATCGGCGTGGCCACCGAGGCCCACGCCTATCTGGCGCACGGCGGCCCGGCCAACCTGGAGCAGCTGGCCCGCTTCCTCTCCGACACCGTCCTGCTCACCGGCCACGGTTTCGAGGCCCCGGCCCCCGCCCCCACCTGGGGTCCGCTGGAGCGGACCGCGCGGACCGGGACCGGCCCGGTCGTCGCCGTGCTCTACTACCGCGCCCACCACATGAGCGGGAACACCGCCTTCGTCGGCGCCCTCTGCGACGCGATCGAGGACGCCGGCGGCCGGCCGCTGCCGCTGTACGTGGCCTCGCTGCGCGCCCCCGAGCCGGAGCTGATCGACACCCTCCGTACCGCCGACGCGATCGTCACCACCGTCCTGGCCGCGGGCGGCACCAAGCCCGCCGAGGCGCAGGCGGGCGGCGACGAGGAGGCGTGGGACGCGGGCGCGCTGGCCGCGCTCGACGTGCCGATCCTCCAGGCGCTGTGCCTGACCGGTTCGCGCGCCGCGTGGGAGGAGAACGACGAGGGCGTGTCGCCGCTGGACGCGGCCGGACAGGTCGCCGTGCCGGAGTTCGACGGTCGCCTCATCACCGTCCCGTTCTCCTTCAAGGAGATCGACGCCGACGGCCTGCCCGCGTACGTCGCCGACGCCGAGCGCGCGGCCCGCGTCGCCGGCATCGCCGTCCGGCACGCCCGCCTCCGGCACATCCCGAACGCCGAGAAGAAGCTGGCGCTCGTCCTGTCCGCGTACCCGACGAAGCACTCCCGGATCGGCAACGCGGTCGGCCTGGACACCCCGGCCTCGGCCGTCGCCCTGCTGCGGCGCCTGATGGCCGAGGGGTACGACTTCGGGCCCGAGGACGAGATCCCCGGGGTGGTGTCGGGCGACGGCGACGAGCTGATCCGCGCCCTCATCGAGGCCGGCGGCCACGACCAGGACTGGCTGACCGAGGAGCAGCTGGCCAGGAACCCGGTCCGCATCCCGGCCGCCGACTACAAACGCTGGTACGCGACCCTCCCCGAGGAGCTGCGGTCGCACGTCGAGGAGCACTGGGGCCCGCCGCCCGGCGAGATGTTCCTGGACCGGTCGCGGAACCCGGAGGGCGACATCGTCCTCGCGGCCCTGCGCCGCGGGAACCTGCTGATCCTCATCCAGCCGCCGCGCGGCTTCGGCGAGAACCCGATCGCGATCTACCACGACCCCGATCTGCCGCCGTCCCACCACTACCTGGCCGCCTACCGGTGGATCGCCGCCCGCGCCGACGACGGCGGCTTCGGCGCCGACGCCATGGTGCACCTGGGCAAGCACGGCAACCTGGAGTGGCTGCCCGGCAAGAACGCGGGCCTGTCCGCCGCGTGCGGCCCGGACGCGGCGCTCGGGGACCTGCCGCTGGTCTACCCGTTCCTCGTCAACGACCCGGGCGAGGGCACGCAGGCCAAGCGGCGCGCCCACGCCACGCTCGTCGACCACCTGGTGCCGCCGATGGCCCGCGCCGACAGTTACGGCGACATCGCGCGCCTGGAGCAGCTGCTCGACGAGTACGCGCAGATCTCGTCCATGGACCCGGCGAAGCTGCCCGCGATCCGGGCCCAGATCTGGACGCTGATCCAGGCCGCCAAGCTCGACCACGACCTGGGTCTGGAGGAGCGGCCGGAGGACGACGGCTTCGACGACTTCCTGCTGCACGTCGACGGCTGGCTGTGCGAGGTCAAGGACGCCCAGATCCGTGACGGTCTGCACGTCCTCGGCGGCGCGCCGACCGGGCCCGAGCGGGTCAACCTGGTGCTGTCGATCCTGCGCGCCCGCCAGATCTGGGGCGGTACGCAGGCGCTGCCGGGTCTGCGCGAGGCGCTCGGCCTGGACGAGTCGGCCGCGACCCGGGTCACCGCCGACGAGGCGGAGGCGAAGGCGCGCGAGCTGGTCGAGGCGATGGAGGCGGCGGACTGGTCGGTGGACGCGGTCGCGTCCGTGGCCGCCGTGTACGGCCCCGAGGTGCACGCCGTGCTGCGGTTCGCCTGCGAGCAGGTCGTGCCGCGCCTCGCCGCCACCACGGACGAGCTGACGCACGCGGTGCACGCCCTGAACGGCGGGTTCGTGCCGGCCGGCCCGTCCGGTTCGCCGCTGCGCGGCCTGGTCAACGTCCTGCCGACCGGCCGGAACTTCTACTCGGTCGACCCGAAGGCGGTGCCGTCCCGCCTCGCCTGGGAGACCGGCCAGGCGCTCGCCGACTCGCTCCTGGAGCGCTACCGCACGGACAACGGCGACTGGCCGACCTCGGTGGGCCTGTCCCTGTGGGGGACGAGCGCGATGCGGACCGCCGGTGACGACGTGGCGGAGGCGCTCGCGCTGCTCGGCGTCCGCCCGCTCTGGGACGAGGCCTCGCGCCGGGTGAACGGCCTGGAGCCGATCCCGCTCGCCGAGCTGGGCCGCCCGCGCATCGACGTCACCCTGCGCATCTCGGGCTTCTTCCGTGACGCGTTCCCGCACGTCATCGGCCTCCTGGACGATGCCGTACGGCTCGTGGCCGGCCTCGACGAGCCGGCCGACCAGAACTACGTACGGGCGCACGCGCAGGCCGACCTGGCCGAGCACGGCGACGAGCGGCGCGCCACGACCCGCATCTTCGGCTCGCGGCCGGGCACGTACGGCGCCGGCATCCTCCAGCTGATCGACTCGCGCGACTGGCGGACGGACGCGGACCTCGCCGAGGTGTACACGGTCTGGGGCGGTTTCGCGTACGGGCGCGGCCTGGACGGCCGTCCGGCGCGGGCCGAGATGGAGACGGCGTACAAGCGGATCGCGGTCGCGGCGAAGAACACGGACACGCGCGAGCACGACATCGCGGACTCCGACGACTACTTCCAGTACCACGGCGGCATGGTGGCGACCGTCCGCGCCCTGAAGGGCACGGCCCCGGAGGCGTACATCGGCGACTCCACCCGCCCGGAGACGGTCCGCACCCGCACGCTGGTCGAGGAGACCTCGCGGGTCTTCCGGGCGCGGGTGGTCAACCCGCGGTGGATCGAGGCGATGCGGCGCCACGGCTACAAGGGCGCGTTCGAGCTGGCGGCGACGGTCGACTACCTCTTCGGGTACGACGCGACGACGGGCGTGGTCGCCGACTGGATGTACGACAAGCTGACGCAGGAGTACGTGCTCGACCCGGAGAACCAGGCCTTCCTGAAGGAGGCCAACCCGTGGGCGCTGCACGGCATCGCGGAGCGCCTCCTGGAGGCGGAGTCGCGCGGCATGTGGGAGAAGCCGGACCCGGAGACGCTGGCCGCCCTCCGCCAGGTGTTCCTGGAGACGGAGGGCGACCTGGAGGGGTCGGGGGACGAGGCGTAGCCCGGTCCCGGCGCGGTGGCCGGGGCCCGGGTGCGGTGCGCCCGCCGCGGCCCGTGGTGCCCGGTCACCGGTGCGTGAGGGTGCGCGCCGGTGACAGGACGAGCCGTCGGCCCGGGAAGGACGCCCGGAGCCGGCGGTCGTGGGTGACCACGATCAGCGTGCCCCGGTAGGCCGCGAGCGCGGCCTCGAACTCCTCCACCAGCCCCGGTGACAGGTGGTTCGTGGGCTCGTCCAGGAGCAGCAGGTCGGCCGGTTCCGTCACCAGGCGGGCCAGTTCCAGCCTGCGGCGCTGCCCCGCCGACAGGAGCCGGACCGGGGTCGCCAGGTCCCGGGCGGAGAACAGTCCGAGGCGGAGCAGTTCGTCCTCGCGGCCCTCTCCGAAGGCCTCGCTCACCGTACGGGGGTCGGTGGGCGGGGCCGTGTCCTGCCGCAGCAGTCCCACCCGGCCGGGGGCGCGTACGGTGCCCGCGTCCGGGGTGAGTTCGCCCGCGAGGACCTTGAGGAGCGTGGTCTTGCCGGCGCCGTTGGGCCCGGTGACGAGGAGCCGTTCGCCCGGTTCGAGGTGGAGGGCGTCCAGGCGGAGCCGGCCGTCCACCCGTACCCCGGTCAGGTCGACGGGCGCGCCCGCGCCCGCCAGGTCCGCGTGGAAGCGGAGCGGTTCCGGGGGCGGCGGCACGGGATCGGCGGTGAGCCGGGCGAGCCGTTCGCGGGCGGCGCGGATACGGCTCATCGCGCCGTGCGCCCGGGACCGGGCGCGGAAGGCGCCCGCCCCGCTGAAGGAGGCCGGGGCCTTGCGGGGGATCGCCGAGAACCGGTCGATGTGGGTGTCCGCGAGCGCGGTGTGGCGGGCCAGTTCGGCCTTCCACTCCTCGTACGCGCGCTGCCGGCGGGCCCGTTCGGCGGCGCGGCCGGTGAGGTAGCCGGCGTAGCCGTCGCCGTAGCGGCGGACGGTGTGGCGGTCCTCGTCCACCTCCAGGACGGCGGTGGTGACCCGTTCGAGGAACGTCCGGTCGTGGGAGACGGCCACGACCGTGCCCCGGTGGGCCCGCAGCCGCTCCTCCAGCCAGGTGACGGCCTCGTCGTCCAGGTCGTTGGTGGGTTCGTCGAGCAGCAGGAGCTCGGGTTCGGCGGCGAGGACGCCGGCGAGCGCCAGGCGGGAGCGCTGCCCGCCGGAGAGGGTGCCCAGGGGGCGGGTGCGGTCGAGGGGTCCTGTTTCGCCGAGGCGCCGCAGGACGGTTGCGACGCGCCGGTCGGCACCGGCGCCGCCCCGCGCCTCGTAGGAGGCGAGGAGCCGGGCGTAGCCGTCGAGGTCGCCGGTGTCGCCGAGGGCGGCCTCGGCGGTACGGATGGCCCGCTCCAGTTCCCGTATCTCCGAGAGCGCGTGGTCGACGGCCTCGCCGACGGTGGCGGTGGGCGGGAGGTCGAGGGTCTGGGCGAGGTGGCCGAGGCCGCCGGGGGCGTCCACGGTCACCGTGCCGTGGGTGGGGGTGTCGAGTCCGGCCAGGAGCCGGAGGAGCGTCGACTTCCCGGAGCCGTTGTCCCCGACGATGCCGAGCCGTTCGCCGGCGCGGACGGTGAGGGAGACCCGGTCGAGGACGGTGCGGTGGTGGACGTACCGGTCGTCGAAGCGCCGGGTGACGTCGGTGAGTTGTGCACGGAACAAGGGCGCCTCCCGGGCCGGTCACGGCAGTGAAACGAGACGAGACGTCTCGTTTCAATGACCGTACGCCCCCGGGGCGACCTTGGCAAGACGTTTCGTCTCGCCTGGGGTCGCCCCATTCGGAGCGGGTGCCTCAGGCGGACAGCAGGCGCAGGACCAGGGCGACCACGGCGAGGAGCGTGAGCACCACGACCGGGGTGACCGCGAAGTCCTTCTTCCGGAGGTGGGTCACGAGCGCCCCGGCGAAGTAGAGGACGACGCCGGCCGCCGCCGCGGCGCCGAGCGGGGCGATCGCGAGGCCGGCGAGGAGCCCGAGCGCGCCGGCCAGCTTGGCGGAGGCGAGCCAGGGCAGCCAGGTCCCGGGGACGTCCAGCTTCGTCATGCTCCCCACGATCTGCGGGTTCCGGGTGAAGGTCAGGAAGGCCGAGGCCGACAGCGCGAGGGTGAGCAGGAGGGCGACGGCGAGGTACGCGACGAACATGGCAAGGCTCCAATGGTCTGGGGACGTAAACCGTTGAGAACTATAAACGATTAGCCCAGATCCATCATCGGTCCGCTGCTACGGTGGGTGGCATGGCAGCTGCTGACCCCTCCGACCGCCTCGGCTTCCTCCTCTCGTACCGGGGGGAGCTCACGGGCGCCCGCATCCGGACGGCGCTCGCCGTCGCGGGGCTGCACCCGAGGAACGCCATGACGCTGATGCGGCTGGCCCCCGGGGCCATGAGCCAGCGGGAGCTGGCCGCCGCGCTGGAGGTCGACCCCAGTCAGCTCGTCGCGATCCTGAACGACCTGGAGAGCGCGGGGCTGTGCGAGCGGCGCCGCGACCCGGCGGACCGGCGCCGGCACATCGTGGAGATCACGGACGCGGGCGCGGCGGTCCTCGACCGGGTCGACGCCGCGGTGAGCGAGGCCGAGCGCGAGCTGTTCGCCGACCTCACGCACGAGGAGCGGGACGTGCTGCGCCGCCTGCTGGACCGCGTGGTCGTGCGGCACGGCGATCACGACTGCGGCTGAGCGGCCCTCCCCTCCCCCTGGACGCGGCGGCGCCGGTGGCGACCGCCGCGTTGCGCGTCCGCGTCCGCGCGCCCCGGGCATCAGGCCGGCCCGGCACTTGTGCCCGATCATTGTTCTAGTAGAGTGCGAACAAGTGGAACAGTGATCCCGGCCTGCGCCGGGAGAGGGGGAGACCATGACCCGCGACACGACGGAACCGACCGGCCCCGCCCGCACGGGAGTCCGCCTGAGGGGCGGCCGGCCCTGGGCAGCGCTGCCGTTCCTGCTGGCCCTCACCGGGTACGCGGTGGTCCTCGTGCTCTGGTGGGACCGGCTGCCGGACCCCGTGGCCACGCACTTCTCCGGTGCCGACGGCCACGCCGACGGCTGGACCTCCCGTACCGGCACGGCCGTGACCGGCGCGGTCCTGCTGGTCGTGGCGGGCGCGGTCTGGACGGCGTTCGTCCGCCGGCCCGCCCTCGCCGGAGCGTGGGCGACGGCCGGGTTCCTCGGCGCCCTGCTCGCCCTGATGCTCCGCGCCAACCTGGACGCGACCGGTCCGGAGCCCGCCACCCTGTCCCTCGGCCACCTCGCGGCCGGCGCGGCCGTCGCCGGCCTCGCCGCGCTCGCCGGGTGGGCGGTGAGCCGGCTCGTGGTCGAGGAGGGGCGCCCGGGTGCGTCCGCCCCGGAGGGCGAGCCGGACGCGCGGCTGCCGCTCGGCGCGGGCGAGGTGGCCGGCTGGTCCCGGTACACCGGCTCCGCGGCGCTGACCGCGCTCGGCGCGGGCCTGGTCCTGGCCGGCCCGGTCGTCCTGGCCGCAGGGTGGTGGCCGGTGGCGCCGCTCCTGGTGGCGGTCGGTGCGGCGGGGCTCGGGCTCGCCCGCGTCCGGGTCACGGCCGACCGGCGCGGCCTGACCGTCGCGCCCGCCGTGACCGGCCGGCCCCGGATCCGTATCCCGCTCGACGAGATCGAGGGCGCGGACGCACGGGACGTGCGCGCCGTGGCGGACTTCGGCGGCTGGGGCTACCGGGTCCGCGCCCACCGCACCGGCCTGGTGCTGCGCTCCGGCGAGGCCCTGGTCGTCCGGCGCGCGGGCGGTCGCGAGTTCGCGGTCACCGTGCCCGACGCGCGGACGGCCGCCGCCCTCCTGAACACGCTCGCCGCACGGCATGGGAAGGTCTGACGGTGCTCTTCCGGGTCGACCCAGCCTCCTCCGTCCCCCTCGGCGACCAGATCGCCGCCTGCGTCCGCGGGGCGCTCGCCGGCGGCTCCGCGGCGCCCGGCGAGCGCCTCCCGGCCGCCCGGGACCTCGCCGACTCCCTCGGCGTCAACGTCCACACCGTCCTGCGCGGCTACCAGCGGCTGCGCGAGGAGGGCCTGATCGAACTCCGCCGGGGCCGCGGGGCCGTCATCGTCCCCGGTGCCACCGCTCCCGACCGCGCCCGTCTGCTCGCCCGCCTCCGCGAGGCGGCGGCGGAGGCCCGCGAACTGGGCCTGAGCGAGGCGGAGTTCCTCGAACTGGCCCGGACCTCGCTGGCGTGACCGCCCGCCTCCACCCCGGGCCCGGCGGATTTTGCCGAACGGTCGACCCGTCGCCGCCCCCGCTCCCGTAGCGTCCTGGCCGTATCCGTCGAACGCACCGCGGGCGGCCCCCCAGCCGGGCGGGCCGGTCCGCCGAGGAGGCATGCCATGAGTCCGGTCGACCTGTTCACGACGGCGTCCGCCCTGCCGGACGCCTGGAGCTCCCACCTGCTGGCGCGGGTGGGAACGGCCGGGGTGAAGGTCCTCCGCATGGACGGCCGCCCCCTGCCGCCCGAGACCCACGGCGCCCCCGAGGTGCTCCTGGTGCTCGACGGCCGCCTCGAACTGTTCGTGGCCGGCACCGCGGTGTCGGTGGCCCCCGGCGGCATGTACCGGGTGCCGGCGGGCGCCCCCCACGCCGTCCGCCCCGGCAGTCACGGCACGCTGGTGATCGTGGAGGCCCCGGAGGAGTGACGGTTCCGGCGGTCGCGGCCGCCCGGCCCGGGCCCGTACCGGGCGACCGCCCCGCCCCGCCGATAACCGCACGACGGCCCCCGCCCCCGTACCCATAGAATTTGAGCCTGCTGTCGGAACGACCACGGCATCGCACCCCACTGGAATGGAGCATCCCAGGATGGCTCGACACCTTGTCACCAGCGCACTTCCCTATATCAACGGGATCAAGCACCTGGGCAACATGGTCGGGTCGATGCTCCCGGCGGACGTGTACTCCCGGTACCTCCGCCAGCGCGGTCACGACGTCCTGTACATCTGCGCCACCGACGAGCACGGCACCCCCGCCGAGCTGGCCGCCAAGGAGCAGGGTCTGCCCGTCGACGAGTTCTGCGCCCGCGCCCACGACGCGCAGAAGGCCGTGTACGACGGCTTCCAGCTGGCCTTCGACTACTTCGGCCGCAGCTCCTCCCCGCAGAACGCCGAGATCACCCAGCACTTCGCGCGGAAGCTGTACGAGAACGGCTTCATCGAGGAGCGGGCGATCCGCCAGGTCTACTCGCCCGTCGACGGCCGCTTCCTGCCCGACCGGTACGTGGAGGGCACCTGCCCCCACTGCGGTTACGACAAGGCCCGCGGCGACCAGTGCGAGAACTGCACCCGGGTCCTCGACCCCACCGACCTGATCGAGCCCCGCTCGGCGATCAGCGGCTCCACGGAGCTGGAGGTCCGCGAGACCAAGCACCTCTTCCTCCTGCAGTCGAAGCTGCAGCACGAGGTGGAGGCGTGGATCGACCGCGTCAGCCCCGAGTGGCCGCACCTGTCCACCTCCATCGCCCGCAAGTGGCTGACCGAGGGCCTGAACGACCGTGCCATCACCCGTGACCTCGACTGGGGCGTGCCGGTGCCGGCCGACACCTGGCCGGAGCTCGCCGCCGAGGGCAAGGTCTTCTACGTCTGGTTCGACGCGCCCATCGAGTACATCGCCGCCACCAAGGAGTGGGCCGACGCCGCCCCCGACGGCGAGACCCGCGACTGGAAGTCGTGGTGGTACGAGGCCGACGACACGGTCCGCTACACCCAGTTCATGGCCAAGGACAACGTCCCGTTCCACACGGTGATGTTCCCCGCCACCGAGCTCGGCGTGCGCGAGCCGTGGAAGAAGGTCGACCTGGTCAAGGGCTTCAACTGGCTCACGTACTACGGCGGCAAGTTCTCCACCTCGCAGAAGCGCGGCGTCTTCACCGACACCGCCCTCTCCCTGCTGCCCGCCGACTACTGGCGCTACTTCCTCGTCGCCAACGCGCCCGAGTCGGACGACTCCTCCTTCACCTGGGAGCACTTCACCGCCACGGTGAACAAGGACCTCGCCGACACCCTGGGCAACTTCGTCAACCGGGTCCTGTCCTTCTCCCGCAAGCGCTTCGGCGACGAGGTCCCGGCGGGCCACGCGGCCGGCGAGGCGGAGGCGAAGCTCGGCGAGGAGATCGCGCGGCTGCTCGCCGAGTACGAGGAGCACATGGAGGCCCTCCAGTTCCGCAAGGCCGCTGCCGCGCTGCGCGCCCTGTGGTCCGCGGGCAACTCCTACCTGGAGGAGAAGGCCCCCTGGCTGGAGATCAAGACGGACGCCGACGGCGCCGCCCTGACCCTGCGCACGGCGATGAACCTCATCCACCTGTACGCGGTGGTCTCCGAGCCCTTCATCCCGGCCTCGGCCGCCGCCATGCGCGGCGCCTTCACCCTGGCCGGGGACACCGCGACCTGGGTCACCGCCGAGCAGGCCAGGGCCCTGGACGCGGTCCCGGCGGGCACGCCGTTCACGGTGCCGCCGGTCCTCTTCGCGAAGATCACGGAGGAGGACATGGAGTCCTACCGCGAGCGTTTCGGCGGCGGCACCCCGGCGGCCTGACCCGCCCGGCGCCCGGCGCGCGCTCGGCCTGATCCCGGCAAGGGGGCCGGGGACCTCGTGTCCCCGGCCCCCTTGCCGTACCCGGGGCCGTGCACCCCTGCCGTGTCCCGGCCGTACCGCCCTGCCGTTCGCGGCCCGCGCCCGGTCACGCGGCGCGCAGCTCCCGCACCCCGTCCTTCGTGAGGCTCACGCGGACGAGGGCGGCGGCCAGCCGGGCCAGGTCGTCGCCCGGCACCAGTTCCGCCAGGCCGGCCGGGGTGGTGGGCAGACCGAGGTCCCCGGCCGCCGCCCGCGAGCGCGCGTCGAAGAAGGGCCGTACCTCCGGCCACACCGCCTGCACCTCGCGGCAGAAGATGTCCGCGCCCACGGGCCCGATCCGGGGCACCTCCCGCACCAGCGCGCGCAGCGCCTCCGTGTCGCCGGCCGCCTCGGCACGGAGCCGGCGCAGGTCCCCGTGGAAGCGGTCGAGCACCACGCGGGCGCCCTCGCCGAGCGCGGTCGCGGTGCTCTCGTCGTACCGGACGTAGTGCGCCCGGCCCAGCGCGTCCACCCGCTCCCGCCAGGCCGAGGCGGCCATCGCCCGGGGGGTGCGCAGCCCCGCCGCCCACAGTTCGCGGGCGGCGGCGGTCGCCGTCCCGGCCCTGATCCGCACCGAGAAGAGGACGGTGAGGACGAGCAGCCGGTACAGCGTCGCGGGCTTGTCGTGGAGCGTGATCCCGGCCTCCTCGGCGTAGGTGCGCCCGTGCGCGCGGAGCAGTCGGCCGACGAGCCGGTCGGTGTCCATGGTGGTCCCCCCGGTGGTGGGTCGGTCACGGGTCAGTCGGTGTACGACTCCAGGGTGCCGCGCCGCCGCAGGTCGAGCGTCGCGCAGTGGAAGGAGCCGCCGAAGGGCGCGTAGTGCATCAGGTCGCACGGAACCGGCTCGAAGCCCCAGGACTCCAGGGCGCGGAGCATGCCGGTGTGGTGGCGTTCCGCGACGACCCGGCGCTCGTCGAGCATGAGGACGTTCATGCTGAGCCACTTGCCGCAGAGGGAGGTCACCTTGAGCAGCCGGTCGTGGATCGGGTCGGGCGGCGGGGCGACCAGGACGTCCCAGTTGCGCAGCACGTCCGGCAGCCGGTCGACGTCGACGTACTCCGGGTTCACGAGCACCCGGCCGGGCGCCAGCGGCATGAACGTGGTGTCGATGTGCATGGGGGTGCGGCAGCGGCTGTGGATCTCGTGGACGCGGTAGCCGGGGCCGAGGTGGCGGCGCAGCCACTCGATGCCGCTGAGGTTGGTGACGTTGCTGCGCGTCACGAAGAGGTCGCGCCCGGCCCGGACGAAGTCGGCCGCGTCGAAGACCGGCTCGAACTCGGTCAGCAGGTACCGCATCGGCTCACCGGGCCCGGGGATCCGGAAGTCCGGGTCGAACAGCTCGTTGGTGAGCTGCGGCCTCGGCGCCGCCGTCCAGCGGGCGCCGCGCCGGAAGCAGTCCTTGAGGAGGGCGCGGTAGGCGTGGGTCTCGAAGTAGCGGCAGGGCCAGGCCATCGGCGTCTCGATGATCTCGTCGCCGACGACGAGCATGCAGTCCCGGGGACAGGCGGTGCAGAAACCGTGCGAGGACCAGTCGGGGGTGCTGAACCGCTGCCGGTGGTCGACCGGGTCCGGCCGCCGTACGGTCACGCCGGCGGACTCCAGGAGGGCGATGAAGCCGTCGAGCTCCTCCTGCGCCCGGTCGAGCAGCGCCCGGGGATAGCGGAAGCCGGCCGCGAGACCCTGCAGCTTGGCCGCGAAGGGCGGGATGTTGCAGCTCACGGCGGGGTGGCGGGAGGGGATGGTGGCGCCGTCGAGACGGCCGACGACGACCTCCTCCAGCGGGTCCCACTCGTTGTGCGACAGGACGGGCGGTGCGGCGGTCGCGGCGGCCGGGGCGTGGGCGCCCGGACCGCCGGTGGCCGGGTTTCCGGTGGTGCTCGGGGTGCTCGTGCGGCCCCCGGGGTCCGTGGTGGGCGCGGTGGCCGGGGGCGCGGACGTCGCGACGGCGAGGGACGGCTCACTCCGGAAGCGGGGCACGGTTGCCTCCTGCTGCGGTCGGCGGCGACGGAACACCGCGCGAGTGCCCCCTTCACGGCCCGCGCATGCGCGGGCCGGCATCGGTCAGGATTCGAGAAGCGCCGGCCGGGGGCCCGCGCCTAACGTTTTCGTCATGGACCTCACCATTCACACCACCGCCCTCCCGCACACCGACCCGGACGCCTCCGTGGCCTTCTACCGGGACGTCCTCGGCTTCGAGGTGCGCAGCGACGTCGGCCAGGGCGCGATGCGCTGGATCACCGTCGGCCCCGCCGGGCAGCCCGGCACGTCCGTCCTTCTGGCCCCGCCGGCCGTCGACCCCGGCATCACCGAGGCCGAGCGCCGCACGATCACCGAGATGATGGCCAAGGGCACCTACGGCTGGATCCTGCTGGCCACCCACGACCTGGACGGCACCTTCGAGAAGATCCAGGCCACCGACGCCGAGGTCGTCCAGGAGCCGACCGAGCAGCCGTACGGCGTCCGCGACTGCGCCTTCCGCGACCCGGCGGGCAACCTCGTCCGCATCCAGGAACTGCGCTGATGTGCCACCCCGGGTGGGCCCGCGCCCGCACCGAGGCACACCTGACCGCCTTACGTGCCCGAGAGGCACGTGACGTCCCCGCACCCCGCACCGAGTCGTACGAGAGGGAACCCGCCATGGCCGGCACTGCGAGCACGGCGAAGACCACCGCCCGGAAGACCACCGCCCGGACCGCCGAGAAGGAGACCGCGGGGAAGCCTGCGTCGTACGACGGCTTCACGGAGGAGGAGCGGGAGGCGATGAAGGAGCGCGCGAAGGAGCTGAAGGCCTCCGCGCGCCGCACCTCGCGCACCTCCCGCGCCGACAAGGCCGCCGAGGCGGAGGCCGACGTCCTCGCGAAGATCGCCGAGATGCCGGACGCGGACCGGGTGCTCGCCGAGCGGATCCACGCCCTGGTCAAGGAGAACGCCCCGGAGCTGGCGCCGAAGCTCTGGTACGGCATGCCCGCCTACGCCAGGGACGGCAAGGTCGTCTGTTTCTTCCAGAGCGCGCAGAAGTTCAAGACGCGGTACGCGACGCTCGGCTTCAGCGACCTGGCCCGGCTCGACGACGGCGCCATGTGGCCGGCCGCCTACGCCCTGACCCGCCCGACCCCCGCCGACGAGGCCCGCATCGCCGACCTGCTGCGGAGGGCCGTCGCCTGAGCCGCGGGCCCCGGACGACCGGCGCCCGCCGCCCGGCGGGGGCGGGTGACCGAAAGCGGTCCGCCGGCGGCGCGGGCCGCATACCGTGGGACGGTCGGTGATCATCCGTACCTCCCGCGTGAAAGGGCTCCTCGCATGACGGACAGCGGTACATCCGAGCCGGTCGTCACGACCCCGGTCGGCCGGGTGGTCGGCGGGCGCGCCGACGTCGTGGACGACGCGTGGGGCGGGGTGGCGGCGGTGATCCGGCTGGACGACCGGTTCGGGCCGGACGCCCTCGCGGGCCTGGACGCCTTCTCGCACGTGGAGGTCGTCTACCACTTCGACCGCGTACCGGTGGAGAAGGTGGAGACCGGGGCCCGGCATCCGCGCGGCAACGCCGACTGGCCGCTCGTCGGCATCTTCGCCCAGCGCGGCAAGAACCGCCCCAACCGCCTCGGCGTCTCCCGCTGCCGCCTCCTGCGGGTCGACGGCCGGGAACTCCACGTCGAGGGCCTGGACGCGGTCGACGGCACCCCCGTCCTGGACATCAAGCCCTACATGTCCGAGTTCGGCCCCCGCGGCCCGGTCACGCAGCCGGAATGGGCCACCGAGATCATGAGCCGGTACTACTGACCGGGCCTCTTCCGCCCGGAAGACTGTGCCGAATGGAGAAACGATCAAGCAGGGACAGGGCGGGCGGGCACGGCGGGCAGGGCGCGCCGCGCGGGCACGGGCCGGTCCTGCGGACGGAGAACGGTCTCGTACGGGGCCGGGCGGCCGCCGGCGGTGTCACCGCCGTCCTGGGCATTCCCTACGCGGCCCCGCCCTTCGGCGCCCGCAGGTTCGGTGAGCCGGAGCCCGCGGCGCCCTGGGACGGCGTCCGGGACTGCACGCTCTTCGGCCCCGTCGCCCCGCAGTCGGCGGAACTGCCGGGCGCGCCGGTGTGGCGGCCCGGGGACGAGGACGTCCTCACCGTCAACGTATGGGCGCCCGAGAACACCGGCACCGGCCCCGGGCCGCTGCCGGTGTTCTTCTGGATCCACGGCGGCGCCAACACCTTCGGCTCCTCCGCCCAGCCCGACTTCGACGGTACGGCCCTGGCCCGCGCCGGGCTGGTCGTCGTCAGCTGCAACTTCCGCGTCGGCTTCGAGGGCTTCGGCCACGTCCCCGGCCACCCCGACAACCGGGCGCTCCTGGACCAGGCCGCCGCGCTGCGCTGGGTCCGTGACAACATCGCGGCCTTCGGCGGCGACCCGGGGAACGTCACCGTCGCCGGGCACTCGTCCGGGGCCGGCGCGGTGGTCTGCCTGATGGCCACGGAACGGGCCCGGGGCCTGTTCCGGCGGGCCGTCGCCCACAGCGTGCCCAGCGCGTTCCACTCGGTCGCGCTCGCCGCGGCGGTCACCGGGCGGATCGCCGCCGCCGCGGGCGTCGCCCCGACGGCCGAGGGCCTGCGGTCGGCGTCGCCCGGCGCGCTGGTCGCCGCCTCCGACGCGGTGTCCGCCGCGTGCGCCACGGACCCCGTCGCCGCCGTCCACGCCTTCGAGTCCGTGATCTTCCAGCCCGTGGTGGACGGCGAGGTGCTGCCCGCCGACCCGCTGCGCGCCCTCGCCTCGGGGGCGGCGCGGGACATCGATCTGCTGCTGTGCCACGCCGAGGAGGAGTACTGGTTCCTGCACACCGTCGGAGCCGTACGGGAGGTCACCACCGAGGCGGAACTCGGCGAGCTGGCCCGGGCCCTGGACCTGCCGGACGGCCTGGTCGAGGGCTACGGCGCGGTGATGCCGGGCGCACCCGTGCTCGACCGCGCCCTCGCCGTCCTCGGGGACGCGAAGTTCGGCGCGTACACCACCCGGCTGGCCGAGACCCACGCGCGGGCCGGCGGCCGTGCCCACCTGGCCCGTTTCGCCCGTGCCCGGCCGGGAGTCAGGCCCTGGCACACCGCGGACGTGCCGTTCGCCTTCGGCAACCTGGACGCGCCCGGCGCGGACTTCCTCGTCGGGGGCGCCCCCGACGAGGCGGACCGCGCCCTCTCCCGCCGCATGCTGCGCGCCTGGGCGGACTTCGCGGCCGGGGGCGACCCGGGCTGGCCGCCGGTCACCGCCACCGCCACCCCGGCCCGCGCCTGGGCGGTCCCGGACGACCGGCTCGTCGACGCGACCGCCTCCCCGGTCCACGGACTGTGGCGCTCCGTCCCGTTCGGTCTCCTCCGTCCCCTGCGTGGTACGGACGCCTGACATCCCCGGCCGGGGGCGCCGCGCCCGTCCGGGGGGTCAGGCCGAGGCCTCGGCGCGGGCGGCGCCGGTGCGGGCGGCCGGAGCCGGCCTCGGGGCGAGGCGGCGACGGCGGGTCGGGAGCCCCACGGTGGGGTGGGCGACGCCCCAGGCGGCGCCCTTGCAGATCAGCTCCTTGTAGCGGGCGGCCAGGCGGCCGGTGAGGGCGCTGTCCCGGGCCCGGTCGTCGGCGGTGACGAACTGGATGAGGCCCTCGGAACGGCCCAGGGAGACGCACTGCTGGAAGTAGCGGATCGTGATCGAGGGGACCTTGGTGCCGGTGAGACGGGCCGCGATGGCGTCGGCGGCCTGCCAGGCCATGGGGACGCCCGAGGCGCAGGACATGCGCAGCGGCTTTCCGCCGGGACCGAGGGCGTGGGCGGCGTCACCGATCGCGTACACGTCGGGGTGCGAGTGTGAGCGCATCGAGGTGTCCACGGTGATCTGTCCGTGGTCGGTGGTGTGCAGGGTCGTCGCCCGCGCCAGCGGGTGGACGGCGAAGCCGGTGGTCCAGACGGTGGCGTCGGAGGGCAGGGTGGCGCCCCCGGCGGTGGTGACGCCGTCCGCCGTGACGGCGGTGACGGTGGTGTGCTCGTGGACGGTGATGCCGAGCTTGTCGGTCACCTTCCGCAGGTGGGTGCGTCCCTTCCCGGAGAGCCAGTCGCCGAGGACGCGGGGCGTGGCCAGGGTGACGCGGAGGTCGGGGCGGGCCTCGGCGATCTCGGTGGCGGCCTCCAGACCGGTGAGGCCGCCCCCCACGACGACCACGGGCCGGCCGGCGCCGAGCGCGGCCAGGCGCTCGCGGAGGCGGAGGGCGCCGGGGCGGCTGGAGACCTCGTGGGCGTGTGCGGCGGCGCCGGGAACCCCGCCGTCGTTCCAGGTGCTGCCGAGGGCGTACACGAGGGTGTCGTACTCCAGTACCTCCGCGCCGCCCGCCGGGGCGGTACCGGCGGGGGTGACGGTGACAGTCCTGCGGTCGACGTCCACGCCGGTGACGCGGGCGAGCTTCAGCGTGACGCCCGTGCCCGCGAAGATCTCCCCGAACGGCCGGGGCTTCAGCTCCTGCCCGACGGCGAGCTGGTGGAGCCGGACGCGCTCGACGAAGTCGGGCTCGGGGTTGACGAGGGTGATCGTGACGTCCGCGCGGTGCAGCCGCCGGGCGAGGCGGCCGGCCGCGACGGCTCCGGTGTAGCCGGCTCCGAGGACGACGATGCGGTGCTGCATGTGCCTGCTCCTGTCTGCGAGGTTCGGCCGCTGTCTGCGCGGTGTCGCCTCTTGAACCGGACAGCCCCCCGATCCCTGACAGAAGCGGGATGTGACCTGCGTCACGGCGCCTCAGAGCCGGTGGAGCGGCTCCTCCTTTATCGTCCGGGCCGCCCACTGCTCGGTCGCGCGGACGAGTTTGTCCGGGTTGACCTGGCTGCGGACGGCGACGATGCCCTCCGGCGTGACCTCCAGGCAGGTGATCGCGACGACCCGCCCGTCCACGACCGCCACGAACGCCGGCTCCCCGTTGGCGGTGGTGGCGTAGATGTCGGGCGCCCCGCCGACGAGCTTCCGCTTGGCGTCCGCGGGCTTGAACAGACCCCGCAGGAACGTGGCGACCGCGACCGCGCCCTCGAACGCCTTCGCGCGGGCCGGCACCTTTCCGCCGCCGTCACCGACCGCCACGGCGTCCTGCGTGAGCAGCCGGACGAGGGGTTCCGTACGGCCGCTGGTCGCCGCCGCCAAGAACTCCTCCACGATCCGCCGGGCCGCCGCCGCGTCGATCTCGGTGCGCGCCCTGCCGTCCGCGACGTGCTTCTTCGCCCGGTGCAGGATCTGCTGGCTGGCGGCCTCGCTGATGTCCAGGATCTCGGCGATCTCCCGGTGCGGGTAGTCGAACGCCTCACGCAGCACGTACACCGCCCGCTCGTTCGGCGTCAGCCGCTCCAGCACGACGAGGACGGCGTACGAGACGGACTCGCGCTGCTCGGCCGTGTCGGCCGGGCCGAGCATCGGGTCCCCCGCGAGCAGCGGCTCGGGCAGCCATCTGCCCACATAGGTCTCACGCCGGGCACGGGCCGAAGTGAGCTGGTTGAGGCAGTAGTTGGTGAGCACCTTCGTCAGCCAGGCCTCGGGCACCTCGATCCGCGCCACGTCGGCCGCCTGCCAGCGCAGGTACGTCTCCTGCACGGCGTCCTCCGCCTCGCTCGCCGAGCCGAGCAGCCGGTAGGCGATGGCCTCCAGCCGGGGCCGCGCGGCCTCGAACCGGTCGGTGTCACTCGTGATCAGTGCCATGCCAGCGATCCTAGAGGCGCCGTGCACACCTGCGGCAGGGCCCGGCGGCTTTCTCCGGGAGGGTTCGGGGTCGGCCCCTGGGGGACCGGGGCCGCGGCCCGTCAGGTGATCAGGGAACGCCCGGTGGGGGCGAGCCGCAGCACCCTGGCCGGGGCGGTCCGTTCCCGGGCCAGGCCCGGCAGGACCTCCGCGCGCGCGAGGGGGTGGGCCCGGACGGCGGCGGCGTGCCGGTGGTGGGCGTCCTCGTCGGCGTACGAGAGGAGGACGACCGCCACGTTCTCGCCGGTCCGGACGGGCAGCCGGGTGAAGGTGTTCGGGGCGTCCTCGGTGGAGAGCAGCGCGAGCGGTTCGGGCCCGGTCGCGCGGAGCACCGGCAGGAGCCCGTCCCGGAGCAGCTCGACGCCCTGGTCCCGCCCCAGGGGGAACGACCACAGCACGGCGGCCACGAACCGGTCCGGTGCCGGGGCGCCGACCGGCGGCCGCGCGGCGGGGGAGACGGGGAAGCCGCTCCCGGTGGCCCGGGGCCGCAGCAGGAGGACGTCGTCGGAGTCGGCCATGGTGGCGTTCGCCCGGGGCCCGTGCTCGGCCCAGACCGGCCCGCCGTAGAAGTCGGTCAGCGCCCGGTGCCGCGCGGTCATGTCGGCGAACCCCCGGAGCCATACGAAACGGTCGGGGGCGTCCAGGTCCCGGAACGTCCCGAGGACGCTCATCCCCACCGCCTCCTGCGTCTCGGTGAACTCCCGCTCGAACAGCGCGATCAGCTCCTCGCGCCGGCCGGGACGCAGCGTGTAACGGCGCAGCTCGACCACGGCGGGCGGCGGGACGGGACCGGGGGAGGACGGCACGGCGGGGCTCCTGGGTACTCGGGGCATCAGGGGGTGCGTACGGCCGACGGTAGGGCCGCCGTGTGCCAGGCGCTGTCAGGGTTTCCGAGGAGAATGCGCGCATGTCTGCCACCCGCCTGCTGTCGGTCCTGCTGTTGCTGCAAGCGCGCGGCCGGATGTCCGCCCGGGCGGTCGCCGAGGAGCTGGAGGTGTCGGTCCGCACCGCCTACCGGGACCTGGCCCGTCTGCAGGCGGCGGGCGTCCCGGTCTACGCGGAGCCCGGGCGCGGGGGCGGCTACCGGCTCCTCGACGGTTACCGCACCCGGCTCACCGGCATGACCGGGGGCGAGGCGCGGGCCCTCCTCTTCGCGGGCCTGCCCGGTCCCGCCGCCGAGCTGGGCCTCGCCGAGGAGACGGCCGCGGCCCGGCTGAAGCTCCTCGCCGCGCTGCCGGACGGGCCGCGCGCGGAGGCGGCGCGGGCCGCGGCGGTGTTCCACCTGGACGCGCCCGGCTGGTACCGGGACCCCGAACCGGCCCCGTACCTCCCCCTCCTGGTCGACGCGGTGCTCGCCCGCCGCCCGCTCGACGTGCGCTACCGACGCTGGCGCGCCCCGCAGGAGGTGACCCGCCGCCTCCACCCGTACGGCCTGGTCCTCAAGTCCGGCACCTGGTACCTGGTGGCGGCCGGCGCGGGGGACACCGCCCGGGACAAGGGCCCCGCCACGTACCGCGTGACGCAGATCCTCGACGCCGTACCGGCCCCGTCCGGCGAACTCTTCGCCCGCCCGCGGGACTTCGACCTCGCCGCGTACTGGGCGGCGTACCTCGCGGACTTCTCGTCCCGCCGCTTCACCGGCACCGCCACCGTCCGCCTCTCGCCCCAGGGGCGCCGCCGGCTCCCCGACAACGTCCCTCCGGAGGTGGTCCGCGCGGTCGAGGCGACCGCGACGCCCGCCGGCGACGACGGCTGGGTGGAGGCGGTCATCCCGGTCGAGAGCACGGCCCACGCCTGCGGCGAACTCCTCCGCCTGGGCCCGGACGTCGAGGTCCTCGGTCCACCGGCCCTCCGCCGGGCCATGACGGCCGCGGTGCGGGCCCTGGCCCGGTTCTACGGCACGTGAGAGGGCCGGAGGCTCAGCCGGTGGCCGGCGGTTCGCCCGCGGGCTCACCGCCCGCGGCCTCACCGCCCGCGGGCCGCCGCTCGGCCGCAGCGCGGCGGTACTCGGCGTTGATGCGCTGCGCCTCCTCGAGCTGGTCCTCCAGGATGATGATGCGGCAGGCGGCCTCGATGGGGGTGCCCTGGTCGACGAGTTCGCGGGCGCGGGCCGCGATGCGCAGCTGGTAGCGGGAGTAGCGCCGGTGACCCCCCTCGGAGCGCAGCGGGGTGATCAGGCGGGCCTCGCCGATGGCGCGGAGGAACCCGGGGGTGGTGCCGAGCATCTCGGCGGCTCGCCCCATCGTGTACGCGGGATAGTCGTCGTCCTCGAGCCGGCCGATCGGATCGTCCGCTGTCATTCTCACCTCTGCCGTGTCCGTCACGCCCCGTTCCCTGAAACCATAGTGCCGTCACGGGGGCGGCCCGGCGCGCACACGAGGGGGGCACCGTTCCCGGTCACCGGGGGCCCGCGGCCGTGACGGCCGGATGGACGGCGGCTAGAGTCGATCTCATGTCGAAGCTTGACGAATTGCTCGTTGACATCGCCGCCAAGGTGGAATCCGGGCAGAGCAATCAGATGTCCCTGACCGTGGTCACCGGCGGGGCCGTCCTCACCGGCCGCTTGGCTCCCGAAGCGGTCTGGCGCCAGCGGGTGACGGAGGTGCTGACGGACTCCGCGAACCTGGGCGAGTTCGCCGACGTCTTCGCGAAGCCGTCCGCGCAGGCCGGGCCGCCGACGCATCTGCACTTCCACGTCGCCCGGATCATCCAGGGCACCATGGCCATCCCGGAGACCGGCGGGATGTACCGGGTGCCCATCGCCGATGTGAGCGCCTGGACGGTGGGGGACGTCAGCTACTCCGACCACTGACCGGGACCGTGTACGACGAGGGCCCGACCGGCATGTGCCGGTCGGGCCCTCGTCGTAGGTCCCCGTCGCGGATCAGGCGGCCGTCAGATCCCCGGCGGCGCTGCCGAGCAGGGCGGACGCCCGCTCGACCGGGCTGTCGGAGACCACGGGCGGTGCCTCGTCCACGGTGTTGCACGTGAAACCGAGCCGGGTCATGGCCTGGACGACCTCACGTGCGGTGAAGTCGCGCGGGTCCTGGCGGGTGACGACCCGCCCCACCTGCTTGACCGGGTAACGGCGGCGTCCGATGGTGACGTACGCGCCGGCGGTGACCGGTTCGGGCTTCACGTCCTTCATCGTGTCCAGCACGCCGTTCTTCGTCAGTTCGAACGGATAACGGGCGATGACGCAGCGCATGGGACCTCCAAGGTGCCGTGAGCGAAAGGTGCGGGGAAAAGGGGGTGGAGCGGGGTCACGACGTCCGGACGGCCGCGGCGCGAAGGCGCCGGCCGAGGAGGTCGCGGAGCCGTACCCGGTCCGTGTAGGCCGGGGTGGCGCGGAAGGCGGCGAGCTGGGCGCGGGTGACGAGGCCGGTGCGGCGGCCGTCACCGTCACGGATGACCAGGTGTCCGGCGCGGGCGCTCGCCATGACCGACAGAGCCACTTCGACGGTCATGTCGTCCCAGACCTGGGGTTCGGCCTCGGGAGCGGTGAGGACGGCGGTCGCGCCGTCCGCGGGGGTGCTGCTCGGCGGACGGGGCTGTGTCCCGGCGGATGTCACATGGGCCTCCTGCGGCGGGTGGACGGGCGCGGGGCCGCGACGCGGACGGGAATGCCCGTCGGGGGCCGCGCGCCGGTGATGCGGTTCAGTTCGGGCTCGCCGGGGCGCACCCGCGTGATCTGCGGGTGGATGCTCGCCTTCGTGAGGAGGCGGGACATGCCGCGGCGCTGGTTCGGGGTGACGAGGGTGACGACGCTGCCGGACTCCCCCGCGCGGGCGGTACGGCCGCTGCGGTGCAGGTAGTCCTTGGGGTCGCTGGGCGGGTCGACGTTGACGACGAGGTCGAGGCTGTCGACGTGGATGCCGCGGGCGGCCACGTTCGTCGCGACCAGCGCGGTGACCTGCCCGGAGCGGAATCCGGCCAGCGTGCGGGTGCGTTCCGCCTGCGACTTGCCGCCGTGCAGCGCGGCCGCCCGTACGCCGCTGGCCAGCAGGGCCTCGGCGAGCCGGTCGGCGGCGTGCTGCGTCTCCAGGAACATGATCACACGGCCCTCGCGGGCGGCGATCTCCGTCGTGGTGGCGTGCTTGTCGTCGGCGTGGATGTACAGCAGGTGGTGCTCAAGGGCCGCGTCGTCCTCGCCGGGGGTGTCCACGGCGTGCACGACGGGGTCGGTCAGATAGCGGCGGACCAGCTGGTCGACGGTGTGGTCGAGGGTGGCGGAGAACATCATCCGCTGCCCTTCGGCCGGCACCAGGTCGAGCAGCTCGGTCACCTGGGGGGTGAAGCCCAGGTCGGCCATCTGGTCGGCCTCGTCCAGGACGGTGACGGCGACCCGGTCCAGCCGGCAGTCGCCGCGCTCGACGAGGTCCCTGAGCCGTCCCGGCGTGGCGACGACGACCTCGGCGCCGCTCCGGAGGGCGTACGCCTGCCGGGCGATCGGCAGGCCGCCGACGACGGTGAGGGTGCGCAGCTGGACGGCGCGGGCGTACGGGGCGAGGGCGTCGGTCACCTGCTGGGCCAGCTCCCGGGTGGGGACGAGGACCAGCGCGAGCGGCCGCCGGGGATCGGCGCGCCGCCCGGCGGTGCGGGCCAGCAGGGCGAGCCCGTACGCGAGCGTCTTGCCCGAACCGGTCCGCCCGCGGCCCAGGACGTCGCGGCCCGCGAGGGAGTTCGGCAGGGTCGCGCCCTGGATCGGAAAGGGCACGGTCACGCCTTCGGCGGCGAGCGCCGTCCGCATGCGCTCGGGCAGGGCGAGATCGGCGAACGCCGTGACGGCGGGGAGCGAGCCGGGGGTCTGTGTGCTGTTCATACGGAACCTCCTTGGTGCGGCGCGCATCAAGGAATCCCCGCAGATAAAAGAAAAGCGGTGCGTGGGGAATTTCGAGACGGAGCCGAATGGGGCACGGGCGCGGGTCGCCGGATGACGGGTCATCGGGCGCCGGCACGTGTGGTGCCACCGGGATTCGTTTTCCGTGGAATGCCGACGGAAAACGCATGCAGCTGAGGCCCGCACCCCGAAGGATGCGGGCCCCAGCTACGGCGTGCGCGTCAGCGTCAGGCGGAGACGATGTTCTCGGCCGTCGGGCCCTTCTGGCCCTGCGCGATGTCGAAGTTCACCTTCTGGCCCTCCTGCAGCTCGCGGAAGCCCTGGGCGGCGATGTTCGAGTAGTGGGCGAACACGTCAGGGCCGCCACCGTCCTGCTCGATGAAGCCGAAACCCTTTTCCGCGTTGAACCACTTGACGGTACCGGAAGCCATGCTTATCTCCTGTGGGGCAATTCGGCATCCGCACTTTACGGATGCGCTTGTCGCCGTGATGATTACCCCGCCGGAATACGACACCGAAGTTTCGGGAACCACAACTGCAACTGAGATCGACAGTAGCACGCCCTGACGCCCGGCGCGGGATATGTCGCCCCGCTCTTTTTCAACGCCAAAAACCCTCGCCGCGCGGCTCCCCGATTTCTCATCCGGCCGCCACAGATAATGCGCGGCGACGGTGTGTGATCCCGCGCGCACGCCCGGCGACCGGCCGCCGGGGCGGTGGTTCCCGGAGGCCGGACGGGCGCGGCCGCCATGTGACCCACCGCACACCGGCCGGCCGATCACTCCACTCCCTGCGGCCGGTCCTACAAGCGACACGATCAAGCGAGGAAGGCCCGCCATGACCGACACGCTCACCGCACCCCGCCCCGTCCTTCCCGCAGCGCCGGCCGCGCGCTCCGGGCGGCGGTGGGCCGTGGCCGCCGGTGCGGCGGCGGGGCCGCTGTTCCTGGTGGTGGGGCTCGGGCAGGGGCTCGTACGGGACGGCTTCGACCCCGGCCGGAACGCGATCAGCCAACTCGCCCTCGGGGAAGGGGGCTGGATCCAGACGGTGAGCTTCCTCCTCACCGGCGCGCTGCTGGCCGCCGGGGCGTGCGCCCTGCGGCGGGTGCTGCGCGGGGGACCCGGAGGGGTGTGGGGGCCGGTTCTGGTCGGGGTGTTCGGTGTCTCGTTCTGGGCCGCGGCGGCCTTCCCCGCGGACCCCGGGGCGGGCTTTCCGGCCGGGGCGCCCGAAGAGACCGTGCCGAGCGGCCACGGCGCCGTCCACATGGCCGCCGGAGTGATCGGTTACCTCGCTCTGTGCGCCGCGTTCCTCGTCCTCGCCCGCCCGCTCGCCGTCCGAGGGCTCCGGAGCTGGGCCGTCACGTCCCGCGTCATGCCGGTGCTCGTCCTCGCCGGCTTCCTGGCCTCGGCCGCCTCCGTGGCGGCCTTCACCGCTGCCGCGGCCCTCGGCCTGCTGTGGCTGAGCGCGCTGACCGCCCGCCTCGCCCGCGCTTCCGCGAACCTCTGACCCACCCCCGCTGCGACGGGCATCATCGACACGACCGCCAAGATCATGAACACCAAGTGAAACGGGGGCACCTCATGACCGGTGCTGTGAAGGGTCCGGCCAGTTACTTCCCGTCCATCGAGCAGAAGTACGGCCGTCCGATCTCCGAGTGGAAGGACCTCATCCGTTCCTCTCCGCTGACCAGGCACATGGAGCTGGTGGCCTGGCTGAAGACCGAACACGGTCTGGGCCACGGACACGCCAACGCCCTGGTCGCCCACACGCTGGCGGAGGGCGGCGGCCGGTAGCCGGACCGGGACCCGGGGCCGTCCGGACGGGGGTGTGCGGGCCGAACGTCCGGCAGAGACCGGACCACTCCAGAAGTACGGAATTGGACCTTACTGACGGCCCCTCGCGTCCGTAGGTTCGTCACGTGACCAAGAGGATCAACAGGCAAGCCCACGAGTCCGGCAGGCGGCCGGAGCCGGTGACACGGCCCCCGCTGTCGCGCCGGCGCCGTGGGCGTCGTCCTGTTCGGGGGCCGGACGTGACGCCACCCGGAACGCGACGCCGTCGCTGATCCACGCGTGGGTCCTCGTATCGGGCCACGGCACCCTCACCACCCCGTGGAACGCGCTCCTGCCCCGGCCCGGCCGGCGGGCGCCACCCCGGCCGGAGCCACCCTCCCGGACCGGGACCAGGGCTCCGTCCCCGTACGTGCCACCGCGTCCGACGACGACCCGATCACCTCCAGCGCCGAGACCGGCCCAGGGCACGGTCTCCCTACGAACAGGAACGCACATGACCAGCACCACCATGACCGTGGCCATCCTCGGACCGGGCGGAGTCGGCGGCCTGATCGGCGCGTTGCTGGCCCGCGACGGGCACCGCGTCATCTGCCTCGCCGGGGAGGAGACCGCCGCTGTGCTGCGGCGTGACGGTCTGAGCGTCCGGAGCGAGCAGTACGGCGACTTCACGGCACCGGTCGAGGCCGACACCTCGCTGCGCGAACCGGCCGACGTCACGTTCGTGACCGTCAAGCAGACCGCCCTGTCCGCCGCCCTCGACCGCGTCCCGCCGCAGGTCGTCGGCGACGGCGTCGTCATCCCGCTGCTCAACGGACTCGACCACGTCGCGGCGCTGCGCCGGGACTACCCCGCCGCCCGGGTCGTGCCCGGAACCATCCGGGTCGAGGCGACCCGCACGTCACCCGGACGCATCGCGCACACCAGCCCTTTCACCGCCCTCGACCTGGCAGGCCCGCTCGACGGCATCGCCTCCCACCTCCGCCGCGCCGGCATGGACGTGACCCTGCGCGCCGACGAGAGCGCGATGCTCTGGGACAAGCTGTGCTTCCTCGCCCCGTTCGCCCTGCTGACCACGCGACACCGGTCCGCTGTGGGCGTCATCCGTGACGAGCGGCGGCCGGAACTGGTCGCCGTCGTCGACGAGATCACCTCGGTGGCTCGCGCCGCGGGCGCCCCGGTGACCGCCGAGTCCGTGCTCTCCTTCTTCGACCGCGCCCCGGCGACGATGAAGTCCTCGATGCAGCGCGACGCGGAGAACGGCCGTCCGCTCGAGCTCGACGCCATCGGCGGGGCCGTCCTCCGGGCCGCTGCCGTCCACGGGATCGAGACACCGGTGACCGCCGGGCTCGTCGCGGAGCTGGTTTCCCGGGCCGGCGTGGAGACGCGGTCGTAGCAGCCCGGGAAACCGCCGCCGATCAGGGGGCGTTCGCCGACTGTGCCGGCTTCCCCGCCGTGGCCCTACGCGCCGCCCACGGCGGGGCCGGCGGAGTCGACGCCCTCCATGAAGGCCAGCATCCTGGCGTTGACCACGTCGGGGTGGTCGATCTGCGGACCGTGCCCTGTCGCGGTGATGATCTCGGCGCGGGCTCCGGGGACGAGGCGCGGCACGCGCTCCAACTGCCGCTCGGGGTGGACGAGCAGGCTGTGCTTGCCCATGATCACGTAGAGCGGGGTCCGGATGGACCGCAGCGCGTCCTCGGCCAGCGGCAGCGGTGCGGGGCGCCGGATCCGGTAGGCGCGGGCGCCGAGCTGGATCCACGTGCGCATCTCGGGGACGGCGATGACCGGCTGGTCCAGCCACGCGGCGAGCCGGGGGCGCAGCGCCTTCGGGGCGAAGGTGGCGAACAGGCTCACGAAGACCCAGGCGAAGAAGCGCAGGCCGACCTTCTCCAGGCCGCCGGGGTCGAGGGCGGTGACCGAGGCGAGCCGTTGCGGCCGCCGGTGGGCCTGGTTGAGCACCAGCCAGCCGCCGTAGGAGGAGCCGACGAGGTGGACGCGGTCGAGTCCGAGCGCGTCGAGGGCCTCGTCCATCCACTGAGCGGCGCGCTCGGGCTGCCACATGGGCTCGCGGTGGACGCTGCGCCCCGCGTCGCCCGGGGTGTCGAGGGCGTAGACGGGGCGATCGCGGCTGAGCCCGGGGGTGTTGGGGTACCACATCGCCGAGCTGTAGCCGGCGCCGTGGATCAGGACGATGGGCGTCCGGGACTCGGCGGCGGGGTCCGAGGGCCCGTACCGGTACACGTGGGTGGTGCCGAAGCTGGTCTCCACGTCCCTCTCGAAGCGGGCGGGTGCCCCCCTCGCGTAGAGGACGTCGGCGGCGGCGAAGTAGCGGTCGCGCAGGGTGTCGCTGACGTAGCGGCCGATGTCGCGGCGTACGCGGGCGGTGTTCTCGGGCACGGCGGCACCTCCGGTGAGGACTCCTTCTTCGTGGTACGACCGTACCATCAGCGTGATACACCGGTATCATGAAGGGGGTTCGGGCAACGGAGCGCCGACCCACCGACGACAGGCGGAGACACGGAACGATGCCGAAGCGTGTGGACCACGAGGAGCGGCGCGCCCAGATCGCCGAGGCGCTCATCCAGGTCGCGGGGCGGCGGGGACTGCATGCCGTGGGCATGCGCGACGTGGCCGCGGAAGCCGGGGTGTCGCTCCGGCTCGTGCAGTACTACTTCGAGACCAAGGAAAAGCTGCTCTTCTACGGCCTCCGGCACCTGACCGACCGCTTCACCGCGCGAGTGGGCGCCCGCGTGGCCGCCGCCGGCCCCGACCCGGGCCCGCGCGCCACGGTGGAGGCGCTGCTGCTGGCCTCGCTGCCGACCGACAACGAGAGCCGCACGTTCCACCTGCTCTACAGCTCCTACGCGATCCTCTCGGTGACGGACGAGGCGCTGGCCGCCCAGCCCTTCGTCGACAACCCCGACGCCGCCGAGAACACCCTGACCGCCCTCCTCGAGCAGGCGCGGGAGGCCGGACTGGCCGACCCCGACGCCGACGCGCGTACGGAGGCGATCAGCCTGCTCGCCATGGCGGCGACCATGGGCACCAGCATCCTCGTGGGCCAGCGAACCCCGGAGTCCGCGATCACGGTGCTCCGCCACCACCTGGACCGGATCTTCACGACCGCCGGGAACTCCGGCAGCGGCTCGCCGCCGCTCTGACGTGTCGCGAGGTACGCGCACGCCGCGCCGAGCCGGCTGTCGGTCCGGACGGAAGCACGAAGCCCCAGGTCTGTTACCTGGGGCTTCACAGGGGAGCGGAGGACGGGTATCGCACCCGCGCCATGAGCTCGGAAATCATCGACGCCGCCTTCGACGGGCTCCTAGGAGCCGGCCCGCCCCGCCCGTCGAGCCGCACGCGTGCCAGAGGCCGACGCTTGCGCGTCCTCGCCGTACGGGAAGGTTCCGATCCCCCCGAAGTCGGGCGCCTGGAAGGGGTTCGCGCTGGGATGCGGCGATGCTGCAGCGGCGCAGGGGGACGCCCCTTCCGGAGCGGAGAACGGTGAGGTCAGGTCGATGAGGGAGCTCCTCTTCCTTGCGGGTCCATGAACGGATCGGTGTGCCGTGACGGGCACGGCGGTCCTACAGCTTGCTCATCTTGGCGTACGGACTCACGATCCGCTCCTGCGCCGAGCCGAAATCCACGACGGCCGCGATCCCGTCCTCGATGCCGATGACCCGGCCGAGGCCGTGGACGTCGTGGGTGACTTGGTCGCCTACGACGAACTGCTTGGGAGGCAGCGCGACCGGGGCTTTGAAGGGGCTGGTGGGCAAAAAGCGCTTCGGTGCAGTCGGCTTTGTCATTGCTTCCAGTATGCGCCACGGCCGCGCACGTCAGCAGTACGAAGTGGGCTGGGAAGAGTCTCGCCGAGAAGCAACGACCCCAGGCGTCTGACAGGGGCTGTCGCTGTGGCGCGGACGACCGGAATCGAACCCGCGCCACAAGCTTCGGAATCACCGACGCCGAGATGCAGAATCATGCTCCTGACCCGCGGAAACGGCCTCCGTGTGGGACTTCTTGCCGGCTAGGCGACACCCGTGTCGACCGCTGTTCACCGCCCCGGAGGGCACGGCCGGAGCGCGGGAGCTGAGGGCGGGGCGCAGCGGCGGTGGCACCTCCTGGACCGGATACGCATCAGCGTGGTCGCGGGAACGGCAGGTGTCATCTCCGCCTGCCTCGGGGCAGGTAGATCATGCGTGCCCCGACGACGGGGCGGAGGTGGGGCCGGGGCTGCCGGGAAGCGCCGCCTTCCGTCTCCCAGGCGTCCTCACCGGCCCCTGCCCCCCGCAGGAGACGACCGGTCTCGTGCTCCTCGGACATCAGGGTGCCGGTCGTGTGGAGGTTGCCCGGGGCGGATGCGGCGGTCATCAGGCGCGCGGCGGAGGAGGGTGCGGTTTCCGGGGGGATCACGAGCAGGTCGCAGCGGCCGAGGCTGTACGAGAGCAGGATCATCATGTCGGGGTCCTGGCCGATGAACCAGCCCACGTGCACGGCGTAGCCGCCGACGGGGACCTGGCGGAGAGCGACGGGCCAGGGGGCCGGGTTCGCGGTGATGCGCGTGACGCGTCCGAAGCGGTCCCGCAAAGCCTCCACCAGGGGGATCAGTTCGGTGGCGAGATCGCGTGAGTACGGCCACCAGGCGCCGTCCAGCAGGCCGGCCATGGAGGTGTTCGGGGTCAGGGCGAGGCGCGCCTGGCGGGTGGGGGCGTTGGTGCTGGTCATGAGACGGGGACCCGTCCCCGGGGTGCCTGGGGGCACCCCGGCCTAGTGATCGCCGGGAACGACGTCCGCGTGACGGCGGGTGTACGAAGTGCTCCCGGTACCTCCAACGTACTCCGCGCCGGAACCGGACGCGCCGGGCTCCCTTCCCTCTCGTCCGCGCCACTCGACGAGGACGAGGGCCGCGTCGTCGGTGGTGGCTCGGCGCCACGGCCCCTTCCCGTCTCAGGCCCGCCCCCGCGCCCGGAGCGTGCTGGTCAGGTCTCCTCGCGTCCACGGTACGTCCGCCCCGGCACCGGTCGGTTCCTCGGCGGCGAGCGGTGCGTCCGTGCGGTCTCCCGGAGTACGGTGAGAGAACGGGGCCGTCGCCCCGCCCACCGGCCCGGCGCCCGCCGTGGCTCCGGTCCGGGCGTCAGCGGCACCACCCGTGGACGGGCGGATCGACCATGACCGACGCAGACAACTCCCCGCACCACCTCGACACGGCGCCACGCCTCCTGCCGGACGAGGTCCACCGGGCCGTCGGACCGGGCACCGCGCTGCTCCGGCTGGAGACCACGGGGTCCCGGCAGAGCCTCCTCGACGGCGCCTGGTGGCCACGCTCGCGTGACGTCGAGCGGGAGATCCCGCCGCTGATCGCCGCTCTGACCGAGTACCTCGGGCCTGTTACGCGGGTCGGCCTGGACGCCTCCGCCTGGAACGACATCCCGGTCCGCCTGATCGTCGACGACCGGGTCGTACACCTCGACTCCTTCCCCGTCGGCGATGACACCGTGCTCATCACGCGCGGCGACAACGACCACTTCTCCCTCATGGTCGTCCCGCCCGCCACCACGCCCGAGGCCGCCCGCACGGCCATGGCCCGCGCCGTGCAAGCCGACAACGTCACGCAGGCCGCCGAGATCCTCCTCGCCGCCTGCTGACACGATGAGCGGGGCGTCATGATGGAGTGATCCGAGGTCCTCGTGGCACGAGCCCTCTGTCGGCGGCCGGAAAATCGATGGCAGGCCCGGTCCGCCCCGGTCACGATCGACATGAACTCGTCGGCCGGCGCCCCAGCGCTGACCGCCGTTCGACGTGCCGGAAGGAACTTTTCAGGGTTCCGCGCAGACCGGGTGTACCGCACCTGGCAGGCCATGCCATTCGTCGTGCCGGCTCGGCGGACCTCGCGCGAGCAACTGCTCGTGATCGATCCTCTGCCAAGTCCTCGAGTCGCACCCGCCGGCCGATGCCGGCGGCGGTCGGACTCACCTCAGGCCACGGCCGACGGGTGGGACGTTTCGGCGGCGCGGCGGTATGTGGCGTTGATGCGCTGGGCTTCTTCGAGCTGGTCTTCCAGGACGATGATGCGGCAGGCGGCTTCGATCGGGGTTCCCTGGTCGACCATCTCACGGGCGCGTGCGGCGATCCGTAGCTGGTAGCGGGAGTAGCGGCGGTGGCCGCCCTCGGAACGCAGCGGGTTGATCAGCCGGGCCTCGCCCAGGGCTCGCAGGAAGGCGGGGGTGGTGCCGAGCATTTCGGCGGCCCGACCCACCGTGTAGGCGGGGTAGTCGTCGTCGTCAAGTCGGCCGTACGAGTCGTCTGCTGTCATCTGCACCTCTCTCCGGAACGCGTGGAGGGGCCCTGGTGCCGTACTGGCACCAGGGCCCCGAAGGAACTTCTACACCACGGGCCGACCCTGATACCGCGTCGGCCCTCTGTATCCGCGTACCCGACCCAGCTGCTGTCGGGTGTGCGGGGATCGCGGTTGCTTGACCGGAGACCACCTCACTATCGATGTCCTGCGGTACCCGGACGCGAGACTTCCGTCCGGGCGATCCTTACGGTGCTTGGTTCCTCCGTTCGTCCCTCGGTGATCGACTTCCTACCATCGGGTACTGCGTACTGCTGGTGATGCGAACTGCGCTTACCGGTACCGCGTCTGCCATGACCGCGATTCCGGTGTGGCGGCCCCTGATCACTGCGGGCCGCCCGGTCCGGCCGTCAGTCCCGTCGCCGTCCTGCAACAACCCTGGCTTCGAAACTCCACCGCCGCACCGTCTTGCGAACTGCAACTACCCGTACTGCTGGTACTGCTTGCCGGCAGTTCGTCTCTGCCAGGCCTTGCTGTCCTTCTCGGCTACGGAAGAAACCCTAGCGACGTCACTGCCCCATGTCTACTCTCGCCAATGCAGATTTTCATCCTCCTGACGAGGAGCTAATCGGCTTCGAGGCGGCCCGCACCTTGCGCCGACTCCACCTGGCAAGTGACCCCGGCGCCCGTCCCCCGCACCATTTCTGCGACGTCATGCCACGAGGGAGGGGCCTGACCGGCACACGCGCCGGTCAGGCCCCTCCCTCGTCTCGTCAAGCTGGTGACGGCGCCCGCTGATCCCCGGTCGGACGGCCGGGGCCCCCACCGACCGCCCGGGGCCCGGAACCGGTGCTCGGTGAGCCGGGCTGCGTCCGGATCACCTATGGCTCCTGCGGGGGCAGGCGAATTTCACGTGGTTCTCAGGCCGCCGTCGCGGCGGAGGCGGGCCGACGGGCACCGGCGCGCCGGGCGGCCGAGGCGGGGCCGCGGCGGCCGCGGGAGGAGGACGTGCTGCGCTTGGGACGCTCGGGTGCCGGTGCCGTGATGGTGACCGGGATGCCGGAGGGGGCTTGGGCGCCGGTGATCCGGACCAACTCCGCCTCACCCGAGCGGACCTGATTGGTCTCGGGCACGATGCCCGCGTCCTGCAGGAGACGGTTCATGCCACGGCGCTGCTGGGGCGTGACGAGGGTGACGACGCTGCCGGACTCACCGGCCCGGGCGGTGCGGCCGCCGCGGTGGAGGTAGTCCTTGTGGTCGGTGGGCGGGTCCACGTTGACGACGAGGTCGAGCTGGTCGACGTGGATTCCGCGGGCCGCCACGTTCGTGGCGACCAGGACGGTGACGTGCCCGGCCTTGAACCAGGCCAGGGTGCGGGTGCGCTGCGACTGCGTCTTCCCGCCGTGCAGGGCGGCGGCCCGCACGCCGTTGCGGAGGAGGTCCTCGGTGAGCCGGTCCACGGCGTGCTTGGTGTCCAGGAACATGATCACCCGGCCGTCACGCGCCGCGATCTCGACGGTCAGCCGCTGCTTGTCGGTGCCCTGCACGTGCAGGACGTGGTGCTCCATCGTCGTGACCGCACCCTGAGAGGGGTCGACGGAGTGGACGACGGGGTCGGTGAGGTAGCGGCGGACCAGGAGGTCGACGTTGCGGTCCAGGGTCGCGGAGAACAGCATCCGCTGGCCCTCCGGGCGGACCTGGTTCAGCAGCGCGGTGACCTGGGGCATGAATCCCATGTCGGCCATCTGGTCGGCCTCGTCCAGGACGGTGATCGCGACCTGGTTCAGCCGGCAGTCGCCGCGGTCGATGAGGTCCTTGAGGCGGCCGGGGGTGGCCACGACGACCTCGACGCCGCTCCGCAGCGCGTTCGCCTGCCGGCCGATCGGCATCCCGCCGACGACGGTGGCCAGGCGCAGCCTCACGGCGCGGGCGTACGGGGTGAGGGCGGCGGTCACCTGCTGCGCGAGTTCCCGGGTGGGGACCAGGACGAGCGCGAGCGGCTGACGGGGCTCGGCGAGCTGCCCGGCGGTGCGGGCGAGCAGGGCCAGGCCGAAGGCGAGGGTCTTGCCGGAGCCGGTCCGGCCGCGGCCGAGGACGTCTCGGCCGGCCAGGGAGTTCGGCAGCGTCGCGCCCTGAATGGGGAACGGCACGGACACGCCCTGCGTGGTGAGCGTGGCCAGCAGGGCCTTCGGCATGTCGAGATCGGCGAACGTCTCGACGGCGGGCAGCGCCGGAGTGATCGTCTTCGGCAGGGCGAACTCGCCCTGGACCGGGGCGGGCCGCCGGCTGCCCTGACCTCCCGAGCGGCGCGGAGCACCCGAACGGCTCGGGGCGGACGACACACCGAAGCGACTGCCCCGGGTCGAACCGGAGGGGGAGCCGAAAGCGGGAGCGCCGTTGCGGCGGGTGCGGGAAGAGCGGTTGTTCGTACGTGTGGGGTTCATTCAGAACCTTCCTTGATACGGCACGCATCAAGGAGGTCCGCAGCGTAGGAACAGCATGCGGAATCACAGGTACGGACCGAATAGAATTCAGAAGCGAAAGCGAACGTGGCGCACGGAAAATTCGTGGCGACGCAGGCGGAAAGGGAATGCGCGCGGAAGTTGTTCCGGGGCATCGAGGGTACGGCTCCGAAGACGGGGCGCGTACCTTGAGGTGGTGTTCCGGCAGGATGCGTCACTGCGGAAACACATGCAGATGGGGCCCGCACCCCGAGGGATGCGGGCCCCATCTGCAAGATGTGCGTCAGTGTCAGACGGCGACGATGTTCTCGGCCGTCGGGCCCTTCTGGCCCTGCGCGATGTCGAAGGTGACCTTCTGGCCCTCCTGCAGCTCGCGGAAGCCCTGGGCGGCGATGTTCGAGAAGTGGGCGAACACGTCAGCGCCGCCACCGTCCTGCTCGATGAAGCCGAAACCCTTTTCCGCGTTGAACCACTTCACGGTGCCAGCAGTCATGTCGTATCTCCTTGGGGCAGTACACCGGCCGTCCGTACCGTACGGATGCCGTGTCGCCGCGATGATGCCCTGCCCGGAAAATACCGGAAATATAAAGCGCTTCCGAACGGCGGGCAGCCGGCGGGAGCGCTCGAAGTTTTTTGGGTACCAAAACTGCAACTGAGATGGACACTAGCACATCCCCCGTGGCCTTTGCGTGCGAAAAATCTTTCCCGGGTGTTGCCGGTAAAAACCCTCTCCGCGGGGGTCGTGAAAAACTCAGGCCGCGAGCGCAGGTATTCATGCACTCCGAAATGCGGTGTTTCGGAGGAGGGGTGGCCGGCATGTCGGACGGCGATCGGCCCCGGTACGGAGTCGTCGCCGTCTCTCAAGTCCTGGGCAACGACGAAGGCCCAGGTCTCTGACCTGGGCCTTCGTTCACGAGCGGATGACGGGAATCGAACCCGCGCTATAAGCTTGGGAAGCTCATGTTCTACCATTAAACTACATCCGCGCAGCGGCCCGAATGATCCGTGCCGCATCGTTGCACACTGTACCCCATATGCCACGTGAGGTGAAGCTCACCCCGGGCGAGGCGGGTCGTGGTGTCGCGGCGGGGCTCGTGGGTGGTGTCCCGTTGATCCCCTAATGTGGCTGTCTCGTCCACCATGTGTGTAGGGGAAGGGACTTGATGGTTCCGATGGAGCGCACCGTCGTCCGTTGTGCCGAGGGGCACGTGTTCAGTACCGCCTCGTTCCCGCTGCAGCAGCTCGGGGCCGGGCGGATCGGGCCCGGGCGGCTCGTGCGGTGTCCGCGGTGCGCGCGGTTGCGGCATGCCGTGCCGGTGAGCGTGGCCCTGGAGGCTGAGCAGCGCTGATGCGCGGTGGGGCGCGTGGCCTTCCCGATTGGGGGCGGCCCGCGCCCTCTGCGTATCGTGGGGGGGTGCTTCTCTCAGACAAGGACATCCGGGCCGAGATCGATGCCGGGCGGGTGCGCATCGACCCGTACGACGAATCCATGGTGCAGCCGTCGAGCATCGACGTGCGTCTCGACCGCTTTTTCCGGGTGTTCGAGAATCACCGCCACCCCCACATCGACCCCGCCGTCGAGCAGCACGACCTGACGCGACAGGTCGAGCCGGAGGGTGACGAGGCGTTCATCCTGCACCCGGGCGAGTTCGTGCTGGCGTCGACCTACGAGGTCATCACCCTGCCGGACGACATCGCGTCCCGGCTGGAGGGGAAGAGTTCCCTGGGGCGGCTGGGTCTGGTGACCCACTCGACCGCGGGGTTCATCGACCCGGGCTTCTCGGGGCACGTCACCCTGGAGCTGTCGAACCTGGCCACCCTGCCGATCAAGCTCTGGCCGGGGATGAAGATCGGGCAGCTGTGCATGTTCCGGCTCAGCTCGCCCGCCGAGTTCCCGTACGGGAGCGAGCGGTACGGCTCCCGGTACCAGGGACAGCGGGGGCCGACGGCCTCCCGCTCGTACATGAACTTCCATCGGACCCAGGTGTGAGGCGGTCGCAGGCATGAGTGAAGTACGCGAGAACCTGACGTACGAGGGGTTCGGCCGGGCGATCCGCGAGCTGGCGCAGACCATCGCCGACGACGGCTACGAGCCCGACATCGTGCTGTCCATCGCCCGGGGCGGCGTCTTCGTCGCCGGCGGTCTGGCCTACGCCCTGGACTGCAAGAACATCCACCTGGTGAACGTCGAGTTCTACACGGGTGTGGGGACGACGCTGGAGATGCCGGTCATGCTGGCGCCGGTGCCCAACGCGATCGACTTCTCCGACAAGAAGGTCCTGATCGCCGACGACGTCGCCGACACCGGCAAGACGCTCAAACTGGTCCACGACTTCTGTGTCGACCATGTCGCCGAGGTCCGTTCGGCCGTCATCTACGAGAAGTCGCACTCGCTGGTGAAGTGCGAGTACGTGTGGAAGAAGACCGACGAGTGGATCAACTTCCCCTGGTCGGTCGAGCCGCCCGTCGTGAAGCGCGAGGGCCAGGTCCTCGACGCCTGACCGGCGCGCACGCAGGAGTACGGAAGAAGGGCCCCCGCCGGCGACCGGCGGGGGCCCTTCTTCCGTGTACGGGGCCGGGCTACAGCGTGCCCAGCTTGATCAGGCTCAGCAGCGCCACCAGCTGGATCGCCGAGGCGCCCAGGGCCTTCGGCCAGGGAAGGTCGTGGGAGCGGCTCACCATGACCGTGAAGAGGGCGCCGGCCGCCAGCCAGGTCAGCCAGCCGACGACCTGCACGAGGCCGTTCTCGCCGCCCAGGAAGAGGGCGAGGACCAGGCGGGGGGCGTCCGTGACGGACATGATCAGCATGGACAGGCCGACGGTCGGCTGCCAGGAGCCGTCGCCGCCGAGCTGACGGGCGAGGGTGTGGGTGACGGCGCCCAGGATCAGACCGCCGAGGACGAAGCCGAGGGCGGTCATCAGGACGTACGGGATCGCCGTCGAGAGGGTGGCGTTGATCGCCTCCTCGCGGGCCTGGTCGAAGCCGAAGATCGCGAGCAGCCCGTAGAGGAAGGTCACCACCAGCGCAGGGCCCCAGACGGCGTGGTCGCGCATCCGGAGGAACGTGTCCGCCGGGCGCAGCACGATGCCGCTCAGGAGGGCCTTCCAGGGCAGCCGGGGGCCGGCGGGGGCGGCCGGCGCGCCCGAGTGGTACGTCTCCGGGCGCCCGTACGGGTCGTCCACGCTGAACATCTGGGTGTGGCCCGGGTTGTTCGCCGCCACCGCGTTCTGGTGATGCTGCGGGTCGCCGAAGTACTCCGGCTCGCCGTACGGCTGCTGGGGCGGCTGCTGTGGCTGTTGCTGCCACTGCTGCTGCGGGTACGGCGGCGGGGCCGCGTTGTACCCGTACGGCTCCTGCTGCGGTCGATGCTGTTGCGGGGGGCGGTTGTCCCTGCCGCGTCCGTTCCTGAATCCAGCCACGTCATCGAACGTACCCGCTTCCGCGCCACCCTCGCGCCATTGCGGCTGAGCTGTGACATCCCCTAAGGGGCACCCGGAGGGGGCGCGGACGTCCCGGGTACGCCGGAGGGCCGCCCCGCGCCCCGCGCGGAACGGCCCTCCGGCCCTGCTGTACGCCTCCGGCAACGGCCTCTACGAGGCCGGCTCGGGCTCCGGCTCCGACCGCTCGGCCGGCTCCGGGTCGGCCGGGGTCTTCACCGAGTCGAGGAGCAGCTGCGCCACGTCGACGACCTGCAGGCTCTCCTTGGCCTTGCCGTCGTTCTTCTTGCCGTTCACGGAGTCCGTGAGCATGACGAGGCAGAAGGGGCAGGCGGTGGAGACGATGTCCGGGTTGAGGGACAGGGCCTCGTCGACGCGCTCGGTGTTGATGCGCTTGCCGATCCGCTCCTCCATCCACATCCGCGCGCCGCCGGCGCCGCAGCAGAAGCCGCGCTCCTTGTGGCGGTGCATCTCCTGCTGGCGCAGGCCGGGGACGGCGGACATGATCTCGCGCGGCGGCGTGTAGACCTTGTTGTGCCGGCCCAGGTAGCAGGGGTCGTGGTAGGTGATGAGGCCGTCGACCGGGGTCACCGGGATCAGCTTGCCCTCGTCGATGAGGTGCTGCAGCAGCTGGGTGTGGTGGATGACCTCGTACTCGCCGCCGAGCTGCGGGTACTCGTTGGCGATGGTGTTGAAGCAGTGCGGGCAGGTGGAGACGATCTTCTTCGCCGACTTCGGCTTCTTCGTCGACTCGTCCTCGTCATCCTCACCGAACGCCATGTTCAGCATCGCGACGTTCTCCTGGCCGAGCTGCTGGAACAGCGGCTCGTTGCCCAGGCGGCGCGGGGAGTCACCGGTGCACTTCTCCTCGCCGCCCATGATCGCGAACTTGACGCCCGCGATGTGCAGCAGCTCGGCGAAGGCCTTGGTGGTCTTCTTGGCGCGGTCCTCCAGGGCGCCGGCGCAGCCGACCCAGTAGAGGTAGTCGACCTCGGTGAGGTCCTCGACGTCCTTGCCGACGATCGGGACCTCGAAGTCGACCTCCTTGGTCCACTCGACGCGCTGCTTCTTCGCCAGGCCCCAGGGGTTGCCCTTCTTCTCCAGGTTCTTGAGCATCGTGCCCGCCTCGGACGGGAACGCGCTCTCGATCATGACCTGGTAGCGGCGCATGTCGACGATGTGGTCGATGTGCTCGATGTCGACCGGGCACTGCTCGACGCAGGCGCCGCAGGTGGTGCAGGACCACAGGACGTCCGGGTCGATGACGCCGTTCTCCTCGACGGTGCCGATGAGCGGGCGCTCGGCCTCGGCGAGCGCGGCGGCCGGGACGTCCTTGAGCTGCTCCTCGGTGGCCTTCTCGTTGCCCTCCATGTCCTTGCCGCCGCCGGCGAGCAGGTACGGGGCCTTGGCGTAGGCGTGGTCGCGGAGCGACATGATGAGGAGCTTCGGGGACAGCGGCTTGCCGGTGTTCCAGGCGGGGCACTGCGACTGGCAGCGGCCGCACTCGGTGCAGGTGGAGAAGTCGAGGATGCCCTTCCAGGAGAACTGCTCGACCTGGGAGACGCCGTAGACGTCGTCCTCGCCCGGGTCCTCGAAGTCGATCGGCTCGCCGCCCGAGGTCATCGGCTGGAGCGCGCCGAGGGCGGTCTCGCCGGTGGCGTTGCGCTTGAAGTAGATGTTCGGGAAGCCGAGGAAGCGGTGCCAGGCGACACCCATGTTGGTGTTCAGGGAGACCGTGATCATCCAGATCAGCGAGGTGCTGATCTTGATCATGGCGGTCAGGTAGACCAGCGTCTGGAGGGTGCCGACGGACAGGCCCTTGAAGGCGAGGACGAGCGGGTACGAGGCGAAGTACGCGGCCTCGTAGTGCTCGACGTGGTGGATCGCGCCCTCCAGGCCGCGCAGCACGTAGATCGCGAGGCCGATGGTGAGGATCACGTACTCGACGAAGTACGCCTGCCAGGCCTTGGAGCCGGCGAAGCGCGACTTGCGGCCGGCCCGCGAGGGCAGGCTGAGCAGGCGGATGACGATCAGGGCGGCGATGCCGAGGATCGTCATGACGCCGATGAACTCGATGTAGAGCTCGAACGGCAGGAAGCCGCCGAGGACCGGAAGGGTGTACTCGGCGTTGAACAGCTGGCCGTAGGCCTGGGCGAGCGTGGGCGGCAGGGTCAGGAAGCCGACCGCGACGAACCAGTGGGCGAAGCCGACGATGCCCCAGCGGTTCATGCGCGTGTGACCGAGGAACTCCCGGACGACGGTGACCGTGCGGGCCTTCCAGTCGTTCGTACGGCTGCCCTTGGGGACGGGCTGGCCGAGCTTCACGAACCGGTAGATCTGCGCGATGGCTCGCGCGAAGAGGGCAACGCCGACCACGGTCAGCGTCAGCGACACGATGATCGCGGCGAGTTGCATGACGGGCTCCTCGAGCGGGCCACGGGCTCGGGCCTACTAAGCGGTAACTTATTTAGTCCGTGCTGAGATTACCCGTTCGGGGCCGCGCACTGTAGCGGACCGCGCGGTGATCTGTGTCGCTCAGGCAACCCTTGCCGCGCGGCCCGGACGGTCCCCCGGGTCCGTACGGCCGGTGCGGCCCGTACGACCCGTGTGGTCCGCGCGGCCGGAGCGGCCCGTGCGTCCTGCGCGACGTCTGCGCACTGCTGGAAGCGTACGCGCCAGAATCGCCAGATCCATCCCCAGCCAGTGGTGGTCCACATAGTGGAGGTCGAGGAGTTCGCGCTCCTCCCAGGGCAGCTCCGAGCGCCCGCTGATCTGCCACGGGCCGGTGAGTCCGGGGCGTACGGAGAGCCGCCGGCGCCCCTCGCCCGCGCACTCCCGGTGGCCGGGCGCCAGCGGGCACGGGCCCACCAGGGACATCTGCCCCCGGACGACGTGCAGCAGCAGGGGCAGCGCGGCCAGCGGGCCCCGGGCGCGGAAGGTCAGCATCGTGAAGGGCCGGCCGTGCAGTCCGGCCACGGTCCGGCGGCGCAGCACCCCGCCGCCGGGCGTCCCCGAGCCGAGGGCGACGGAGACGGCGACGGCGGCGAGGAGCGGGGAGAGGGCGGTGAGCAGCGCGAGGCCGCCCAGGAGGTCGAGTGCGCGCTTGGCCGTCATGCGCCGGACCCCTTCGTCGTGCGATATTCGTGGGATGTTCGTGGGATATGCCTGCTTTGCCCCTGCCGGGGCAAGCGGACTCTCTCACCCACGCCGCCCCCGGCCCGGGAATGACGCGCCCTCCCTCCTTCTTTGAGCGGGAGCGTCGACGAAGAGTTGAGTCACCTCCACTCAGGTCTGTTGACGCACTCCCTCCCGTCGTGCATCCTTGAGTCAGTTCCACTCAAGTCAGTCAGCTGGAGGAATCGAAATGGCACGTGCGGTCGGCATCGACCTGGGCACGACTAACTCCGTCGTCAGCGTTCTGGAAGGCGGCGAGCCCACCGTCATCACCAACGCCGAGGGCGCCAGGACCACGCCGTCCGTCGTCGCCTTCGCGAAGAACGGCGAGGTGCTCGTCGGCGAGGTGGCCAAGCGCCAGGCCGTCACCAACGTCGACAGGACCATCCGGTCGGTCAAGCGCCACATGGGCACCGACTGGAAGATCGACATCGACGGCAAGAGCTTCAACCCGCAGCAGATGAGCGCCTTCATCCTGCAGAAGCTCAAGCGCGACGCCGAGGCCTACCTGGGCGAGAAGGTCGTCGACGCGGTCATCACCGTCCCGGCGTACTTCAACGACTCCGAGCGCCAGGCCACCAAGGAGGCCGGTGAGATCGCGGGCCTCAACGTCCTGCGCATCGTCAACGAGCCGACCGCCGCCGCCCTGGCCTACGGCCTCGACAAGGACGACCAGACGATCCTCGTCTTCGACCTCGGTGGCGGCACCTTCGACGTGTCCCTCCTGGAGATCGGCGACGGCGTCGTCGAGGTGAAGGCCACCAACGGTGACAACCACCTCGGTGGTGACGACTGGGACCAGCGCGTCGTCGACTACCTGGTGACGCAGTTCCAGAACGGCCACGGCGTGGACCTCGCCAAGGACAAGATGGCGCTCCAGCGTCTGCGCGAGGCCGCCGAGAAGGCGAAGATCGAGCTGTCCTCCTCCACGGAGACCTCGATCAACCTGCCCTACATCACGGCCTCCGCCGAGGGCCCGCTGCACCTGGACGAGAAGCTCACGCGCGCCCAGTTCCAGCAGCTGACCGCGGACCTCCTGGACCGCTGCAAGACCCCGTTCCACAACGTCATCAAGGACGCGGGCATCTCCATCAACGAGATCGACCACGTCGTCCTCGTCGGTGGCTCCACCCGCATGCCGGCCGTCGCCGAGCTCGTCAAGGAGCTGACCGGCGGCAAGGAGGCCAACAAGGGTGTGAACCCGGACGAGGTCGTCGCCATCGGCGCCTCGCTCCAGGCCGGTGTCCTCAAGGGTGAGGTCAAGGACGTCCTGCTCCTCGACGTGACCCCGCTGTCCCTCGGCATCGAGACCAAGGGCGGCATCATGACCAAGCTCATCGAGCGCAACACCACGATCCCGACCAAGCGGTCCGAGATCTTCACGACGGCCGAGGACAACCAGCCGTCGGTGCAGATCCAGGTCTACCAGGGCGAGCGCGAGATCGCGGCGTACAACAAGAAGCTCGGCATGTTCGAGCTGACCGGCCTCCCGCCGGCCCCGCGCGGCGTCCCGCAGATCGAGGTCTCCTTCGACATCGACGCCAACGGCATCATGCACGTGACCGCGAAGGACCTGGGCACGGGCAAGGAGCAGAAGATGACCGTCACCGGCGGCTCCTCGCTGCCGAAGGACGAGGTCGACCGGATGCGCCAGGAGGCCGAGCAGTACGCGGAGGAGGACCACCGCCGCCGCGAGGCCGCCGAGTCCCGCAACCAGGGCGAGCAGCTCGTCTACCAGACGGAGAAGTTCCTCAAGGACAACGAGGACAAGGTCCCCGGTGACGTCCGCACCGAGGTCGAGACCGCGCTCGGCGAGCTGAAGGAGAAGCTCAAGGGCGACGACACCGCCGAGATCCGCACGGCCACCGAGAAGGTCGCGGCCGTCTCGCAGAAGCTCGGCCAGGCCCTCTACGCCGACGCCCAGGCCGCCCAGGCCGCGGGTGGCGACGCGGGCCAGGCGCAGGACGACGACGTCGTCGACGCCGAGATCGTCGACGAGGACAAGCCGAAGGGTGGCCAGGCGTGACCGAGGAGACTCCGGGCTTCGAGGAGAAGCCCGACGTCCCCTCCGGCGCCACCCCTGAGGACGCCGCCGAGACCGCCGAGTCCCCCGAGGACACGGCGGCCCCGGCCGGGGACGCGAAGAGCGAGCAGCCGGAGGAGGCCGTCGGCCTCACCGCCGAGCTGGACCAGGCCCGCGCCGCGCTCGGCGAGCGCACGGCGGACCTCCAGCGCCTCCAGGCGGAGTACCAGAACTACCGCCGCCGGGTGGAGCGGGACCGCGTCACGGTCAAGGAGATCGCCGTCGCGAGCCTCCTGACCGAGCTGCTCCCGACGCTGGACGACATCGGCCGCGCGCGGGAGCACGGCGAACTGGTCGGCGGCTTCAAGTCGGTGGCCGAGTCGCTGGAGACCGTCGTCGCCAAGATGGGCCTGCAGCAGTTCGGCAAGGAGGGCGAGCCCTTCGACCCGACGATCCACGAGGCCCTGATGCACAGCTACGCGCCGGACGTCACCGAGACGACCTGCGTGGCGATCCTGCAGCCGGGGTACCGGATCGGCGAGCGGACCATCCGGCCCGCCCGCGTCGCCGTCGCCGAGCCCCAGCCGGGCGCGGCGGGCACGGCCGGCACGTCGGGCGCCAAGGACGAGAAGCAGGCGTCCGACGAGGAGAGCGGTGCCCCCGACGAGGGGTGACGCCATGGGTGACGCCATGAGTGCCGGAGCAGTCCGGAAGGAGGGACGTCGATGAGCACGAAGGACTTCGTCGAGAAGGACTACTACAAGGTCCTCGGCGTCCCCAAGGACGCCACCGAGGCCGAGATCAAGAAGGCGTACCGGAAGCTCGCCCGCGAGAACCACCCGGACGCCAACAAGGGTGACGTCAAGGCCGAGGAGCGTTTCAAGGAGATCTCCGAGGCCAACGACATCCTCGGTGACCCCAAGAAGCGCAAGGAGTACGACGAGGCGCGCGCCCTCTTCGGGAACGGCGGCTTCCGGGCCGGCGGCCCGGGCGGCGGCTCGTTCAACTTCGACCTGGGCGACCTCTTCGGCGGCGCCCAGGGCGGTCCCGCCGGGGCCGGCGGCTTCGGCGGCGGCCTCGGGGACGTCTTCGGCGGACTGTTCAACCGCGGCGGCGCGGGTGCCCGCACCCAGCCCCGCCGCGGCGCCGACATCGAGTCCGAGGTGACGCTCAGCTTCACCGAGGCCATCGAGGGCGCGACCGTACCGCTGCGGATGTCCAGCCAGCAGCCGTGCGCGGCGTGTTCGGGCACCGGCGACAAGAACGGCACCCCCCGGGTGTGCCCGACCTGCGTCGGCACCGGACAGGTCTCGCGCGGCAGCGGCGGCGGCTTCTCGCTCACCGACCCGTGCGTGGACTGCAAGGGCCGCGGCCTGATCGCCGAGAACCCGTGCGAGGTCTGCAAGGGCAGCGGGCGGGCCAAGTCCTCCCGCACCATGCAGGTCCGCATCCCGGCGGGCGTGTCCGACGGCCAGAAGATCCGGCTGCGGGGCAAGGGCGCGCCGGGCGAGCGCGGCGGGCCCAACGGCGACCTGTTCGTCGTGGTGCACGTCGACGCCCACCCGGTCTTCGGCCGCAAGGACGACAACCTGACCGTCACGGTGCCGGTCTCCTTCGTGGAGGCGGCGCTCGGCGGCGAGATCAAGGTGCCGACGCTCGGCGGCCCCGCGGTCACCCTCAAGCTGCCCGCGGGCACTCCGAACGGCCGCACCATGCGCGCCCGTGGCAAGGGCGCGGTCCGCAAGGACGGCACCCGCGGCGACCTCCTCGTGACGATCGAGGTCGCGGTGCCGAAGGAGCTGGACGACAAGGCCCGTGAGGCCCTGGAGACCTACCGCGAGGCGACGGCCTCGGAGGACCCGAGGGCGGAGCTGTTCCAGGCAGCGAAGGGAGCGTGACCCGGTGGAAGGGCGCCGACGCAATCCGTACGAACTGACCGACGAGACCCCGGTGTACGTCATCTCGGTGGCGGCCCAGCTCTCGGGTCTGCATCCGCAGACCCTGCGGCAGTACGACCGCCTCGGTCTGGTCTCCCCCGACCGCACGGCGGGCCGCGGGCGGCGCTACTCGGCCCGGGACATCGAACTGCTCCGCCAAGTGCAGCAGTTGTCGCAGGACGAGGGCATCAATCTGGCCGGAATCAAGCGCATCATCGAGCTGGAGAACCAGGTCGCGGCGCTGCAGAACCGGGTCGCGGAGCTGACCGCCGCGGTCGAGGGCGCGGCGGCGGCGATGCGGCAGCGCGAGGCTCAGGTCCACGCCTCGTACCGGCGGGATCTGGTGCCCTATCAGGACGTGCAGCAGGCGAGCGCGCTGGTGGTCTGGCGGCCGGGGCGCGGCGACTGACCTCGCCGGCTGCCGGTGATCGAGAGGCCCCTCCACGGGTGTGGAGGGGCCTCTCGCCGTACGGGGCCCGGGTTCAGGGGATCAGCTCGGAGACGATGTCGCCGACGGTCTCGAACCAGGGCGCGGCCCCGGTGCCGAAGGCGGCGGCCAGGGCGGTGCCGACGGCGATGTCCAGGGGTGTCGCGCCGTCCTCCCAGGTGTCGGTGACCCGCCCGTCCCCGGAGGAGATCAGGCTGCCGACGCGCCGCCCGTCGCGGGTCAGCCGGCTGGTGTCGTACGAGGTCGGTACGAGCCGGTGGCGGTGGCCGCCGGTCCGTACGTCCACCCGGTACGAGCGCCGCAGCAGCCGTCCTCGGGCCGGCCGGACGACGGCGGGCTCGCCGTCCACGGTGAGCCGCAGGAGGGCCGCCTCGCGGGTGCCGATGGGCGTGTGGGCGTCGGGGCGGGTCCCGGGCGCGCGCACCAGCTCCACGGTGGGCAGCCCGTGCCCCGAGACGCGCAGGGTCCCGGCGGGGCCGTCGAGGTCGATCTGTACGTACATGGGGTGAGGGTCCAAGGGGCGGGCGTCGGGGCGCGGGCGCGTCTCGCGCCGGGCGTCCGGGGGCGGGCGGGGGCTCAGGCGTCCTGGTCGAGGATGCCGGAGCGGGCGATGAGGTAGCCGAGCTGGGCGCGGCTGCCGCTGCCGAGGGCGGCGGCGAGTTTCGCGATGTGGGCGCGGCAGGTGCGGACGTTCATGCCGAGCCGGCGGGCGATGGCCTCGTCGACGTGGCCTTCGACGAGGAGGCGGGCGATGGAGCGCTGCACGCCGCTGATGTCGTCGGTCTTGATGTCGTAGGGGATCTCCTCGCGGATCGGCACGGCCAGCTGCCAGAACTGGTCGAAGACGCCGCCGAGGTAGGCGACCAGGCCGGGGTGGCGGAGTTCCAGGGCGACCTGGCGGTCGCTGCGGGCCGGGATGAAGGCCACCTCGCGGTCCACGATGATGAGCCGGTCGATGATCTGTTCCAGCGTGCGGACCTGGACCTCGGGGCCGACGTGTTCCAGGTAGGCCAGGGTGAGTTCGGTGTGGCGCGCGGTGTGCTGGTAGAGCGTGCGCATGTCGATGCCGCGGCCGAGGAGCGGGGAGACCCGCTGGAGGGCCTCGCTCAGGGCGTGGGCGGGACGGCCGCCACCGGGCTGGACGGTGAGGAGTTCCTTGCGGCAGTTGGCGACGACCCGGTCGAGGGTGGTGTTGATCCGGTCGATGCCTTCGAGCACCGTGATGGCATGGGTGTTGGCGGAGTCGAGGGCGCTGATGGCCATGAACGGCTCGAACGCGTCGGAGAGGGCGACCGTGAGCCGGCGGCGTTCGAGGATCTCGCGTTCGATGGGCTGCAGAAGCTGGGCCAGCGCGGCGGAGGGCGGAACCGGCCGGAGCCACTGGGCGTCGTCCGGGTCGGGGTGGAGCAGGGAGAGGTCGAGCAGGCAGGGCGCCGCGACCGCGTCTGACCGGGGTATTCGCCCGGTCCGCAGGGCGGACGCGTACAGCTCGGTGCCTGCCTCGCAGAGCTCCGCGTGCGAATGAGGGTGACCGGTTTCGTCCGCTTGTTTCCGCATATGTACACCCCCAGGCTCCTGCATCTCAGGAACATGATGCCTGGGTTTGGTGGTGCAGGCGCAGAGAGTAAGTCATCGTCTTGTCTCGCGGGGGTCGGAAAGAGACGTTGTGAGAGACGTTGTCTTCAAGTGAGGTTGTTCGGTGATGATGAAGAAGCTCATAAGCGCAGTGGCCGGAGTCGCCTTCATCGCGGCTGCCGCAGTGGGCGTGGCCGGGGGAGTGCAGGACCCCGGCTGGCACTCGGAGCCGGCGGGCGTGACGGCCGCCGACCCGGGCTGGCACCTCGCACCCGCCGACGTGACGACCGCACTCGGCGACCCGGGCTGGCACGTCGCGCCGGCCGAGCTCGACGACCCCGGCTGGAGCTAAGCGGGCTCATGAACGTTCCCGACGACCCCAGGTTCCGGCGCGAGATGGCGAGCGCCTACCGCTCGGGGTGGCACTTCATCGATCTCGTCACCGCGGTGCCGCACCGTGGCGAGTCGTTGATGGTCACCCTCTTCGGTGAGCCGATCCTCGTGAGGCGCGAGGACGACGAGGAGATTCGCGCCTACCGCTGCCTCCGCCGTCCCCGCGGCGCCCCGCAGCCCATCCGCTGTGCCATCCGGTACGGCATGATCTTCGTCAATCTCGACCAGCGGGACCACCAGCTGATCGAGGCAGAGACCATCACCGCCACCCCCCGCAGTGCCTGAGCGATTCCCCCGTCGTTACAAGTCGCTCAGGTACTTCCCCCACACAGCGGCGCCATCGCGGACCTGAAACGCGATGGCGCCGCTGTGCTGCGTCCACGACCCCCGGGCGCCCGCGCACCGCGCGCCGGGCTCCGCGTGCGTCAGGCGCGGCCCATCGCCCGGGTGAGGGCGATCTCGATGACGACCCGGTCCGGGTTCGGGCTGGGCGTGCGCCCGTAGCGCTCGGCGTAGCGGGCGACCGCGTCCGCGACCGTCTCCGCGTCCGTACGGATGCGCGCGACGCCCTCCAGGGTGGCCCAGCGCCCCTTGTCGACCTGGCAGACCGCCACGCGCGCGCCCTCCGCGCCGGCCGCCAGGATGTTCGCCACCTTCCGGCTGTTCTTGTTGGTGATGACCCGCGCGATGCCCTTCTCGCCGCCCTCGGGGTCGTAGGTGACGCCGACCGCGACCACGTGCGGGGTGCCGTCCGGGCGGGGTGTGGTGAGCGTGCACATGTGGTATTCGCGCCAGAAGGCGAGATACGAGTCGCTGGGGTTGCGCGGGTCGGTGGCCATGCCCCGGAAACTACCCGCCGCGGGGCTCCCGCCGACACCTTGAGCGGAATAGACTCAACTTTGTGTACGTTGGAAGGGTCAGAGAAGAGGGACATCCCGAAGGACCCACGACGTCGAGGAGGAGCACCGCACCGTGGACGCCGAACTGACCAACAGGAGCCGCGACGCGATCAACGCGGCCACGAGCCGCGCCGTGTCCGGCGGACACCCGGATCTCACCCCGGCCCATCTCCTGCTCGCCCTGCTGGCCGGTCAGGACAACGAGAACATCACCGACCTGCTGGCCGCCGTCGAGGCCGACCAGGCCGCCGTCCGCGCGGGCGCCGAGCGGCTCCTCGCCGCCCAGCCCAGCGTCACCGGGTCCACGGTCGCGCCTCCGCAGCCCAACCGGGACTTCCTGGCCGTCATCGCCGACGCCGACCGCCGGGCCAAGGAGCTCGGCGACGACTACCTGTCGACGGAGCACCTGCTCATCGGCATCGCCGCGAAGGGCGGGCCGGCGGGTGAGATCCTCGACCGGCAGGGCGCGAGCGCGTCCAAGCTGCTCGACGCGTTCGAGAAGACCAGGGGAGGACGCCGGGTGACCACTCCCGACCCGGAGGGGCAGTACAAGGCGCTGGAGAAGTTCGGTACGGACTTCACGGCCGCCGCGCGCGAGGGCCGGCTCGACCCGGTCATCGGCCGCGACCACGAGATCCGGCGGGTCGTGCAGGTGCTGTCCCGCCGCACCAAGAACAACCCCGTCCTCATCGGCGAGCCCGGCGTCGGCAAGACCGCCGTCGTCGAGGGCCTCGCCCAGCGCATCGTCAAGGGCGACGTGCCCGAGTCGCTGAAGAACAAGCGGCTGGTCTCCCTCGACCTCGGCGCGATGGTCGCGGGCGCCAAGTACCGCGGCGAGTTCGAGGAACGGCTGAAGACCGTCCTCTCCGAGATCAAGGAGAGCGACGGCCAGATCATCACCTTCATCGACGAGCTGCACACGGTCGTCGGCGCGGGCGCCGGCGGCGACTCCGCCATGGACGCCGGCAACATGCTGAAGCCGATGCTGGCCCGCGGCGAGCTGCGCATGGTGGGCGCGACCACGCTCGACGAGTACCGCGAGCGGATCGAGAAGGACCCCGCCCTGGAGCGCCGCTTCCAGCAGGTCCTGGTGGCCGAGCCCTCCGTCGAGGACACGATCGCGATCCTCCGCGGTCTCAAGGGCCGGTACGAGGCCCACCACAAGGTGCAGATCAACGACTCCGCCCTGGTGGCCGCCGCGACCCTCTCCGACCGGTACATCACCTCCCGCTTCCTGCCGGACAAGGCCATCGACCTGGTGGACGAGGCCGCCTCCCGGCTCCGCATGGAGATCGACTCCTCGCCCGTCGAGATCGACGAGCTGCAGCGCTCGGTCGACCGGCTCCGCATGGAGGAGCTGGCCCTGAAGAACGAGACGGACGAGGGCAGCAAGCAGCGCCTGGAGAAGCTGCGCCGCGACCTCGCCGACCGCGAGGAGGAGCTGCGCGGCCTGACCGCCCGCTGGGAGAAGGAGAAGCAGTCCCTCAACCGGGTCGGTGAGCTGAAGGAGCGGCTGGACGAGGCCCGGGGCCGCGCCGAGCGCGCCCAGCGCGACGGGGACTTCGACACCGCGTCCAAGCTGCTGTACGGCGAGATCCCCGCCCTGGAGCGGGAGCTGGAGGAGGCCAGCGAGGCCGAGGCCCAGCAGGAGGCGTCGAAGGACACCATGGTCAAGGAGGAGGTCGGCCCGGACGACATCGCGGACGTGGTCGGCGCCTGGACGGGCATCCCCGCCGGCCGCCTCCTGGAGGGCGAGACGCAGAAGCTGCTGCGGATGGAGGACGAGCTCGGCAGGCGGCTGATCGGCCAGACCGAGGCCGTACGGGCCGTCTCCGACGCCGTGCGCCGCACCCGCGCGGGCATCGCGGATCCCGACCGGCCGACGGGCTCCTTCCTGTTCCTCGGCCCGACCGGCGTCGGCAAGACGGAGCTGGCGAAGGCGCTCGCGGACTTCCTGTTCGACGACGAGCGGGCCATGGTCCGCATCGACATGTCGGAGTACTCCGAGAAGCACTCGGTCGCCCGGCTGGTCGGCGCGCCCCCCGGCTACGTCGGCTACGAGGAGGGCGGTCAGCTCACGGAGGCGGTGCGGCGGCGCCCGTACAGCGTGGTGCTCCTGGACGAGGTGGAGAAGGCGCACCCGGAGGTCTTCGACATCCTGCTCCAGGTCCTGGACGACGGCCGTCTCACCGACGGGCAGGGCCGGACCGTGGACTTCCGCAACACGATCCTGATCCTCACCTCGAACCTGGGCAGCCAGTACCTCGTGGACCCCCTGTCCTCCGCCGAGGAGAAGAAGGAGCAGGTCCTGGAGGTCGTGCGGGCGAGCTTCAAGCCGGAGTTCCTCAACCGGCTGGACGACCTGGTGGTCTTCTCCGCGCTGGACAAGACCGAGCTGGGCCGGATCGCGCAGCTCCAGATCGGCCGCCTCGCCAAGCGGCTGGCCGAGCGCCGGCTCACCCTGGACGTCACCCCGGCGGCCCTGGAGTGGCTGGCCGACGAGGGCAACGACCCGGCGTACGGTGCCCGGCCGCTGCGCCGGCTGATCCAGACGGCGATCGGCGACCGGCTCGCCAGGGAGATCCTGGCGGGCGAGGTCCGCGACGGCGACACCGTCCGGGTCGACCGCTTCGAGGACGGCCTGATCGTCGGTCCGGCCACGGCCTGAGCCCCCCGCCCGGGCCCTTCGCGGGGGGCCCGGGCGCCCTCACGGGGGCGAGATCGTGTCAGCCGGGAGCGGATCTCCGCGGATGTCGCGTGGCGGGGCTTGCCACCTACCGCCCGGCATGGGGGAGGATGGCGGGCATCCGTACGAAGGGAAATACACGGTGAGCATCGACCCGTCCTCGATTCCGAATTTCGGGGGCCAGCCCCAGCCTCAGGCCGCAGGACCGGCGGGCCCCGTCGTCCCCGACCAGGACCTGGTCAAGCAGCTCCTCGACCAGATGGAGCTGAAGTACGTCGTCGACGACGAGGGTGACCTCGCGGCGCCGTGGGAGGAATTCCGCACGTACTTCATGTTCCGCGGAGAGGACGAGCAGCAGGTCTTCTCGGTGCGCACGTTCTACGACCGTCCGCACTCGGCCGACGACCGCGCCAAGATCCTGGACGCGATCGACGACTGGAACCGCCGCACCCTGTGGCCCAAGGTCTACACGCACCTCCACGAGGACGAGGACGGCTCCGCCACCCTCCGCCTCATCGGTGAGGCCCAGATGCTGATCGGCACGGGCGTCGCCCTGGAGCACTTCGTGTCCTCCACGGTCAGCTGGGTCCGCGCCTCGATCGAGTTCGACAAGTGGATCGTGGAGCAGTTCGGCCTCGCCTCCCCGGAGGACAAGGCCGAGGGCGACCAGTAGTCCCCGAGCCCCACACGCGGCGGAGCCCGGTCCCCACGAGGGGGCCGGGCTCCGGTGTGTGCGCCAAGTGGCTCAGGCGAGGCGCTTGAGGCGCGTGACGGCCTCCTCCAGGACCTCGGTGCGCTTGCAGAAGGCGAAGCGGACGAAGGGGGCGCCCTGGTCGCGGTGGTCGTAGAAGACGGCGTTGGGGATGGCGACGACGCCCGCCCGGTCGGGGAGGGAGCGGCAGAAGGCGAAGCCGTCGGTGGCGCCGAGGGGGCGGATGTCGGTGGTGACGAAGTAGGTGCCGGCCGGGCGGTAGACCTCGAAGCCGGCCTGGGCGAGCCCCTCGCACAGCAGGTCCCGCTTGGCGCTCAGGTCCGCGCGGAGGCCGTCGAAGTAGGCGGCGGGAAGACGCAGGGCCTCGGCGACCGCGTACTGGAACGGTCCGGAGGACACGTACGTGAGGAACTGCTTCGCGGAGCGGACGGCGGCGGTCAGCCCGGGGCTCGCGGTGATCCAGCCGACCTTCCAGCCGGTGAACGAGAACGTCTTGCCGGCGGAGCCGATGGTGACGGTCCGCTCCCGCATGCCGGGCAGGCTCGCGATCGGCACGTGCTCGGCCCCGTCGAAGACCAGGTGCTCGTAGACCTCGTCGGTCACGACGAGCAGGTCCCGCTCGACGGCCAGCTCGGCGATCGCCGTCAGCTCGGCCCGGGTGAGGACGGTGCCGGTGGGGTTGTGCGGGGTGTTGAGGAGGATCAGCCGGGTGCGGTCGGTGACGGCGGCCCGGAGTTCGTCCAGGTCGAAGACGTAGGTGCCCTCGTGCGGCCGGAGGGTGACGGGGACGCGGGTGCCGCCGGCCATGGCGACGCAGGCCGCGTACGAGTCGTAGTACGGCTCCAGGGCGACGACCTCGTCCCCCGGCTCGACCAGCGCGAGGAGCGCCGCGGCGATGGCCTCGGTCGCGCCGGCCGTGACCAGGACCTCCGTGTCGGGGTCGTACACCAGGCCGTACCGCTCGCGCTGGTGGTCGGCGACGGCGGTGCGCAGTTCGGGGACGCCGGGGCCGGGCGGGTACTGGTTCCCGTGGCCCTCCCGCAGCGCGCGGACCGCGGCCTCCCGGATCTCCTCCGGGCCGTCGGTGTCGGGGAAGCCCTGACCGAGGTTGATCGAACCGGTCCGGGCGGCGAGCGCGGACATCTCGGCGAAGATCGTCGTGCCGAACTCGGCGAGGCGGCGGTTGAGCGGCGGTCGTGTCATGACCGTCATCCTGGGGGGAAGCTCTGGACTTGCTCAAGTGCGCTTTGGCGCGGGCTCCGTGAGGGGATCGCCCTGGCATGAACATCGCACTCTTCGTCCTCGGCATCGCGCTGGTGCTGGGGGCCGTCGTGGGGGTCGTGGCCCGGGGGCTGCGCACCACCGGTGACGCGCGCGGCGCGGACAGCTGGTGGGCGGGCCCGGCCGGTGCCTCCGGCGCGGCGTCCTCCTCCACGTCCTCGGCGGCGTCCTCGTCGTCCTCGTGCGGGTCCGGGGACCCGGCCGCCTCGTCGTGTTCCTCCTCCTCGTCCTGCTCCTCCTCGTGCTCGTCCTCGTGCTCCAGCTCGTCCTCCTCGTGCAGCTGAAAGGTGTGTGGTTCCCATGGGCGGTCTTGTCGCGATCTTCGGTCTGATCATCCTCGTCGGCGTGGTCTCCACCGTCCGTCACCGGTTCTCCGGCCCGAGGCGCAAGCGCCGCGGCTGGGGCGACGGCGGCGGGGGCGGCGGTTGCGGCGGCGGCAGCTCCTGGGGCTGCGGCGGTGGCGGCGGGTGCGGAGGAGGGGGTGGAGGCGACTGAGACACCGGAGACGAGTGATCGGCCGGAAGCTCAGGACTGGTCGGAGACGATCGATTCCGATTGAACAATTGAACTGTGGTGTCCCCGAAGGGGTTGGAAAACACAGCAAGTTGGGTAAAAACGCTGCGAGTCGCTCGGCGTCCGTGGTTCTCTCGCTCCTGACAGAGACAGCCCTCGGACCGTGTGTGGACCCGAGCCGGCGATCCCCCACTCCCGTTGAACCCTTCTCCGGGGCGCCCCCGGCCCACCCGTCAAACCGTGTTTGCGGAGCCGACCCATGCTCACGACCCTGAAGACCTCGTACACCGATACGCGCGCGGCCGATCTGGCCTGGGCGCTCGGGCGGGAGCCGCTGCCCGCCCTCGCCGTGCTCGACCTCGAACTCTCCGGCGCCAAGCTCCAGTTGAGACTGCTCGGCGCCTCCCATCAGGTTCTCCTGGAGGAGGAGGGGCGGACGTGTTCGGAAACCGTCGCCTGTATGCCGGGCAGCAGCACCCCCCTTCCGCTCGGCGTCTCCAAGCGCGTCGGCGAATGGGACTACGAATTCGCCGCCCGCGTCGAGACGCTCTCGCACGGCTCCTTCGCGGGCCGCGCCCAGGAGTTGCTCGCCCTGGTGGCCGACCATCCCCACGGCCTCGCGGGGACGTTCCCCGGCTCCCCGCACGCCTTCACGGCGATGCTGGCGCAGCGCCACGAGGGCCAGGTGCGCTGGCGGACCTGGCACGCCTACCCGCAGGAAGGACAGCTGGTGGTCACCAGGACCCGTCTCGGCGCACGTATGCCCGCGACACTCTGATGCGCCCTCCCGGCGCTCCAGGTGCACTCGTGTGGGTGACAAGGGGTGCGCGGGGTGTGACGTAGCGTTACGGCCATGATCGAGCCGACCGTGACCATGCCACGCACGAGGGTGCGGCGGCGGCCGCCCGTGCCGCCGCGCGACACGGTGCGGTACCCGGTCCTGGCCGTGGTGTTCGTCTGCGCCGCCTGCGGGCTGGTCTACGAGCTCGAACTCGTGGCCCTGGCCTCGTACTTGATCGGCGACTCGGTCACCCAGGCCTCCGTCGTGCTCTCCGTGATGGTCTTCGCGATGGGAGTGGGCTCGCTCCTCGCCAAGCGGCTGCGCTGCCGTGCCGCCGTCGGCTTCGGCCTGGTCGAGGGCGGGCTCGCGCTCGTCGGCGGCTGCTCGGCCATGGCGCTGTACGCGGCCTTCGCCTGGCTCGGCGAGTCACGCTACGTGCTGGTCGCGTTCTCGCTCGCCATCGGGGTGCTCATCGGCGCCGAGATCCCGCTGCTCATGTCGCTCCTGCAGCGGGATGCCGGCCGGGCGGCCGGACCGGCCGCCCGGCGCGCGGGGCGCCCGGCGGGCGGGCGCGCGTCGGGGGAGCCGGACGACGCGGCGGGGACCGTCGCCGACCTGTTCGCCGCCGACTACGTGGGCGCCCTCGTCGGCGGACTCGCCTTCCCCTTCCTCCTGCTGCCCTGGCTCGGGCAGCTGAGCGGCGCGCTCGTCACGGGCGCGGTCAACGTGGTCGCGGGCGGCGGCCTCGTCCTGTGGTTCTTCCGGCGCGAACTGACCGCCCGCTCCCGCGCCCTGCTGCTCACCGTCAACCTCGCCGTCCTCGCCGTCCTCGCCACCGCCACCGCGCTGGTCGGCGACTTCGAGGAGGCCGCGCGCCGGGCGGTGTACGGGGACGCGGTGCGGGTCGCCGTCCACACCGACCTGCAGGAGGTCGTGCTGACCGGGGCCGCGGGGGAACCGCCCGACCTCTTCCTCGACGGCCGGCTGCGGGTCTCCGGCCGCGACGAGTACCGGTACCACGAGGCCCTGGTCCACCCGGTGATGAACGGGCCGCACGCCCGCGTCCTGATCGTCGGCGGCGGGGACGGGCTCGCCGCCCGCGAGGTGCTGCGCTACCCCGGGGTCCGGTCCGTGACCGTCGTGGAGCTCGACCCCGGCGTCGTACGGCTCGCCCGCACCGATCCGGCCCTCGCCCGCCTCAACGGGCACGCCTACCGGGACCCGCGGGTACGGGTGGTCCACGAGGACGCCTTCCACTGGCTGCGACAGGCCGCCGACCGCGTGCGGGAGCGGTACGACGTGCTGATCTCCGACCTCCCCGACCCCGGCATCACCCCCAGCACCAAGCTGTACGCGCAGGAGTTCTACGGACTCGCGGCCCGGTCCCTCGCGCCCGCCGGGCGGCTCGTCGTCCACGCCGGTTCGGTCACCGACCGGCCCCGCGCCTACTGGACCGTGGACGCCACCCTGCGTGCCGCCGGGTACGCCACCCGTCCGTACAGCGCCGGGGGCCGCAGGCCGGGTTTCGCCGCCGGGCCCGACCGCGCCGACCGGACCAGCGGGACCGGGCGCGGCCCGGGGGACTGGGGGTTCGTCCTGGCCGTCCCCGGACCGCGCCCGCCCGTCCTCGGGCTCGCCCCCGGCGCGCCCCGGCTCCGTTCCCTGGGGCCCGGCACCCTCGTGGCGGCGGCGCACCGGGCCGAGCGGACCCGGTGGACCGGGCTGCCGCCGTCGACCCTGGTGCACCCCCGGTACGGCGGCTGAACGCGAACCGCACGGCGCCGCCCGGCGCCGACAGGCGACGCCGCGCCCCGCTCTGAGTAGGCTCGGCTCCCATGGAGCATGAGGTGTTCGTCCCGGTCCCGGCCGAAGCCCTGCGCGCGACGCTCGCGGATCCCGCGCGGGTGGCGCGCTGCGTGCCCGGACTCCAGCGGGACGCCGACGCGGAGGCGGACCCGCTGTCGGGCCGGCTCAAGGTCCGCGTGGGTGGCCACACCATCACGTACCGGGGCTCCGTGCGCATCGTCGAACGGGACGGCGCCCTCACGTACGAGGGCCGCGGCACGGAGGTGCGCGGCCAGGGGACGGCCGAGATCTCGCTCACCGTCGTCCTCACCCCGCTGGCCGAGGGCACCGGCCTCGGTTTCACCGGTGCCCTGGAGGCGACCGGCCGGCTGGCCGAGGCCACGGAGCAGGCGCGGGCCACGGCGGGCGCGCGCATCCTCGACCGGTTCGTGGAGTCCCTCACCGCCCTGGCGGACGACACGCCGCCGGAAGCGGAAGCGGAAGCGGAAGCGGAAGCGGGAGAAGGGGCGGGGCCGGAGGTGGCGGAGGACCGGGCCGGCACCGCCCGGGAGCCGCGCCCGGAGGCCGACAGCGACGACGACGGTGTGGACGACGGGATCGAGGAGCCGGGGCGGCCCTCCGTCTTCGACACCCCCGTCCCGCCCCCCGCGCTCGACCCGCTGCTCGACGAGGACTTCCCCGGCCTCCCCGACGTACCGGACGTCGTCGATGTCCCCGACACCCCGGCCGAGTTCCCCGCCCCCCAGCCCGCCGCCGAGGCCGCGCACGCCCGGCGGACGATGATCGGCCGGAGCGCGGAGGAGGTCGACCACGCGCCGCCGCGCGGCCGGTACGCCCCCGTGCCCGCCCCCGAGTCGACGAACGCCGCCGCCACCCTGCGCTGGATCGCCCCCGCCGCCGCGCTCGCGCTCGCCTCGGCCGTCGTCGTGGGACGGGCGCTGCGCCGCCGTCGTTGAATCGGTCCACGGAGGCTAGGGTCGGGGCGTGAGCATGCAGACGCGACTGTCGGCGGGCGACGCCGAGTTGACCATCAACCCCGAGAACGGCTGCCGGATCGAGAGCCTGCGGATCGGCGGCACCGAGGTGCTGCGCCAGGGCGAGCGGTACGGCAGCTTCCCGATGGTGCCCTGGTGCGGGCGGACCGCGCTCGGCCGCTTCCGCGACGGGGCCACCGAGCACCGGCTGCCGGTCAACGCCGCCCCGCACGCGATCCACGGCACCGTACGGAACCTGGCCTGGAAGACGGCCCGGAGCTCCGCGACCGAGGCCGTCCTCACCTGTGAGCTCGGTGACCCCTGGCCGTACAAGGGCCTGGTCACCCAGGTCTTCGAGCTGGCCGAGGACGCGCTCACCCTCCGGTTCGGCGTCGAGACCTACGCCGACTCCTTCCCGGCGCAGGCCGGCTGGCACCCGTGGTTCCTGCGGAACCTCGGCCACGGCGGTCAGGACGTCCGCGTCGACTTCGCGCCCGCCTGGCAGGAGGAGCGCGGCGAGGACCACATCCCCACCGGCCGGCGGATCGACCCCCTCCCGGGCCCCTGGGACGACTGCTTCGGCATGCCGGGCGGCGTGGACGTCACCCTCACCTGGCCGGGGGAGCTGGAGCTGAAGGTCACCAGCAGGTCCGAGTGGGTGGTGATCTACGACGAGCAGGCGGAGGCGGTCTGCGTCGAGCCGCAGTCCGGCCCGCCGAACGGTCTCAACACCCACCCGCGCCTGGTCACCCCGATCGACCCCCTGGAGGTCGAGAGCGTGTGGAGCTGGCGCCGCCCGTGATCCGGGCCCGGTGAGGCCGGGAGCGTGCGGAGGCGGTGGCGCCCTTAAGCTGCTGACCATGACTGACGTACGCGCTGAGCTGCTCCAGCAGATCAAGGACAAGGCCGTGGTGCACGGCAAGGTGACCCTCTCCTCGGGTCTGGAAGCCGATTACTACGTCGACCTTCGCCGGATCACCCTGGACGGTGCCGCGTCGCCGCTGGTCGGTCAGGTCATGCTCGAACTGACCGAGGACCTGGAGTTCGACGCGGTCGGCGGCCTCACGCTGGGCGCCGACCCGGTCGCGACCGCGATGCTGCACGCCTCCGCCGCGCGCGGGGAGCGCCTGGACGCCTTCGTGGTCCGCAAGGCCGCCAAGGCGCACGGCATGCAGCGCCAGGTCGAGGGCCCGGACATCAAGGGCCGCCGCGTCCTGATCGTGGAGGACACCTCCACCACCGGCGGTTCGCCGCTGACCGCCGTCGAGGCGGCGCGGGCCGCGGGCGCCGAGGTCGTCGCCGTGGCGACGATCGTGGACCGGGCCACCGGCGCTGGCGAGAAGATCAGCGGGACGGCCGGGGTGCCGTACCTCTACGCCTACGCGCTGGACGAGCTCGGCCTGGCGTAACCGCCGCGAAGTCGTGACGTGGGGGACCGGTACCGGCCCCTCCGCTCTGACCTGCGACGTTGTGAGGGGGCGGGGTGTTTCACGTGAAACACCCCGCCCCTTCGTGTGCGGTGCCCGTGGGAGCCCGGAGAAGAGTCTGGAAAGATGGGCGCGACGATGACGTCGCCCCTAGGTCAGGGACAAGCAACGCCCATACCCGCACATCACAAGGAGCGGACGAATGCCCATCGCAACCCCCGAGGTCTACAACGAGATGCTCGACCGGGCGAAGGCAGGCAAGTTCGCCTACCCGGCCATCAACGTGACCTCGTCCCAGACCCTTCACGCGGCGCTCCGCGGCTTCGCGGAGGCCGAGAGCGACGGCATCATCCAGATCTCGACCGGCGGTGCCGAGTTCCTGGGCGGCCAGCACAAGAAGGACATGGTCACGGGCGCCGTCGCCCTGGCCGAGTTCGCGCACATCGTCGCCGCGAAGTACGACATCACGGTCGCCCTGCACACCGACCACTGCCCGAAGGACAAGCTGGACGGTTACGTCCGTCCGCTGATCGAGGTCTCCGCCGAGCGCGTCGCCCGGGGCGAGAACCCGCTGTTCCAGTCCCACATGTGGGACGGTTCGGCCGAGACCCTCGCGGACAACCTGGCCATCGGCCAGGAGCTGCTCGCGAAGGCGGCCGCCGCCAAGATCATTCTTGAGGTCGAGATCACCCCGACCGGTGGCGAGGAGGACGGCGTCAGCCACGAGATCAACGACGAGCTCTACACCTCGGTCGACGACGCGATCCGCACCGCCGAGGCGCTGGGCCTGGGCGAGAAGGGCCGCTACCTGCTCGCCGCCTCCTTCGGCAACGTGCACGGCGTCTACAAGCCGGGCAACGTCGTGCTCCGCCCCGAGCTGCTGAAGGACCTCCAGGCGGGCGTCTCGGAGAAGTTCGGCAAGGCCTCCCCGTTCGACTTCGTCTTCCACGGCGGCTCCGGCTCGACCGCCGAGGAGATCGCCACCGCCATCGAGAACGGCGTGGTGAAGATGAACCTCGACACCGACACCCAGTACGCCTTCACGCGTCCGGTGGCGGACCACATGTTCAAGAACTACGACGGTGTCCTGAAGGTCGACGGCGAGGTCGGCAAGAAGTCCACCTACGACCCGCGCACCTGGGGCAAGCTGGCCGAGGCCGGCATGGCCGCCCGGGTCGCCGAGGCCTGTGTCGCGCTGCGCTCCGCCGGCAAGAAGCTGAAGTAACGCGCCGTACGCGCGGCCGGGACCCCGGCTTCGCCGCGAACGCCGGGCCCGGCACCCCCGTGGTGCCGGGCCCTCGCGCATCCCCGTCCCCACCGGAAGGGCCCACCGATGTACGACTTCGACCGCGAGATCGACCGGCACGGCACCAGCTCCGTCCAGTGGGACGGCGCGGCCGACCGCTTCGGCGTCCCCGGCCTGCTTCCCTTCACCGTCTCCGACATGGACTTCGCCTCCCCGCCGGAGGTCCTCGCCGCCCTGCGCGAACGCGTCGACCACGGCGTCTTCGGGTACACCGACTGGCGCCTCGGGGAGTTCCGGGAGGCGATACGCGACTGGTACGCGCGCCGGCACGGCACGGCGATCGACACCGGGGCGCTGGTGTACGCCCCCTCCGTGCTCAGCCAGATCGCGCAGCTGCTGCGCATGTGGACGGAGCCGGGGGACGGGGTGGTGGTGCACACCCCCACGTACGACGGCTTCCGGAGGGTCGTCACCGGCCTCGGGCGCGAACTGCGCGGTGTCCCGCTGGACGACCCGGAGGCGCTGGAGCGGGAACTGGCCCGGCCGGACAGCCGGATGCTGCTGCTCTGCTCCCCGCACAACCCCACCGGCCGGGTGTGGACGGAGGAGGAGCTCACCGGCTTCGCCCGGCTGGCCGAGCGGCACGGCGCCGCCGTCGTCAGTGACGAGATCCACGCCGACCTGACCGCCGAGGGCCACCGCCACATCCCCTGGACCCGGATCGCGCAGCCGGGGCCGGGCCGCCGCTGGGCCCTGGTCACCTCGGGCACGAAAACCTTCAACTTCCCGGCGCTCTCCGGCTCCTACGGGCTCATCGGCGACCCGGAGGAACGGGAGGGCTTCGTACGGCGCATGGAGACCGGGGAGGGCCTCGCCTCGCCGGCCGTGCTTTCCCTGACCGCGCACGTCGCCGCCTACCGCCACGGCGCGGACTGGCTGGACGCGCTGCGGGCGTACGTGGCGGGCACGATGGCGATGGTCGCGGAGCGGCTCGCGGACGGGCTGCCCGGGGTGGCGTGGACGCCGCCGCGGGCCGGGTACCTGGCCTGGATCGACCTGCGGCCGCTGGGCGTGGCGGAGGACCGGCTCCAGGAGGAGCTGGTGCACCGGGAGGGGGTCGCGATCATGCCCGGCGGGGTGTACGGGGCGCCGGGCTGCGTGCGCCTGAACGTCGGCTGTCCCCGGAAGAAGGCGGAGCGGGGCGTGGAGGCCCTGGTCCGGGCCGCGCGCCGGCTCGCCACGGCCTGACCGGCGGGCCACCGCACGGGGACGGGACGGCGGTGGAGGCCGCGCGGGGAGGCAGCGGGCCGCCGTTCGCGGGACCATGCAGGCATGGACATCCGGCTGAGCTCCGGAACGGGGCGGTGGATCGTCTTCACGACGGTCCTGGGTTCCGGGATGGCGCTGCTCGACTCCACGGTCGTCAACGTCGCCCTGCCGCACATCGGCGCCGACCTGGGCGCCGATCTGGCCGCGCTCCAGTGGACCGTCAACGCCTACATGCTGACCCTCGCCGGGCTGATCCTGCTCGGCGGGGCGCTCGGCGACCGCTACGGGCGGCGGCGGGTCTTCGTCGTCGGCGTGGTGTGGTTCGCGCTGGCCTCGCTGCTGTGCGGGCTCGCCCCGAACGCCGGGGTGCTGATCGCGGCCCGCGCGCTCCAGGGGGTCGGCGGGGCGCTGCTGACGCCGGGCTCGCTCGCGCTGATCCAGGCCGGTTTCCACGAGGACGACCGGGCCCGGGCCGTCGGGCTGTGGTCCGGCTTCGGCGGGGTCGGCGCGGCGGTCGGGCCGTTCGTCGGGGGCTGGCTGGTGGACGGGCCGGGCTGGCGGTGGGTCTTCCTGCTGAACGTGCCGCTCGCCGCCGTGTGCGTGCCGGTGGCGCTGCGGTACGTCCCGGAGTCGCGGGACGAGACCGCGCACGGCCGGTTCGACGTGCTGGGCGCGGTCCTCGGCGCGGCGGCGCTCGGCCTGGTCACGTACGCGCTCATCGCGGAGGCGTGGTGGGCGGCGGTGGCCGGGTTCGCGGCCGGGGCGGGGTTCGTGGGGGTGGAGCGGCGGCGCGGGGAGCGGGCGATGATGCCGCCGTCGATCTTCCGTTCCCGTGTCTTCTCGGCGGTGAACGGGGTGACGCTGGCCGTCTACGCGGCCTTCGGCGGGTTCTTCTTCCTGGCCGCCCTCCAGCTCCAGGTGGTCTCCGGCTACTCGGCGCTCGCCGCCGGTACGGCCCTGCTGCCGACGACCGTGCTGATGCTGCTGCTGTCCGCGCGGGCCGGTGCGCTGGGGGAGCGGATCGGGCCCCGGATCCCGTTGACGGTGGGGCCGCTGCTGTGCGCCGCCGGGATGCTGCTGATGCTGCGGGTCGGGGCGGATGCCTCGTACGTACGGGACGTGCTGCCGGCCATGGTGGTGCTCGGCCTCGGCATGACGACCCTGGTCGCCCCGCTGACGTCGACGGTCCTGGCCTCCGTCGACGTGGGGCGGGCGGGCCTGGCCAGCGGCATCAACAACGCGGCGGCCCGGGCGGCGGGTCTCCTCGCGGTGGCCGCGCTGCCGCTGCTGGCGGGGATGGGCCCGGAGGCGTACCGCTCGGCCGCCGAGTTCGGCGCGACCTTCCGCCGCGCGATGCCGATGTGCGCGGGCCTCCTCGTGGCCGGAGCCGTCCTCGCCTGGCTGACGATGCGCCCCGCCCTCCGCGCCGACTGCCACCCCGACTGCCGCGTCCACTGCGGCGTGACCTCGCCACCCCTGGATCCGGGCGCGGGGGACCGGAGGGGGTGACGCGGCCGTCCGCCGGTGCGGCCCGATCGTCCCGGTGGCCGGGACGGGCCGCCGTCCGCCGGCGCTGAGGCAGACTGGGGCCATGGCCATCCATGAGAACCTGCTGGGGGGACCCGCCCCCACCCATCTGCCCGACGAGCCCGCGCCGCGCGAGCTGCTCGCGAACGGGACGGCGCCGGCGGAGGTCGCCGCGCAGTACCCGACCTCCTCGCTCGCCTGGGCCCAACTCGCCGACGACGCCTTCGAGGGGGGCCGGGTCGTCGAGTCGTACGCCTACGCCCGGACCGGCTACCACCGGGGCCTGGACGCGCTGCGCCGCAACGGCTGGAAGGGCCACGGCCCGGTGCCGTGGGAGCACGAGCCGAACCGGGGCTTCCTCCGGGCGCTGCACGCCCTCGCCCGGGCCGCCGGGGCGATCGGTGAGAAGGACGAGTACGAGCGCTGCACCACCTTCCTGCGGGACTCCTCGGAGACCGCCGCCGAAACCCTCGGCTGACCTCGGCCGGACCCCGCGCCCTGCCGCGCGGACCCGGCCGGACCCGCGCTCCCGCGCGGACGACATCCCCCTGCCGTTCCGGCGGGGGGATTTTCGGTCGACCCGCACCCTCGGTCGAACGTTCGTCCGTGTGACGAAGAAGAGATCTCCATCGAGGGGCCGATCGTGTCATGATGCGCATGGGACGGCGCGCGCAGCAGCACGCCTCCCGAGGGGACCGGGGCTCCCGTGACCCCCTCCGCGCCGCACGGTGTCCGTGGCGGGCGGAGGGACCGTGCACGGTGGAGCAGACCGCTACCCGGTAGTTCGTATCGAGGAGACAGAAATGTCGACCTTCCCAGGTTCTCCCGATGCCTCCGGAGCCGGTACGGCCGCCGACGCGCCGAACCTCGACTTCGCGGGCACCACGCCGTACGAGGACTACGTCCAGGCCGACGTCCTCACCCACCTCCAGCACCTGCGCTCGGACGACCCGGGCGAGATGGTCTTCCTGGTCACCACCCAGGTCATGGAGCTGTGGTTCACGGTGATCGTCCACGAGTGGGAGACGGCGAGCCGCGCCCTGCGCGAGGACCGTCTGCCGGTCGCGACGGACGCCCTGAAGCGGTCCGTGCGCGAGCTGGAGGCCCTCAACCACTCCTGGCGGCCGCTCTCCCAGCTCACGCCGGCCCAGTTCAACTCCTACCGGGGCGCCCTCGGCGAGGGTTCCGGCTTCCAGTCGGCGATGTACCGGCGCATGGAGTTCCTGCTCGGCGAGAAGTCCGCGTCGATGCTGGTGCCGCACCGGGGCGCCCCGCGCGTCCACGCCGAGCTGGAGAAGGCCCTCCACGAGCCGAGTCTGTACGACGAGGTCCTCGGCTTCCTCGCCCGGCGCGGCCTGCCCGTGCCCGCCGCCGTCCTCGGCCGCGACCTGTCCCAGCGCTACGAGCCCTCGGCGGAGGTCGAGGCCGTCTGGGCGACGGTCTACGCCGACCCCGACGGCCACGCCGAGCTGGTCCGCCTCGGCGAGGCGCTCAGCGACGTCGCGGAACTGGTCTGGCGATGGCGCAACGACCACCTGGTGGCGACCCGGCGCGCGATGGGCGCCAAGACCGGCACCGGCGGTTCGGCGGGCGTCGCCTGGCTGGAGAAGCGCGCGCAGAAGAACGTGTTCCCCGAGCTCTGGACGGCCCGCAGCCATGTCTGACACGTACGAGGAGAAGGCCGCCCGGCTCGACGCCGCCGACGGACTGGCCGCGTACCGCGAGAAGTTCACGCTCGACGAGGAGACCGTCTACCTGGACGGCAACTCGCTCGGCGCGCTCCCCGCGCACGTCCCCGCCCGCATGGCCGAGGTCATCACCCGCGAGTGGGGCGAGCTGCGCATCCGCTCCTGGGACGAGTCCGGCTGGTGGACCGCCCCGGAGCGGATCGGCGACCGGATCGCCCCGATCGTCGGCGCCGCCGCCGGGCAGATCGTCGTCGGCGACTCGACCAGCGTGAACGTCTTCAAGGCGGTCGTCGCCGGTGCCCGGCTCGCCGGGGAGGGCCGGGACGAGATCCTGGTCGACGCGACGACCTTTCCCACGGACGGGTACATCGCCGAGTCCGCCGCCCGGCTGACCGGGCACCGCGTCGTGCCCGTCGACCCGCAGGAGATCGCGGGCGCCGCCGGCGACCGTACGGCCCTCGCCCTGGTCAACCACGTCGACTACCGCACCGGCCGGCTCCGTGACCTGCCAGGGACCACCGCCGCCCTCCACGCGGCGGGCGCGCTCGCCGTCTGGGACCTGTGCCACAGCGCCGGTGCCCTGCCCGTGGGGCTCGACGCGCACGGGGTCGACCTGGCCGTCGGCTGCACCTACAAGTACCTGAACGGCGGCCCCGGTTCGCCCGCGTACCTGTACGTCGCCGAGCGCCACCAGGCCGCCTTCGACTCGCCGCTGCCCGGCTGGAACTCGCACGCCGACCCGTTCGCGATGACCCCCGGCTACCGGGCCGCAGAGGGCGCGCTGCGGGGCCGGGTCGGCACCCCCGACATCCTGTCCATGCTGGCCCTGGAGTCGGCGCTGGACGTGTGGGACGGGGTGCGGATCGAGGACGTACGGGCCAAGTCCCTCGCCCTGACGGACTTCTTCCTGGAGTGCGTGCGGGCGTACGTGCCCGGGGACCGGGTCACCCCGGTGACCCCGGAGGCGCACGCCGAGCGCGGCAGCCAGGTCGCGCTGGCCTGTCCGGACGCGCCCGCCGTGATGGCGGAGCTGATCCGGCGCGGGGTCGTCGGTGACCTCCGGCGGCCCGACGTGCTGCGCTTCGGCTTCACTCCGCTGTACGTCGGTTTCGCGGACGCGGAGCGGGCGGCGCGGATCCTCGCGGAGGTTGTGGAGAAGCCGGCGGGCTGAGGGCACACGGTCCGAATCACCGCCTGATCCGCGGGGCCCCGTCCTGGTACCGTCCCCGCAGGTCAGGCCAATTCGGCCCCGTCCTCAGGAGGTTGGAACAGCATGCCGGACCCCGCCGCGCGCGATGCCGCCGAAGAAGCCTCGGCCTTCTCGCACCCGGCCGTCGCCCCCGACGCGTCCGCCGTGTACGGCGCGCACCCGGACCAGGTCGTCGACTTCTACGCCCCGCGGGACGGGCGCGAGCGGGCCCCGCTCGTCGTGGTCCTGCACGGCGGGGCCTGGCGGGCGCCGTACGACCGGCGGCACGTCACCCCGTTCGCGGACTTCCTGGCCCGGCGCGGTTTCGCCGTGGCCAACGTCGAGTACCGGCGCGGCTCCCCGATCCCCCGGCAGGGCGGGGAGGCGCCGGTGGCCGGCCGCTGGCCGGAGACCTTCGACGACGTGGCCGCCGCCCTGGACGCCGTACCGGCCCTCGCCGCGGCCCACCTGCCGCAGGCCGACACGCACCGGATGGTGCTCACCGGACATTCGGCGGGCGGCCAGCTCGCCCTGTGGGCCGCCGCCCGGCACGTGCTCCCGCCCGGCTCGCCCTGGCGGCTGCCCGAACCCCCGCCGCTGCGCGGGGTGGTGGCCCTCGCGCCGATCGCCCACTTCGGGCGCGCGGTGGAGCTGGGCGTGTGCGGGGGAGCGGTGACGCAACTCCTCGGCGGCGAGAAGGCGTACGAGGAGCGGGCCGGGTCCGCCGACCCGGCGGCGCTGCTCCCGACCGGCATCGCCACCACCGTCGTCCAGGGCCGGGAGGACCGTGACGTCCCCTACGCCGTCGCCGACGCCTTCGTCGAGGCGGCGGCCCGCGCGGGTGAGACGGTCGGCCTCACGCTCCTGGAGGACGTCGGCCACTTCCCGCTGATCGACCCGGCGGCGGACGCCTGCGCCGTCGTCGCGGAGGAGATCGCCCAGCTCGCCTTCTGAGGCACCGGCGCGGGGGACACGGGACCGCCCGGCCCCCGCCGCCCGGCACGCACGGGGGACAGCGCCCCGCCGGGTAGTCCTCAAGGGGGAGGCGGAAGGATCCGCACCGAGCGGGACGACCGCCCTCGCCGGCCCCCGTACGGTGGCCTGCGTGACCGACACACGGACCTCCGACACGAGCCGCAGCCCCGAGTACCGCCTGGCCCAGGTCGCGGTCGGCGGGCTGCGCCAGGAACTCTTCGACGACGCCTTCGCCTACCGGCCGCTGCCGCGCGTGGACACCGGGGGCGGCGGCCTCCGCTTCGTCCCGAGGCGGATACGCCCGTACACCGGGTACGTCCCGCACGCCGTGGTGGGCGCGCTCGCCCTGATCGTCCTCACCATCGGGCTCGAACGGGTCGACGGCGCCCAGGGGCCCGTGTCGGCCCTGTACGTCCTCGCCTCGCCGGTGATCGTCCTGATGACCCTGATCCGGCCGGTCCTCGCCTTCTGGGCCTCGCTCGCCTCCGTCCCCTTCCTCGGGGTCCTCTCCGGCTTCGCGGACGGCTGGCCGTGGGCGGCGAACGTCTTCGCGGCCCATGTCGTCGTCCTGGCCGTGACCGCCGCCCGGACCCGGCCCCGGACCGCCGGCTGGATGTGGGTGGTCACCGCCGGGTACGCCCTCTGCGCGGAGATGCTGCTGGGGGTGGGCAGGAGCTCCAACACCCTGCCGCTGCTGTTCACCTCCGCGCTCGCGCTCCTCGCCGTCACGGTCGTCCAGGTCCGCCGCCAGGCGCGCCGGGAGGTCACCGCCGAGCGGACCGTCACCGCGGAGGAGCGGTCGAAGCGGACCGTCCTGGAGGAGCGCACCACCATCGCCCGGGAGCTCCACGACGTCGTCGCCCACCACATGTCGGTGGTCGCCATCCAGGCGGAGGCCGCCCCCTACCGGGTGGAGAACCCGCCGCCGGAGCTGGAGCAGGCCTTCCGCACGATCCGGGAGAACGCGGTCGCCGCGCTCACCGAGCTGCGCCGCATCCTCGGGGTCGTCCGGGCCGAGGACTACGAGGCGCCGGACGCCCCGCAGCCCACGCTCGCGGACCTGGACGCCCTGGTGGAGAACGTGCGGGCGGCCGGCCTCGGGGTGGAGAAGACGGTGACGGGCGCGGTGCGGGAGCTGCCGCAGGGTGTGGAGCTGTCGGCGTACCGCATCGTCCAGGAGGCCCTGTCGAACGTGCTGCGGCACGCGCCGGGCGCGGTGGCGAAGGTCGAGGTGAGCCATGTGCTGGGCGGTCTGGGCCTGCGGATCGTCAACGGGCCGCCGCGCGGCACCGTGAAGCCCTCGCCGGGGGCGGGGCACGGGATCACCGGCATGCGGGAGCGTGTGACGATGCTGGGCGGGGAGATGACGGCCGAGCCGACCGCCGACGGCGGCTACGAGGTGACGGCCTTCGTCCCCGTGAGCCGTGAGGAGGCCCCGGAGTGACGGTCAAGGTGCTCATCGTGGACGACCAGATCATGGTCCGCGAGGGGTTCTCGGTCCTGCTCGGCGCGATGCCGGACATCGAGGTCGTCGGGGAGGCGGTGAACGGGCGGGAGGCCGTCGCCCAGGTCGCCGCCCTCCGCCCGGACGTGGTCCTCATGGACATCCGGATGCCGGAGATGAACGGCATCGAGGCCACCCGGGAGATCGTCGCCGCCGACGCGGACGCGAAGGTCCTCGTCCTCACCACCTTCGACCTGGACGAGTACGTGTACCAGGCGCTGCGCGCCGGGGCGTCCGGGTTCCTCCTCAAGGACGCCTCCGCCCGGCAGCTCGCGGAGGGTGTGCGGGTGGTCGCGGCGGGGGAGGCGCTGCTCGCGCCGACGGTCACGAAGCGGCTGATCACCGAGTTCGCCAAGGCTCCCGAGAACCAGACCCGGCCGGCGGCGTCGGCCCGGATCGGGGAGCTGACCGAGCGGGAGACGGAGGTGCTGGTGCTGATCGCCCAGGGCCTGTCGAACGCCGAGATCGCCGACCATCTGGTGGTCGCCGAGTCGACGATCAAGACGCATGTGAGCCGGGTCCTGGTGAAGCTGGGCCTGCGCGACCGGACGCAGGCGGCGGTCTTCGCGTACGAGGCGCGGCTGGTACGGGTCGGGGGATAGCCCCGGCCGGGCCCGCGCGCCGGGGGACCCGCACCCGGGCCCGGGTGCCGGGGCGCGTGCGCCGGGGAGCACCGGGGGGCCGCCGTGGGTAGCGTCCGCCCATGGACGCTGCTTTCGATCCCTGGGCGCCGGAGTTCGTCGCCGATCCGTACCCCGCCTACGCCGAGCTGCGCGCCACCGGCCGCGCGCACTGGTTCGCCCCCACCCGGCAGTGGCTGATCCCGCGCCACGCGGACGTGTCGGCGCTGCTGCGGGACCGGCGCCTGGGCCGCACGTACACCCACCGCTTCACCCACGAGGAGTTCGGCCGGGCGGCGCCCGACCCCGCGTACGAGCCGTTCCACACCCTCAACGACCACGGGCTGCTCGATCTGGAGGGCGCCGACCACACCCGGGTCCGGCGGCTGGTGTCCAGGGCCTTCACCCCGGCGAGGGTGGAGCGGCTGGCCCCGGCGGTACGACGGCTGGCGGCCGGGCTGGTGGGGGAGCTGGTCGCGCGGGGCGGGGGCGATCTGCTGGCGCTCGTCGCCGAGCCGCTGCCCGTGGCGGTGATCGCGGAGATGCTGGGGATCCCGGAGGAGGACGAGGGGCGGGCGCGGCTGCGGCCCTGGTCGGCGGCGATCTGCGGGATGTTCGAGCTGAACCCCTCCGAGGAGGCGGCCCGCCGGGCGGTACGGGCCTCGGTCGAGTTCTCGGACTATCTGCGCGGACTGATCGCGCGGCGGCGCCGGGAGCCGGGCGAGGATCTGATCTCGGCGCTGGTCGGGGTGGAGGAGCTGACGGAACAGGAGATGATCTCCACCTGCGTGCTGCTCCTGAACGCGGGCCACGAGGCGACCGTGAACACGGCCGTCAACGGCTGGTGGACGCTCCTGCGCCACGGGGTGCGGCCGGATCCCGATCCGGAAAAGTTGTCCACAGCTGTGGAAGAACTTCTGCGGTACGACACCCCGCTCCAGATGTTCGAGCGCTGGGTCCTCGACGACATCGAGGTCGGCGGCGTCACCCTGCCGCGCGGCACGGAGGTCGCCCTGCTGCTCGGCTCGGCCAACCGCGACCCGGCCCGCTTCGGCCCCACCGCCGGCGACCTCGACCTCACCCGGCCGGACAACCCGCACCTCACCTTCGGCGCGGGCGTCCACTACTGCCTCGGCGCCCCGCTCGCCCGCCTGGAGCTGCACGCCCTCTTCGCGGAGGTGCTGCGGCAGGCGCCGGGGCTGCGGCTCGCGGCGGAACCGGTGTGGAGGCAGGGGTACGTGATCCGGGGCTTCGAAGAACTGCTGGTGGAGGTCTGAACCGCCGCCCGGCCCCCCGCCCCCGGACCGGCCCCGCTCAGTCCCGCGCGCCCGGCGGGCGCCCCATCCACCAGTTGCCCCGGGCCTCCGGGTCCGGGCTGGACCAGAACTCGACGACCGCGTTCGTGAACTCCTCGGGCGACAGCGCGCCGTCCCCGTCGGTGTCGAGGTGGCCGAAGGCCTCGGCCGCCTCCTCCTCGGTGAAGCGGGGGAAGTGGCCGCGCTGGAAGGCGAGGAACTCCGCGGGGCTGATCCGGCCGTCCCCGTCGGTGTCCGCGATCGCCAGGTACGTCTCGGCGAGCCGGCCCAGGGTCGCCCGCGCGGCCCCGGGGTCGTCGGCGAGGGTGCGGGTCGAGGCGACGAACCGGTCCTTCCCGATCCCCGGCGCGCCGGCCGGGACGAACGGCAGGTGCACCTCCCGCCAGATGCCGGTGTAGGCGAGGACGATCCGCTCCGCCTCGGGGGACTCCTCGGGGTGGCCGAGGGAGGCCGCCACGCGGCGGCCCATCTCGACGTGGTCGTCCTCGGTGAGGACACCGTTGCCGTTCGCGTCGAGCTGGTCGAAGCCGTGCTCGATCTTCGCCGTCAGGAAGTCCCGGTCGGTCATGGCCGCTCCTCGTGGTGGTCCGCGCGCGAAGGCGGGACGCCGGTGCGCGCCCCGCCACGCGGGCCAACGACGACCCGGCCCGGAGGAAACGCCCCCGGGCCCCCGCTACGCCCCCGCCTCCTCCCGGGGCAGCGTCAGGCCCCAGGCGCTCGCGCGGACCGTCCACGTCCGGCGGCGGACCGGGCCGGTGACGTGGCCGTCGGCGCGGTAGCGGAAGTCGGGGCCCGAGACGGTCAGGACCCGGGCCGTGGCCTGGTGCGGCGGGGCGACGGGCGGGTGGACGGTCACCTCCGCCGTGCCGCCCACCGAGCGGACCGAGACCCCCGCCACGGGTGCGCCCACGTCCGCGAGGAGCACCCCGTCGGCCTCCACCCGAAGCCGGTGCGTGCGGGCCCCGGGCAGGACGGGCGCCGGGCGGACCAGCGTGCGGACGAGGGAGCGGCAGGTGCCCCACACGGAGGGGGCGGGCGCGGCCGGGGCCGACACGGCGGGCAGCCGCAGGTGGCCGAGGACCACCCCGTCGCTGTCGTCGACCAGCAGGTCCAGGTGCCGTACGGAGCCGTCGAGGACCGCCCGCGCCGCCGCCACGGGCCCCGGCGGCACGCCGAGGGCGTACGCCGTCCGCAGGGTTTCCGGGGCACCGATCGGGACCAGGGAGAGCGCGGCCCCGGCCAGCTCGCGCTCCCGGTGCAGCAGGGTCACCGCGCGCAGCAGCGCGCGGTCGTCGCCGAGGACGACGGGGCGCCGGGAACCGCGCCGCTGGAGGGCACGGACGAATTCCTCGGGCGTGTCCGGCAGGCAGATCTTCGCTTCCGCGCCGGCGGACAGGACATCTTTCGCGATCCGTACGGACTCGCCGTCACTTCGGCGGGCGACCGGGTCGACGATGACCAGCAGCTGGTCGTGATCCGACACCTCGGTCCTTCCTCGGGTAGCATCTTTGTGCAAGAGCCCCTTGCGCTATTGCGCCAGGGGCTTCGTCTATTCCGGGGCACACCGGTGAGGCGGCGTACGCCCCCTGACCTTGGACATGCCCCACCCGGAAGGGGTGTACGCCTGTGCCCGCACTTGTGCTGCTCGGTGCTCAGTGGGGTGACGAGGGCAAGGGAAAGGCCACCGACCTCCTCGGTGGATCCGTTGATTACGTGGTGCGCTACCAGGGCGGCAACAATGCCGGCCACACGGTCGTCGTCGGCGACCAGAAGTACGCGCTGCACCTTCTCCCTTCCGGAATCCTCTCGCCGGGGTGCACCCCGGTGATCGGAAACGGTGTCGTCGTCGACCCGGCGGTCCTGCTCTCCGAGCTGAGCGGACTGAACGAGCGCGGCGTCGACACGTCGAAGCTGCTGATCAGCGGTAACGCTCACCTCATCACGCCGTACAACGTCACCCTCGACAAGGTGACGGAACGGTTCCTCGGCAAGCGCAAGATCGGTACCACCGGTCGCGGCATCGGCCCCACCTACGCGGACAAGATCAACCGCGTCGGCATCCGGGTCCAGGACCTCTACGACGAGTCGATCCTCACCCAGAAGGTCGAAGCGGCGCTGGAGTCGAAGAACCAGCTCCTCGCCAAGCTGTACAACCGCCGGGCCATCGAGGCGGCCCAGATCGTCGAGGAGATGCTCCAGTACGCGGAGCAGATCAAGCCCTTCGTGGCCGACACCACCCTGATCCTCAACAACGCGCTCGACGAGGACAAGGTCGTCCTGTTCGAGGGCGGCCAGGGCACCCTGCTCGACGTCGACCACGGCACGTACCCCTTCGTCACCTCCTCGAACCCGACCGCCGGCGGTGCCTGCACGGGTACGGGCGTCGGCCCGACGAAGATCTCCCGGGTCATCGGCATCCTCAAGGCGTACACCACGCGTGTCGGCGCTGGCCCGTTCCCGACCGAGCTGTTCGACCAGGACGGCGAGGACCTGCGCCGCATCGGCGGCGAGCGCGGTGTCACCACCGGCCGTGACCGCCGCTGCGGCTGGTTCGACGCGGTCATCGCCCGGTACGCCACCCGCGTCAACGGCCTGACCGACTTCTTCCTCACCAAGCTCGACGTGCTGACGGGCTGGGAGCAGATCCCGGTCTGCGTCGCGTACGAGATCGACGGCAAGCGCGTCGAGGAGCTGCCCTACTCGCAGTCGGACTTCCACCACGCGAAGCCGGTCTACGAGATGCTGCCGGGCTGGTCCGAGGACATCACCAAGGCGAAGACCTTCTCCGACCTGCCGAAGAACGCGCAGGCCTACGTGAAGGCGCTGGAGGAGATGTCGGGCGCGCCGATCTCCGCGATCGGTGTCGGCCCCGGCCGCACCGAGACGATCGAGATCAACTCCTTCCTCTAGGAGCGCACGGCTGTACGTGCGGAAGGGCCCGCCGTCCCGGTCTCCGGGGCGGCGGGCCCTTCCGCGTCCGCGCTCCGTCAGCCGTCCAGCTTGGTGTCCCGGCCGGTCTTCTCCCAGGCCGCGAGGTCCCCGCGCACCTGCTCCAGGTGCAGGAGGATCGTGTCGATGGCGTCGTCCCCGAGCGCCAGCCGCAGCGGGGTCTCGTCCGCGTCCAGGGCGGCGAGCACCGCCGCCGCGGCCTTCGCCGGGTCGCCCTCCTGCGTGCCGCCGCCGGTGAGGACGTAGTCCCGGGTCGCGCCGACCGTCTCCGCGTAGTCGGCCAGGGAGTCACCGCTGAGGCTGTGGTTGCCGAAGAGGTTCGTCCGGAAGGCGCCGGGCTCCACGATCAGCACGTCGATGCCGAGCGGCCGGACCTCGGCGGCCAGCGCCTCCGACATGCCCTCCAGGGCGAACTTCGTCGCGCTGTAGGCACCGAAGCCCGCCATCGACATCTGCCCGCCGACACTGCTGAGCTGCACGATCGCGCCCGAGCGGCGGGCCCGCATGTGCGGCAGTACGGCCCGGACGAGGGCGGCGGGACCGAAGACGTGCACGTCGAAGAGGGAACGCAGCTCCTCGTCGGTCGTCTCCTCGACCGAGCCCACGTGGGTACGGCCCGCGTTGTTGACGAGCACGTCGATCCGGCCGTGCCGCTCGACCAGTTCCTCCACCACCCGGCCGGCCGCCGCGTGGTCGGTGACGTCCAGGGCGACCGGGTCCACCTGGTCGGGGTGGGCGGCGACCAGGTCGTCCAGGGACTCCGTGCGGCGGGCGGCGGCGACCACCACGTCGCCCGCGGCGACGGCCGCCTCGGTGAAGGCGCGCCCGAAGCCGCTGTTGGCGCCCGTGATCAGCCAGACCTTGCTCATGTCCGTGACTCCCTCGTGAGGTGATGCAACGAGCTTGTGCGACAAGGGCGTTGTCCGTCCAAGATCCGCCGTGATAACCCGGGGGCATGACGACCACGGACGTGCACGGACGCGACCTGCGGTACTTCCTCGCGGTGGCCGAGGAACTCCACTTCACCCGGGCGGCGGAACGGCTCTACGTCTCCCAGCCCGCCCTCAGCAAGCAGATTCGGGCCCTGGAGCGTCAGCTCGGCGCCGCCCTCTTCGACCGGGACCGGCAGGGCGTCTCCCTCACCTCCGTCGGTACGGCCCTGCTGCCGCACGCGCGGGCCGCGATCGCCGCCTGGGAGGAGGGCCGGGCGGCGGTCCGGCGGGCCCGGGAGGCGGCGGAGGGCACGCTGACCGTCGGGATGAGCACGAGCCCGGGCCGGGGCGGACTGCTGCCCGCGATCCGGTCCCGGTTCACCGAGGCCCGGCCGGAGGCCCGGCTGCGGCTGCGCCACGTCGGCTGGGACGACCCGACGGCCGGGCTCGCCGACGGCTCCAGCGACGTGGCGTTCGTGTGGCTGCCCCTGGCCGGGGCGGCCCGCTTCCGCTGGATCGTCGTCGCCGCCGAGCCCCGGCTCGTCGCGCTCCCCGACACCCACCCGCTGGCGGGCCGGGACCACGTCGACTTCGCCGAGCTCCTGGACGAGCCGTTCCTCGCCCTGCCGGACACGGGCCCGGAGTTACGCGACCACTGGCTGGCCCTGGACGAGCGCGGCGGCCGGCCACCCCGGATCGGCGCGGAGATCGCCAGCGCCGACGAGACGTACGAGGCGCTGGTCGGCGGCCTCGGGGTGTGCCTGGTCGCCGAGGGCAACGCGCCGCTGCTCACCCGCGGCGGGGTCGTCACCGTCCCGGTCACCGGCGTCTCCCCCAGCCGCTTCGCCCTGGCCTGGCGCGCGGACGACACCCGCGCCCTGGTCGCCGACTACGCGCGCGCGGCGGCCGGAGTCGTACGGCCGGAGGCCTGACCCCGGAGGCCGCTCCCCGTTCCGGTCCGAGCCTGAGGGCCGGCGGTCCCGGCGCCGGCCGGGAGCTGGATGGCGTACACGTCGCCGGGCCGCAGTCCCGGCGGGGTGCTGTGCTCGCCGTACGTGGCGACGACCGTGACCGTCGCCCCGGAAGCGGGGTGCTCGTACGTGCGGAAGTACGGCGCGTTCGGCGGGGCCCCGGCGGCGGGCACGAGGGCGGCGCCGCGGCGCTCCAGCAGGTGGTGCAGCTTGTCGAAGCGGAGCCGGGGCGCGAACCGGCCGTACCGGGCGCGCAGCGCGCCGCCGGTGAGGGTGCGGTCACGGTGGGCGAGGCGGTGCACCTGGAGGCTGACGTGGTGGCCCGCCCACGGGTCGGTGGGGCGGGCCCGGTGCCAGTGGAACTCGATCAGGCCGTAGTCCCGCCACAGGGTGTCCAGGCCGCCGTTCTCCCCGCACTCCGTCCCCAGCACCTCCGCCACCCGGCCGGGATGGTCGTCGGGGCGCAGGCCGAGGACCGTGCCGGTCGTGACGGCGTCCAGGTAGAAGGCCAGGGAGTGAGGGGTCATGAGCGGATCCTAGGCCCGCGCCGGCCGGGGGAGGGCCGGAAAAGGCCCTAGTCCCGGAAGAACTCGGCCGGTTCGCTGTCCGCCATCGGGTACAGCAGCAGCCGGTCCCGGCCCTGGTGGCGGTCCGCCACCAGGAAGTTGGACTCCTGCTCGCCGCATTCCAAGTCCCAGGCCTGCGGGACGCGGGTCTGCGGGGAGAGGACGAGCGTGGTGCCGGCGCCGGCGAGGACGGCGGTCGCCGTGCAGTTGACGACGTCGGCGGTCACCGTGCCGTCCTCGGAGAGCCGCGGCGAGCTGGTGTGGTGCCGCACCAGCGGCGCCCCCACGGGGCCCTGAGTGACCGTCAGCTCCTGCGACCAGCGTTCCGCCTGGGGGCCGTACACATCGGTGTTCGCCTCGGTCCGCCAGCTGCCGAGGTAGGCGGCGGGGACGACCTCGGGGCCCGCCGGGACCTTCCGGAAGGTGGCCTTCGCGGTGCCCGACGTCCAGGTGAGGACGTTCGGGGAGACGAGGGCGAGGGTCTGGCCCGCCGCCGGGGTGCAGCGCTGGGCGGGGATGCTCGCGGTGACGTCGGCGTCGCCGAGGACGAGCCGGTCCTCGTCGGCCTGCGCGAGCCGGGCCCGTCCCATGCAGAACCGCTCCGGGGTGACGTGGGTGTAGACGGCGGCCTTGCTGCCCGCCGCGCCCTGGCCGATCTCGATCCGGGTGGTCTCGCGCGGGTTGTCGGCGTCGCCCTGCAGGACGCCCTCCCAGGCGCCGAGGAAGCCCGCCGGCACGATCCCGGCGGGCCGGGCGGAGCCGCCGGCCGTGCCCCCGGAGCCCGCCCGGGGCTTCCCGTCCGAGGAGCCCGCCCCGGACGGCCCGCCCTCCGGCCACAGGGTGTACGCGGCGGTCGCCGTCACCGCTACCGCGAGCGCCGCGAGGCCGGCGGCCAGGGCCGTACGCCCCCGGCCGCGCGGCGGCTCCGGTGCGGTGGCCCGAGGCGGCGGGGTGGCCGGGGTCGGGTCCCCGGCGGCGGGGTCACCGGTCCCCGCCTCGGCCTCCAGGAGGAGGGCCGCATGCCGGCCGAGCCGGGCGAGGACGCCGGCCGGGAGCCACGGGTCGGGGACGGGCAGGGTCGCGGCGATCTCGGCGGCGGTGGGCCGGGCGCCCGGTTCCTTGGCGAGGCAGGCCCGGATGAGCCCCGTCAGCTCGGGCGCGAGGTCCGCCAGGTCCGGCTCGTCGTGGGCGATGCGGAACAGGGTGGCGTGGACGCCGCTGTCCGCCGTCCCGAAGGGCCCCCGGCCGGTGGCCGCGTAGGCGAGGACGGAGCCGAGGCAGAAGAGGTCTGAGGCGGGCGTGAGCCGTTCGCCGCGCACCTGCTCGGGGGACATGAAGCCGGGCGAGCCGACGAGCGCGCCGGTGGTGGTGAGGCCGCCGTCGGTGACGGTGTCGACGGCGCGGGCGATGCCGAAGTCGATGATCCGGGGGCCGTCGACGGTCAGCAGCACGTTCGACGGCTTGAGGTCGCGGTGGACGAGCCCGGCGTCGTGGATGTGGACGAGGGCGCGGGCGAGGCCGCCGGCCAGCGCCCGTACGGTGGCGGGCGGCAGCGGCCCGTACTCCTCGGCGACGACCGTCCGCAGCGACGGCCCGGCCACGTACCCGACGGCGACCCACGGCGCCTCGGCGGTGGTGTCCGCGCCGAGGACGGGCGCGGTGCCGGTGCCCCCGACCCGTTCGAGGGCGGCGACCTCCCGGGCGAACCGGCGCCGGAACTCCTCCCGCGCGGCGAGTTCGGCGTGCACCACCTTGACGGCGACGGTCCGCCCGCCGGCCGAACGCGCCAGGAACACCCGGCCCATCCCCCCGGCCCCGAGCCGGCCGAGCAGGCGGAACGGGCCGACGCTGACCGGGTCTTCCGCGTTCAAAGGCTCCACGGGGCAAGAGGATGCCAGACCGGGCCTCACCCGTCCGCGCAGATCCTCAGGCCCTTGGGGGTCGCGCAGGGCAGGTGGCCGTGGACGCGGACGACGTCCTGTCCGCCGCCCCGGGTCAGGTAGGTGAGGAAGCTGGAGGCCAGGGAGTCGGCGGGCGGCTCGCCCCAGGTGTAGGCGTACTCGATCTCCCGGTACGGGTAGGGCGAGGTGCCGATCTCCTCCGGGGCCGGCAGCCGCCCGTCGATCGCCACCCGGTGGAGGCCCTTCAGACCGGTGCCGGAGCGCAGTTCGGTGTAGCCGAGGGCGCCGGGCAGGGCGGCGACGGTGGCCAGGACCTGTTCGGTGGAGTCGAGTTCGCAGCGGATCACCCGGGCCTCGGGGTCGTCGCGGTGCCGGCAGTCCTGGGAGGAGTGGGCGGGTTCGTTGCGGCCGAGGACGCGCCGCTGGAACACCTCGCGCGTGCCCGAGCCGGCGTTCCGGCTGACGAGCAGGACGGGCTGCCGGGGGCCGCCGGTGATCTCGCTCCAGTCGGTGATCTCGCCCCGGTAGAGGCGGCGGATCCGGTCGCGGTCGAGGGTGCGGACGGGGGTGGCGTCGTGGACGACGAGGGCGAAGAGGGAGACGGCGACCGTGCTCTCGCGCAGCTGGGGGTGGCCGGCGGGCTTGCGCCCGTCGGAGAGGGCGATGACGGCGGGGGAGCCGCCGGCCGCCCGCGCGCCCTCCTCGGCGAGCCTCCGTATGCCGGAGGCCGAGCCGTGGGCCTCCACGACGATCCGGGAGCCGGGGCAGTCCTTCTCGTACTTCTTCGCCACGTCCCGTACGGCGGGGGCGAAGGCGGTCGAGCCGGTGACGGTGAGCGTGCCGCGGGCGCAGCCGATGGGCGGCGGGGTGCGCTCGCGGACGACGAGGGCCGCGAGGGCCACGACGCAGACGGTGAGGACGACGGTGACCGTCCTGGCCGCCCGGCTGAAGACGGGCGGGGTGTCGTCGGGGGTCGTGCTGCGGTTGACGTGCACGTGCCCCTCGGCGATGTTGCCGTCGACGGTGACCTCGTCGCCGACCCGGCCGCCGGTCAGCAGGACGAGCACCTTGTAGTGGGCGCCCCGGTTGAGCGGCACCTTGGGGAGCTGGATCGTGGCGGCGCCCGTGGTGCCCGCCCAGCCGTCCGGCGCGCCCGTCCAGCTGTCGGGGAAGTGGCTCAGGAGGCGGGGGTGGTCGGGGGCGGTGACGACGACCGCCTTCACCCGCCGCCCGGTGAACTCGACGGTCAGCCCGTGGTCGTCCCCGTCCGTGTAGTGCTCGGCGCCGATGGCGAGGGCGCCGTCGTTCTCGATCCGGAGGAGGACGAGGCTGGCGTGGGCCAGGTCGCGGGTGGCGTCGAAGAAGCCGCGCCGCACGGTCGCGCCCCGGCTCGTGGCGGCCCGGTCGGCGGTGCCGTCGCCGATGGCCGTGTCGAGCTGGACGCGGTAGCCGACGCGCCGCTGGTGCGGCACCCGCCGCTCGTACCAGACGGCACCGGCCGAGACGAGGACGCCGAGGAGCGCGGTGACCAGGGCGATGAAGTTCTCAGCGGTGAGCCAGTCCACGGGGCCGACGGTACGGACACGTGTGCGGGCGCGGGGCGGATGTCGCCGGTCGCCACCTGGAGTTCTTCCTTCCGTCGACCGGGCCGGGACGGGTGCCCTCCGGCGGGCCCGGCGGGCGGGTGCGCGGGCGGGTGATCAGCGGTTGCCGGGGGTCGGGAGCGTGGGTGTAATGGCGACGAGGGGGCCTTCCGACGGAGGAGTACCCCATGCGTGTCGTCGAAGTGTCCGCCTACGGCGGTCCCGAGGTCCTCAGGATGGGCCGCCGGCCGGAGCCGGAGGCCGGGGACGTCCCGGGCAGGGTGCGGGTGCGGCTCAAGGCCGCCTCCGTGAACCAGGCGGACCTGAAGATCCGGGCGGGGCGGCTCGCGGACGCCCTGGGTGACCTGAAGCCGCCGTTCGTCCTCGGTTACGACTTCGCGGGCCGGCTCATGGACCCGGCGCCCGGCCTGCCCGAGGGCACCCGCGTGGCGGGGTTCGTGCCGTGGCGGGAGGAGGGCGGTGCGGGGACGTACGCCGAGGTCATCCTGGCCGACCCCGCCTGGCTGGCCCCGATCCCGGACGAGGTCGACTTCACCTCGGCGGCCGTGGTGCCGCTGGCCTCCCTGACGGCCGCGCAGGCGCTCGACGGACTGAACCTGCCGGCCGGTTCCGTCCTGCTCGTCACGGGCGGCGCCGGGGTCATCGGCCGCTACGCCGTCCAGCACGCCGCCGCCGCGGGCCTGCGGGTGATCGCCGTCGCCGATCCCGGCGACGAGGCCGAGCTGAAGATTCTCGGGGCCGAGACGGTGGTGCCGCGCGGCACGCCGACGGACGTCGTGGCCGGGGTGCTGCGCGAGGCCCCGGGCGGGGTGGACGCGGTGTTCGACACGGCCCTGATCTCCGACGCGCTGCTGCCCGCCGTCCGCGACGGGGGCGCGTTCCTCACCCTGTGGGAGGACAGCGCGCCGGTCGCCCAGCGGGACATCAGGGTCTCCCTCGCCCGGGGCCGCCCGGACGCCGCCCGGCTCAAGCGGATGCTGGAACAGGTCGCCGCCGGCGAGCTGATCACCCGGGTGGCCGACGTGCTGCCCCTGGAGGAGGCGGCCGAGGCGCACCGCCGCGCCGAGGCGGGCCACCGCCCCGGCCGGATGGTCCTGCTGATCTGACCCGGTCCCCCGCAGAAGCGGGTACGGCCCCGGGCCCCCTGTGCGGGGTCCGGGGCCGCGACGTGTGCCCTGGGGTCAGGGCCGCCGCTCCCCGTCGGTGACGTAGCTGTAGGCGTACCCGCCCTGCCGGGAGCCGGTGAGGGTGGCGGTGAAGCCGAGGGCGCCCGGCCGGGCGAGGTCGAGGATCCGCTGGTGGAGGGAGCCGTCGCAAGCCTCGGTCCCGGCGGCGGACGGCACCGGGCGGTCCGCGACGGTGAAGGCCAGTTTCACCGTGCCGCCTCCCGTGCAGACGAAGGCGAACGTCAGGCTCCGCACGTCGCCGGGCGGGGCGGGAAGCGTGTCCCCGAACGCCTCCGCCAGCGGCCCTGAGCCCGATGCCAGGACCGTCCTCTCGGCGAAGGCCCTGTCCAGCACCGTCTTCGCGGCCTCGGCGGCGGCCCGGTCGGAGGCGGGAGGGGCCGAGGCCGGGTTCGCGGTCGGGGTCGTCGCGGGCGCCGGTGCGGAGCTGGTCGGCGTGGGAGAGGGCGCCCCACTTCCGCACGCCCCCGCCCCGAGCAGCGCCGTGACGGCGAGCGTGGTGGAGAGGCCGAGGCGCCGTGCTGCCCTGCCTCCGGGGTGCCGTATGCCGGTCATCGTGCCGTCCTCCCGTGGAGCGGTCGACCAGCCAATCCTGGTCTAGACCTTGACAGGTTCAGACCAATACCGCTTCGCTGGCCTTCCCCCCACCGGAAGGACGCGCGCATGCGACGCCTGGTTTCCCTGTTCGCCGCCCTCTGTACGGCAGTTGGGCTCGCCCTCCTCCTCCCCGCCGCCCCGGCGGGCGCCGCCCCCGCCTGTGTGACGGCCTGGAACTCCTCCAGCGTCTACACGGGCGGGATGACCGCCTCGTACAACGGCCACAACTGGTACGCGAAGTGGTGGACGCAGAACGAGCGCCCCGGTGGCTCCGACGTCTGGCGCGACGAGGGCGTCTGCGGCACCGGAGGCGGCGGCACCACCCCGCCCCCGACCACCGGATTCGTGGTCTCCGAGGCCCAGTTCAACCAGATGTTCCCGAACCGGAACCCGTTCTACACGTACGCCGGGCTGACCGCCGCCCTGAAGTCGTACCCCGCTTTCGCCACCACCGGCGGCGAGACGGTCAAGCGCCAGGAGGCCGCTGCCTTCCTCGCCAACGTCCACCACGAGACCGGCGGCCTGGTCCACGTCGTGGAGCAGAACACCGCCAACTACCCGCACTACTGCGACGCCCGCCAGCCCTACGGCTGCCCCGCCGGGCAGGCCGCCTACTACGGCCGCGGCCCGATCCAGCTCTCCTGGAACTTCAACTACAAGGCAGCCGGTGACGCCCTGGGCATCGACCTGCTGAACAACCCCTGGCGCGTCGAGCGCGAGCCGGCCGTCGCCATGCAGACCGGCCTCTGGTACTGGAACACCCAGAACGGCCCGGGCACGATGACCGCGCACAACGCCATGGTGAACGGCGCCGGCTTCGGCGAGACGATCCGCGCGATCAACGGCGCGCTCGAGTGCAACGGCGGCAACCCGGCCCAGGTGCAGAGCCGGGTCACCAAGTACCAGCAGTTCACCCAGATCCTGGGTGTCCCCGCCGGCGCGAACCTGTACTGCTGACCGGTCAGTCCTGCCACGCGAGGAACGCGGTCCAGGCGGCGGGCTCCACGGCGAACGTGGGCCCGTCGCCGACCTTCGAGTCGCGGACGTGGATGGCGTGGGCGCACGAGGCGATCTCGACGCAGTTGCCGCCGCCGCTGTCGCTGTACGACGACTTGTGCCAGTCGAAGGCGATCTCGACGCAGCTACCGCCGCTGCTGTCGCTGTAGCTGGACTTGAACCAGTGCAGGGTGTCGCTCATCTGTCTACTCCCGCCAACTCCTCGATGAGACCCAGCGACCTGCGCGGATCCAGGGCCTGTGCCCGGATCTTCGCATACTGCTGCATGTGCGCACTCACCTTCGCCCGGTCGGTGACGAGCACGCTCTCGCGCTGGATCTCCAGGTAGGTCACCCGGTCATGGGCCGGGGTCTCCACAATCTCCAGGTTGCCTCGGTCACCCGCGTACTCCCCGCCCAGTCCCGCGTCCAGCGGCAGTACTTGGAGGTTTACGTTCCTCCGCCGCGCGCACTCTGCGAGGTACAGGAGCTGCTCGCGCATGATCTCCTCGCTCCCGATCGGCCGCCGCAACACCGACTCGTCGAGGACGAGTTCGATCTCGCACACCCGCTTCCGGTCGAACAGCGCCTTGCGCGCCATCCGCGCCATCACCAGCTCCTCCACGCGCTCCGGCGTGGGCTCGGGATAGCCGCCCGCGATGAGCGCGCGGGCGTACGCCTCCGTCTGGAAGAGACCGTGCACGACGTGGTTCGCGTACAGCCACAGGGCGAGCGCCTTCTGCTCGATCTGGGCGTACCCCCGGAACTGCTCGGGCAGCCGCTCCAGGCGCAGCAGGTCCCGCATCTCCTCGAAGATGCCGGTGTCACCGCCGAGGACCCGCTCCAGCTGGAGCAACATCTCGTCGCTCACCGGGTGCAGCAGCCGTTCCATCGCGCTGATCGCCGCGCCGGTGTAGCCCATGAGCGCGCCCAGCTGGTCCTGTGTCAGTCCCCTTTTCAACCGCATTCTCCTGGCCACGGTCGCCGCCATCCGCGCCACGGGGCCTACCGGTTCCTTGTTCTCGGCTCGCGCCATTCTGTTCCCCATTCGGACTCAACCGATCTCAATCGGTCTCAACTGCTCCCCGCCGAATTCGACTGCGTACGAAGGTCGTTGGCGCAGGTCAAGGGGTTGCCGACGCGCCCTCCGCAGTCGTGGAAAACGCTAGCGGTGACGCGGGACCATGTGCTCGTGAATGCAGAGAATCGGGATGTAGATGTGAGTTGGATTCCACTTTCCGGATTCCATCTCCGCAAGGCCGGCGTGCAATTCGACGCGATCCGCGTCGACGGCGAGGACGGGCGGCGGCTGGCCGACTGGATGGAGGTGCTCACCGGCGGTGACCCCGGCCCCGTGGTCATGGAGGACAACGGCCGGCGCGGCGTCTACTTCCTCCTGCCGCCCGGCACCACCGCCCACCGCCCCTGGCCGCGCGGCGTCACCCGCTTCAACTCGGGCCCGGCCCACGTGAGCTACGTACCGGTGCCCGCCCTCACGGGGAAGACCTGGCCACTGTCCTGGCGCTGCCTCCCGAGCGGCCCGGACCGGTTCGTCCACCCCCTCCTCCTCCGGAGCGCGGTGCGCGAACTTCTCTCGTGACGCGCGGCGAAGTAGGTCGTGGCCCGACCTACTCGCTGCCTAGCCTCGCCGCATGAGCGACAACGAGCACACGCAGGCCGTCAAGGCCGTTCCCGACGGCTACACCACCGTCACGCCCTGGGTCATCGGCAGCGACACCGCCGGGCTCATCGACTATCTGGAGAGGGCCTTCGGGGCCGAGGAGGTGGGCCGGTTCGTCATGGAGGACGGCTCCGTCGGCCACGCCGAGCTGCGGATCGGCACCGGACGGATCATGGCCTTCGACAGCCCGCCGGGCTGGGGGCCGACACCGGCCTTCGTCCGGCTGTACGTGGAGGACGCGGAGGCCGTCCACCGGCGCGCGGTCGAGGCGGGCGGCACCTCCGTCACCGAGGTCACGCACCTCTTCTTCGGCGACAAGGTGGGCCGCGTCCGCGACCCGTACGGCAACCTCTGGTGGATCCAGACCCACATCGAGGACGTGGACGAGGCGGAGATGGGCCGCCGCCTCACCGACCCGGAGTTCACCGCCGCGATGCGCTACGTGACGGGCGCCCTGCACGAGACCACCCCGGAGGGACCCGCCGGTCCCCGCTGACCCTTCCGGTCCCGCCGCCCGGTCCGGCCCGGGACGCCTCCTGTCGTGCATGCAAACTTGCATGCGTCCCCGTGTGCATGCAACCATGCATGCATGGTTGCACTGCAGATTCGAGACGTGCCGGAAGAGATGCGGGACCGGTTGTCGGCGATAGCGGGCGAACGAGGGCAGTCCTTGCAGGCCTACCTCTTCGACGTGTTGGCCGACGAAGTGCGGCGTCGTGACAATCTGGCCGTGCTGCAGAGGTTCACCGCCGGGCGGTACGGCACGCGGCTCGACACGGCGGACGTTCTGGACGCGCTGCGGAGCGGGCGTTCCGAGCGGGACGCGGCACTCGGTGTGCCGGGGGCCGAGGAGTGATCGTCGTCGACGCGTCCGTCTTCGCGTTCGCGCTGCTCGACGAGGGCCCCATGGGCGACCGGTGCCGCGCCGCCCTCGCCGCCGACAGCAGGTGGGTCGCTCCGGAGCACTGGACGGTCGAGGTGCTGTCGGTGATCCGCGGCAGTCTGCTCGGCGGCAAGATCTCGAAGGACCACGCGGAGGATGCCGTCGACGCCCTCGCGAGGCTGGAGCCCGCCGTGCCGCTGTCCCGTGTGCTCCTGCCCCGCATCTGGCAACTGAGGGGGAACCTCACTGCCTACGACGCGGCCTACGTCGCCGCGGCGGAGGCGTACGGCTGCGCGCTGGTGACGGCGGACGGCCGGTTGGCCCGGGCGTCGGGCATCCGCTGCCCGGTGGACGTGATCGGCGGCTGAGCCCCGGCCCGCGCCGACCCGCCCGGTCCCGCCGCCCCGTCACCCGTTCAGTTCCTCGTAGGCCGCCGGGTCGGAGTGGTGGAAGAGGCGGTACCAGGCGTCGCGCTGCCCCTCGTACGCGCCGAGCCGGGCGAAGATCTCCCGCGCGAACGCGACCGGCTCCGTCGGGCCCGCCGTGATGAGGTTCCCGTCGCGCACCGCGTCCGCGTCCACGTAGTACTCGCCGCCCTTGTACCCCGTGGCGGCGAGGTAGGAGCGCGCGGCGCTGGTGTGCCGGCGGCCGTCGAGCAGGCCCTCCCTGGCGAGCCCCGCCGTGGCGCCGCAGATCGCCGCGACGGGCACCCCCGCCTCGAGGAAGGCGCGGGCCTTGGCCGTGAAGGGGGCCAGGCCGTCGCCCGCGTCGTACGTGTCGGCACCGGGGAGGATCAGCAGGGCGCTGTCCTCGGGGCGGAGGTCGGCGAGTGCCAGGTCGGGGATGATCCGGATGCCGGCGAGGGTCGTGACGGGCTCCCCGGCGACCGGACCGACGGTCCTGACCGTGTGGCCCGCGCGGGCGAGCCAGGCCGTGGCGTGGCCCGTCTCCCAGTCGGCGAGGGTGTCGTAGACGGCGAGGTGCACGGTCGTGTTTCCGGTCCCTGTGGTCATGGCGAAAGGCTGACAGTCACGGCCGCGCGCTGTCCACGGGAAAAGGTGGGGCCACCCAAGGTGTCGCGTCCCGGCCGGTCTCGGTGGACAAGATGGCCATGGCCCCTTTCACCTGCGCTTCCTTACCCTCGGACGCATGACCCCTCATGTCATCGAACCCGACCCCCAGGCCGGCGCGGCCGTCAAGGCCGCCGACCGCGCGCACGTCTTCCACTCCTGGTCCGCCCAGGGACTGATCGACCCGCTCGCCGTGGCCGGCGCCGAGGGTTCGTACTTCTGGGACTACGACGGCAACCGCTACCTCGACTTCACCAGCGGCCTCGTCTACACCAACATCGGTTACCAGCACCCCAAGGTCGTCGCCGCCGTCCAGGAGCAGGCCGGGAAGCTCGCCACCTTCGCGCCCGCCTTCGCCATCGACGTCCGCTCCGAGGCCGCACGCCTCATCGCCGAGCGCACCCCCGGCGACCTGGACAAGATCTTCTTCACCAACGGCGGCGCCGAGGCCGTCGAGAACGCCGTCCGCATGGCCCGGCTGCACACGGGCCGCACCAAGGTGCTCTCCGCCTACCGCTCGTACCACGGCGCCACCTCCACCGCGATCAACCTCACCGGCGACCCGCGCCGCTGGGCCTCCGACACCGCCTCCGCCGGCGTCGTGCACTTCTGGGCACCCTTCCTCTACCGCTCGCCCTTCTACGCCACCACCGAGGCGGAGGAGAGCGCCCGGGCCCTCCAGCACCTGGAGGACACGATCGCCTTCGAGGGTCCGCAGACCGTCGCCGCGATCATCCTGGAGACCGTGCCCGGCACCGCCGGCATCATGACCCCGCCGCCCGGCTACCTCGCCGGCGTGCGCGAGATCTGCGACAGGTACGGCATCGTCTTCATCCTGGACGAGGTCATGGCCGGCTTCGGCCGCACCGGCACGTGGTTCGCCGCCGACCACTTCGACGTCGTGCCCGACCTCCTGACCTTCGCCAAGGGCGTGAACTCCGGCTACGTCCCGCTCGGCGGCGTCGCGATCAGCGCCGAGATCGCCGCCACCTTCGACAAGCGGCCCTACCCCGGCGGGCTCACCTACTCCGGCCACCCGCTCGCCTGCGCCGCCGCCGTCGCCACCCTGAACGTCATGGCCGACGAGAAGGTGGTCGAGCACGCCGCCCACATCGGCGAGCACGTCCTCGGCCCCGGCCTGCGCGAGCTGGCCGAACGCCACCCGTGCGTCGGCGAGGTGCGCGGCCTCGGCGTCTTCTGGGCGCTGGACCTGGTGAAGAACAAGGAGACGCGCGAACCGCTCGTCCCGTACAACGCCGCCGGCGAGGCCAACGCGCCCATGGCCGCCTTCGCCGCCGCCGCCAAGAAGAACGGCCTGTGGCCCTTCGTGAACATGAACCGCACCCACGCCGTCCCCGCCTGCACCGTCTCCGAGGCGGAGGCCAAGGAGGGCCTCGCCGCCCTCGACGCCGCCCTCGCCGTCGCCGACGAGCACACCGCGTAGCGACGCCCCCGGGGCCCTCCTCCGTCTCGACTAGGCTCTCCGGGAGCCGGACGGAGGGGGGCCCACATGCCCGCGAGCGGAGCTGTCACCCGCAACACCCTGCGACGGCAGATCGCGGACGCGCTCCGTGACGAGGTGCTCGCGGGCCGTCTCCAGCCGGGGGAGGAGTTCACCGTCCGGCAGATCGCCGAGCAGTACGGCGTCTCCGCCACCCCCGTGCGGGAAGCGCTCGTGGACCTCTGCGCCCAGGGGCTCCTCGACTCCGACCAGCACCGCGGCTTCCGCGTCCACGCCTTCACCGTCGCCGACTACCGGGACATGGTCGAGGCCCGGATGCTCGTCGTGGACGGCATCTTCCGCCGCCACACCCCCCGCACCCCGCCGGTCTCCCCCGTCCCCGACGTGGGCCTGGGCGTCGCGCTGGTCTCCGTACGCCGCCGGGGCGAGGCCGCCGCCCGCGCCGCCCGCGCCGGGGACCTCGACGTCCTCATCGGCTACGACATCCGCTACTGGCGCGAACTCGCCCGGCTCATCTCGTCCAACGAGCACATCGCCGACTTCCTGCACCGGCTGCGCGTCCATGCCTGGGTCTTCTCCGTGCCCTACCTGCGCGCCGAGCGCGAGATGCACGGCTGGCTGTGGGCCGGGCACGTGGAGCTGGTCGACGCCATCACGCGCGGCGACGGGGAGGCCGCCCTCACGGTCGTACGGGAGTACAACGCGCACTCCCTGGAGTGGGCTGACCGCCTGGAGGCCCGCGCGCGGGCCCGGTGAGCGGCGGCCGCCCCCGGCGCCGGGTTGAGGCCCGGCTTCCAGGGGCAGGTGGTCCACGGGTGGGCGTGGTCGGCGGCGCCGACTACCCTTGCCCTCCCTGCAACTGACGGAGAGCGAGCCTCCCTTGGCCTGTGACCTGTGGCTGGTCCCCCTCGTCGACGTGCTGTGCCACAGCCCCGACAACCCCTTCGCCGAAGAGATCGCGTCCTACGACGCCGTACTCAGCGCCTCGGGCCTGCCGACCGTGCCCGTCTACGCGTACATGCCCGGTCTCTCCGGGGACGTCGCCCCGGTCGCGGGCTTCGACTACGAGGCCCTGCACTTCCTGCGCCGCGCCTACCTGCTCCAGATCTGCGGACTGCCGGTCGAGCCGGTCGGCGAGCTGGGCGGGGACTACGAACAGCTCCTGGAGATGTTCGAGGCGACCGCGCAGCAGTCCCACCTGGTGTGGCACTACGACCACGCGGGCGCCTACGTGCCCGTGGACTTCCCCGTCCCCCTCTCCAGCGACGAGCTCCTGGAGGGCGGCGGCCCGCTCGGTTCGTCCTACGGGCTGCTGCGCGAGCTGGAGTACGTGGCGCCCGCGATCGGCATCGACCCGGCGAACCCGCCGGCCGCGCCCGCCCCGCCGGAGCGGCCGACCGAGCTGGAGGAGCCGGCCGCCACCGCCCCGCTCGACGGCAGCCCCTTCGCGCGGGAGCGCCACGTGTGGCTCGGCCTGCACGCGGCGGCGACCCGCAGCCTGGCCCAGGGCTCGATGATCATCCTGAGCTGAGCCCGGCCCGGCCGGCCCCGGGGCCCCAGCGGGCTCCGGGGCCGGCCGGCGCCGTCCGGGGCCCAGCGGACCCCGGGTTGGCCGGCCTGGCGGCGTCCAGGCCCTCAGCGGGTCTCCGGGGGCCGCTGGCGCGGCATGTTCGGGCGGGTGCCCGGGGGCAGCGGGAAGCGGCCCGCCGGCGGGGTGGTCTCCGGCCGGGACGGCACCACGCCCGCCGACTGGAGCGCCAGCGGCGCCGGACCGGAGCGGAACTCGACCATCCAGTCCGCCGTCTCGGCCCGTACGAGCTCGGTGATGTCCTCCGAGAAGCGGCGCAGCACCCCGAGGCAGCGCTCGGCCGCCTCGCTCGCCGTGCCCTCCGTCGGACCCAGCACCTCGCGGACGCTCTCCGAGGCCCAGTCGAACTGGAGCGCCTGGATCCGGCGCTGCACCGCCTGCGCCGTGGCCACGTCCCGCATCCAGCCGGAGGTGAGCCCGAAGTACCGGTCGCAGGCCAGACAGGCGGCGCCGAGCAGCAGCGACACGTAACCCCAGCCGGTCGTGCCCTCGGTCACCCCGCTCACGTCGAGCAGCGGCAGCGCGGCGCCCGCGATCACCCCGGCGGCCGTGCCGAACCGCAGGGCGCGGGCGCCACGGCGCTTGCCGCCCCGGTCGGACAGGTACCACTCGGCGGTGCGCAGCGCGTTCGCCTCCACCCACCGGTAGAGCTCGTCGAGCCGTTCGGCCGGTTCGCCCCAGTCGCCCAGGGGGAAGGGCGTACCGGTCAGATCTCGGCGGACGTCTCCCCCGGGCTGCCCCGGTGGCTGCATCTCCGGCTGCTGGCTCACCGGGGGACTCCTCTGTTCAGCTCAGCGCGCGTGTCGCTCGTGTCCTGCTGTGACGTGCGGTGCACGTGGTGCCTGCCCTTCCTACCGCCGAATGGAGGGCGATGGGCCCGGAATCCCGGGATTTCCGCCCGCAAGAGGGTGTTGATCAGGTAGAGGAGCCCGCAGTTTCTCACTCGAAAGAGTGGTGGAGGCAGGGTGCGCGGCGACCACGTAGGCTCGGCATACCGACATCCGGACGACGGTCCGGACGACCGACCCTCAGGAGTGACCGTGATTCCCGGTGGTGGCCAGCCCAACATGCAGCAGCTTCTCCAGCAGGCCCAGAAGATGCAGCAGGACCTCGCGCGGGCCCAGGAAGAGCTCGCCGCGACCGAGGTCGAGGGCCAGGCCGGCGGCGGCCTGGTCAAGGCGACCGTGACCGGCAACGGCGAGCTGCGCGGCCTGGTGATCGACCCCAAGGCGGTCGACCCGGAGGACACCGAGACCCTGGCCGACCTCGTCGTCGCCGCCGTCCAGGCCGCCAACGACAACGCGCACCAGCTCCAGCAGACCAAGCTGGGCCCGCTGGCGCAGGGCCTCGGCGGAATGCCGGGCCTGGGCTTCTGACCGCTCCCTTACTCAGGGCCGCTCGCAGCCACTACCGTAAGAATCAAGCACTCCCCGAGAAGGGCGTTCCGTTGTACGAAGGCGTGGTCCAGGACCTCATCGACGAACTGGGCAGGCTGCCCGGCGTCGGTCCCAAGAGCGCCCAGCGGATCGCCTTCCACATCCTCCAGGCGGAGCCCACGGACGTCCGGCGGCTCGCGCACGCGCTCCTGGAGGTCAAGGAGAAGGTCCGGTTCTGCGAGGTCTGCGGCAACGTGGCCCAGCAGGAGCGGTGCAACATCTGCCGGGACGAGCGGCGCGACCGGACGGTGATCTGTGTCGTGGAGGAGCCGAAGGACGTCGTCGCGATCGAGCGGACCCGCGAGTTCCGGGGGCGGTACCACGTCCTCGGCGGCGCGATCAGCCCGATCGAGGGCGTCGGCCCGGACGACCTGCGCATCCGCGAGCTGCTGGCGCGGCTCGCGGACGGCACCGTCACGGAGCTGATCCTCGCCACCGACCCCAACCTGGAGGGCGAGGCCACCGCGACGTACCTGGCGCGGATGATCAAGCCCATGGGCCTGAGGGTGACCCGGCTGGCCAGCGGCCTGCCGGTCGGCGGTGACCTGGAATACGCCGACGAAGTGACCCTCGGCCGTGCCTTCGAGGGACGGAGGCTGCTAGATGTATGACCACGTCCGGCCCGGCGCGCTCTCAGGGAGGCTCCTTGATGTCTGACCCCACGCTGCACTCCGTCACGCAGAGTCCCGACGACTTCGCGGTCCAGATCGCCGACTCCATCGAGAGTTTCATCGTGGCGACCACCGAGGTCGCCAGGGGCGACGAACCGGACAGCGCGGTGCCGTTCCTGCTCCTGGAGGTCTCGCAGCTGCTCCTCGCGGGCGGCCGGCTCGGGGCGCACGAGGACATCGTCCCGGACGAGCGGTACGAGACGGACACGGGCCCGGAGCCGGACGTGGACGAGCTGCGGGAGCGGTTCGCGGCGCTCCTGGACCCGGTCGACGTCTACTCGGAGGTCTTCGACCCGTACGAGCCCCGCAAGGCGCCCGTCCCCGCGCGGATCTCCGACAGCCTCGCCACCATCATCGCCGACCTCCGGCACGGCCTCGCCCACTACCGGGCGGGACGGGTCAGCGAGGCGCTGTGGTGGTGGCAGTTCTCGTACTTCTCCAACTGGGGACCGACGGCCTCGGCCACCCTCCGCGCCCTGCAGTCCCTCGTGGCCCACGTCCGCCTCGACCAGCCCCTCGCGGCGCTCGACGGCCTGGACACGGACGAGGACCTGACCGAGGACGACCTGGCGGAGGAGGCGGGCCGGGTGATGGTCCGCGAGCTGGGGGCCTCGCTGGGCCTGCGCGAGGTGCGCGAAGCGCGGTAACCGTCCGGCACACGGCACGGCGGCGGGGGGCATCCACGGGGTGTCCCCCGCCGCCGTGCCGCGTTCCTGCCCGCCGGGTGATCACTGGGCGAGCGGGGTGTCTCACCATGCGATACCAGGTCGGCGTTTTTCGGTCCCTCGTTAGACTGAACCGACCGCAGTGACAGCTGCGGCAGAGACTGAGCGAGGAGCGCACGTGGGCCTTGTCGTGCAGAAGTACGGAGGCTCCTCCGTTGCCGATGCCGAAGGCATCAAGCGCGTCGCCAAGCGGATCGTGGAAGCCAAGAAGAACGGCCACCAGGTGGTCGTCGTGGTATCCGCGATGGGCGACACGACGGACGAGTTGATCGATCTCGCCGAGCAGGTATCCCCGATGCCGGCCGGCCGTGAGTTCGACATGCTGCTGACCGCCGGAGAGCGGATCTCCATGGCCCTGCTGGCCATGGCGATCAAAAACCTGGGCCACGAGGCCCAGTCGTTCACGGGCAGCCAGGCGGGTGTCATCACCGACTCGGTCCACAACAAAGCGCGCATCATCGATGTCACGCCGGGCCGGATCCGTACCGCCCTCGACGAGGGCAACATCGCCATCGTCGCCGGCTTCCAGGGTGTCTCCCAGGACAAGAAGGACATCACCACGCTCGGCCGCGGCGGCTCGGACACGACCGCCGTCGCCCTGGCCGCCGCGCTCGACGCCGAGGTCTGCGAGATCTACACGGACGTCGACGGCGTCTTCACGGCCGACCCGCGCGTCGTGAAGAAGGCGAAGAAGATCGACTGGATCTCCTTCGAGGACATGCTGGAGCTGGCCGCCTCCGGCTCCAAGGTGCTGCTGCACCGCTGCGTCGAGTACGCGCGCCGCTACAACATCCCGATCCACGTCCGCTCGTCCTTCTCGGGCCTCCAGGGCACGTGGGTCAGCAACGAACCGCTCTCCGACGCAAAGGACCAGAAGGTGGAGCAGGCCATCATCTCCGGTGTCGCCCACGACACCTCCGAGGCGAAGATCACCGTCGTCGGCGTGCCGGACAAGCCGGGCGAGGCCGCGGCCATCTTCCGGGCCGTCGCGGACGCCGAGATCAACATCGACATGATCGTGCAGAACGTGTCCGCCGCCTCCACCGGCCTGACGGACATCTCCTTCACCCTCCCCAAGGCCGAGGGCCGCAAGGCCATCGACGCCCTGGAGAAGGCGAAGGCCTCGATCGGCTTCGACTCGCTGCGCTACGACGACCAGATCGGCAAGATCTCCCTGGTCGGCGCGGGGATGAAGACCAACCCGGGCGTCACCGCGGACTTCTTCCGCGCCCTGTCCGACGCGGGCGTGAACATCGAGCTGATCTCGACCTCCGAGATCCGCATCTCGGTCGTCACCCGCGCCGACGACGTCAACGAGGCCGTGCGCGCCGTCCACACCGCCTTCGGCCTGGACAGCGACTCGGACGAGGCCGTCGTCTACGGAGGCACCGGCCGATGACCCCGAAGCCGACGCTCGCGGTCGTGGGAGCGACCGGGGCGGCCGGCTCGGTGATGCTCCGGATGCTCACGCAGCGCGCGGACGTCTGGGGCGGGATCCGCCTCGTCTCCTCCCCCCGTTCCGCCGGCCGCAAGGCGGAGGTACGGGGGGAGGAGTGCGAGATCCTCGCGCTCGGCGAGGAGGTCTTCGACGGCGTCGACCTGGCCCTCTTCCTCGTGCCCGAGGCGGTGGCGGCCCGGTGGGCGCCCGTCGCCGTCTCCAAGGGCGCCGTCGTGGTGGACACCTCCGCGGCCTTCCGGGACGACCCGGACGTGCCGCTCGTCGTCCCCGAGATCAACGCCCACGCCGCCCGCGTACGGCCCCGGGGCATCGTCGCCAGTCCCGGCTGCACCGCCCTCGCGCTGATCATGGCGGTGGGCGCCCTGCACGCCGAGTTCGGCCTGACCGAGCTCGTCGTCACCGCCCAGCAGGCCGCCGGCGGCGCCGGAGCCGGCCGGGCCGGCGTCGAGACGCTCCGCGCCCAGCTCGGCCTGGTGGCCGGCGGCGGCGAACTGGGCACCCGGCCCGGTGACGTCCGCCGGGCCGTCGGCGACGGCACCGGCCCCTTCCCCGGTCCCCTCGCGCTCAACGTCCTGCCCTGGTCGGGCACGGCCGGCGCCGACGGCGCCTCCTCGGAGGAGGAGCGGATCAGGGACGAGACGCGCCGGATCCTCGGCCGGCCCGCCCTGCGGATCTCCGCGACCTGCGTGCGCGTCCCCGTGGTCGCCGGGCACTCCGTCTCCGTCCACGCCCGCTTCGAGCGGCCCGTCGAGGTCGGCCGCGCCCACGAGGTGCTGGCGACCGCGCCCGGCGTGGTCCTCTTCGACGATCCCGCCGCGGGCGGCTTCCCCACCCCCGCCGACGTCGCGGGCACCGACCCCGCCTGGGTCGGCCGCGTGCGGCGCTCCATGGACGACGAGCGGGCGCTCGACCTCTTCGTGTGTGCCGACAACCTCCGCAAGGGCGGGGCCCTCAACGCCCTCCAGATCGCGGAGACGGTCGTCGCCGCGACCGCGGAGTCGGTTTTTGTAGGATCTGTGAACGACCTGTGAGCAAAGAAGCGTCAGATATTGCTGGAACGCTCTTGAACTGCGGCGATGCCGTGACTGACGATGCTTTTCCCCCTTGCTGCAACCAGTAGTCGGGAGGGGTGCGTCTCTGCGTGCACTCACGACCATGTGACGCGGAACACGCTGGGAAGCGGGGCATAGGGGGAGAACGGTTACGCATGAGGACATTCGGCTCACCGCCAAAAACGGTGGCGTACGCGTACAACCCTGACGGGGGAAGACGTGTCCAACAGGCGTGGCAGAGGTACTCGACATCACGGCGATCGCTCCGCGCGGAGCGCGCACGGCCGTGCTCCCCCTCCGGGGCACCGGCGCCGTTCCCGCACGCGCCGCCGCGGTCCGTCCGCTCGGACGGCCGCGCGCGCTCGGCGGCATGCCGGTGATCGCCCCCGTGCCCATCGGATCCCGCACCGGCGAGGTGAACGGCATTCCGGCGCCGCGCGGCGGCGCCGACGACTCCGCCACCCCGGCCACGGCCCTTCCCGGCGGCGCCCCCGCCCTCGGCACCACGGCCGCCGCCGGTACCACCGTCGACCACCTCACCGAGACCTACCGGGCCCACTACCGGTCGCTCCTCGGCCTCGCGGCGCTCCTCCTCGACGACACCGCCTCCTGCGAGGACGTCGTCCAGGAGGCGTTCATCCGCGTCCACTCCGCCCGCAAGCGGGTACGCGAACCCGAGAAGACCCTCGCCTACCTGCGCCAGACCGTCGTGAACCTCTCCCGGTCCGCGCTGCGCCGCCGCATCCTCGGACTGAAGCTGCTGTCCAAGCCGATGCCGGACATGGCGAGCGCGGAGGAGGGAGCGTACGACCAGCTGGAGCGCGACGACCTCATCAAGGCCATGCGCGGGCTCCAGCGGCGCCAGCGCGAGGTGCTCGTCCTGCGCTACTTCGCGGACATGACCGAGTCCCAGGTCGCGGAGACCCTCGGGATATCCCTGGGTTCGGTGAAGGCGTACGGCTCGCGGGGCATCGCGGCGCTGCGCGTCGCGATGGAGGCGACGACATGAGCGGCCCGGCGGAACGTGACGACCTGAGTGGACATCGGATGCTGAACTTCGAGCCCGGCCGGTCCGGCGAGGCCGGCGACGGTGCGGGCGGCGTCGCGGGAGGTGCCCCGGACGGCGACGACGAGCCGGCGCTGCGGCGGCTGCTCCAGGATGCGGTGGCGGGTCTGGAGCCCTCCAGCGGCGCCCTGGAGCACCTGCGGCGGGCCGTGCCGGCGCGCCGTGCGCGCAAGCGGCAGGCCGTCGTCGGTGTCGCCGCGGCGGCCGTCCTCATCGGCACGGCCGTCCCCGCCTTCGTGCACGTCGCCTCCTCGGAGGGCGTCACCGCGGCCAACCCCGTCAACGCCGGGCACGGCGAGCAGGCCCAGGGCGGCACCGGCACCGAGACCGGTGTCGAGGGCGGCGGCCGGGCGTCCGAGACCCCGGCCGGCACCGCGTCCCCCAGCCAGGACGCGAGCACCGGCGCCACGGGCCCGCAGCGGCCCACCTTCGCCGGCGGGGCCACCGTCTCCGCCGGCGCGCCGCTGCCTCCGGGCTCGGCGCCCCGCTGCGCGGCGGGCCAGCTGGGCGTCGGCGCGGCGGAAGCCGGGGCCCCCGGCGCCGACGGCGCGGTGTACGGCACCTTCCGGATCGCCAACGTCTCCGCCCAGGCCTGTGTCGTCGTCGGCGGCGGGGGCATCGGCTTCGAGGCCAGGGGCGCCGCCGACCCGGCGCGCATCTCGGTCGTCCGGCACACCGCCGGCGACCCGGCGGGCGAGTTGCCCGACCCCGCGCGCGAGGTGACCTCGCTCCTCCTGGAGCCGAAGGCCGCGTACGAGGTGCGGTTCGCCTGGATCCCCAGCGACACCTGTCCGACCACGGGCCCGACCGAGCCGCCGACCACCCCGCCCACCGAGCCGCCGACCACCCCGCCGCCGACGGCCACGCCGTCCACCGGCACGGGCGGCACCGAGCCCACCTCCGGCACGGGCGACGGCGGCACCGGCGACACGGGCACGGGATCCGGTGGCACGGGCTCCGGAAGCTCCGGCTCCGGCGCGAGCGGCGACACGAGCACCGGCACCGACGTCGAGGGCACGAGCCCCCAGCTCCTCCGCGCGGACACCCCCGCCGAGGGCAGCGTCTCCCTCACCCACACCCCGACCGCCGCCGCCCCTCCGGCCACGGTGACGGTCCCCCACGCCTGCGCGGGCACGATCTACCGCACGGGCATGCTGCCGGGCGCCTGAGGCGCTCGCCCGCCCCGGGGACGGGACCCGCGCCGGGATCCGGCCCCGGTCCACCGCCCGGCAGGGCACCCGGCAGGACCCGGCAGGACCCGGCAGGACACCCGGGAACGCCCGGCACGGCACCCGGCAGAGCACCGCACCCGCCCGGCGGGGGCACCGGTACCGGATCCGCCCGGCAGCGCGGGGCTCACGCCTCCGTCAGGCCGAGCGCCTCGTCCCGGGAGGCCTCCGCCTCGCGGCGGACCAGGCGGAACCACATGAAGACGACGAATCCGGCGAAGACGAACCACTCGGCCGTGTAGCCGAGGTTCTGGAAGGCCTTCGCGTCCAGGCCGGTGCCCGCCGCGGCCGAGGCCGGGACCGGGGTGAGGCCCGCGGGGGACTCGGTGAGCGTGATCCACGCGTCGTACACGTCGTCCGGCACCACGTTCACCAGGGCCGCCGCGCTGATCATGCCGAGCTGCCCCTCGGGCAGCCCGCCCGCCGCGCGGACCCCCTTCGTGCCCGGGTTCTCCGAGGCCTGGAGCGCGCCGACCACGGTGACCTCACCGGTCGGCACCGCCGGGGCCTGGGCGCCCTGGGGGAGCCAGCCCCGGACCACCGGGAGCGACCGGCCGCCGTCCGTCCGCAGCAGCGTCAGGACGTAGCTGCCGGTCCGGCCGTCCAGCTCCCGGTCCGGGACCAGGAACTGCTCGGCGAAGCGGCCGCGCGCCTCGGCCGGGCGACCCGAGGTCTCCTTGTCCACCGGCAGCAGCGAGTCCAGCGGCGCCGGCTTCCCCGTCCCGGCGGCCGGCCGCCGCTCCGTCTCCTGGTGGGAGTCGACGCGGTCCTCGAACTTGCCCAGCTGCCACGTGCCCATGAACACGCAGAACGGGATCGCGAGCAGCACGAAGAGGTTGATCCCCCACCAGCGGGGCGTTCTCAGGAACCGGTACACGCCCCCCACGGTACGCAAACCGGCTCAGCTCCCCACCGGCCGGGTCCCCAGGTGCTTCGCGGCGAAGGCGAGGTCCAGGGCGACCTGCTTGATCCGCTCCTCCACCACCAGCGACCCGTGCCCCGCGTCGTACCGGTACACCTCGTGCACCGCGCCCCGGGCCGCCAGCCGGTCCACGTAGTTGTCGATCTGCCGGATGGGGCAGCGCGGGTCGTTGACGCCGGCCGAGATGTGCACCGGGGCCTTCACCGCGTCCACGTACGTCAGCGGCGACGAGGCCGCGTACCGCTCGGGCACCTCCTCCGGGGAGCCGCCCAGCAGCGTCCGGTCCAGCGCCTTCAGGGCCTCCATCTCGTCCTCGTACGCCGTCACGTAGTCCGCGACCGGCACCGCCGCGAGCCCCACCGCCCAGTCGTCCGGCTGCGTGCCCAGACCCAGGAGCGTCAGGTAGCCGCCCCAGGAGCCGCCCGACAGGACCAGGCGCCCCGGGTCGGCCAGGCCGCTGCCCACCGCCCAGGCGCGGACCGCCGCGATGTCCTCCAGCTCGATGAGACCGACCCGGTGCTTCAGCGCGTCCGTCCACTCCCGGCCGTACCCGGTGGAGCCCCGGTAGTTGACCCGCACCACGGCGTACCCGTGGTCGATCCAGGCCGCCGGGCCCGCCGCGAACGCGTCGCTGTCGTGCCAGGCCGGACCGCCGTGCACCTCGAAGACCGTCGGGAACGGGCCCTCGCCCCCCGCCGGCCGCTGCACCAGCGCGTGCACCCGGCCCCCGGGCCCCTCCACCCACACGTCCTCCACCGGCACCGACGGCGGCGCCTTCGGCCCCGGCGGATCGAGGACGACCCCACCGGACGTGGACCGCACGACCGGCGGCAACGCGGCCGAGGACCACAGGTACTCCACGGAGCCGTCCGGCCGGGCCGTCGCGCCCGACACCGACCCGGCCGGGGTCTCCACCCGCACCAGGGCGCGCGTCGCGATGTCGTACCGCCACAGCTCGCTGCGCGCCTCGAAGCTGTGCACGATCAGCAGGCCGGTGCCGTCCGGACACCACTCCGCCGACACGTCACCCGGCAGGTCGAGCCCGAGGTCCGTCTCGGTGCCCGTCGCCACGTCCCACAGCAGCGGCTCCCAGCGCCCCCGCCGCTGGTGCCCGACGAGCAGCCGGGTGTCCCCGTCCACCGGCGCGAAGCCCAGAACCGCGAGCCCCAGCTCCTCCGTGCCGCCCTTGGTGTCGTCCAGCTCGGCCACCACGCCCGCGTCCGAGGCCCGCAGCACCCGCAGCGCCGAGTGCATCGCGTCCCCGTGCTCGGTGTGCTCGATCGCGATCAGGGCGCCGTCGTGCGACAGGTCCCCGACCCCGGCCGACTCCCGGTGCCGGTAGATCTCCACCGGAGCCGCCGCCCCGGGCCGTACGAGATGGACCGTCGTGCCCTCCTCGTCGGTGGAACGGCCCACCACCACCGTCCCGTCCCGGCCCAGGGCCAGCCCCGCCGGATAGGAGGGGGCGAGGCCGGGCACGGCCGGTTCGTCGGGGCCGCCCCCGAAGGGCTGGCGCATCCACACCCCGAACTCGTCCCCGTCGGTGTCCGCGAACCACCAGATCCACGCCCCGTCCGGGGACAGCGTGCCGTCCGTCGTCCCGTTCGGCCGGTCCGTCACCTGCCGCTGCTCGCCCGTCGCCCGGTCCCAGGCGTACAGCTCGTACGTCCCCGTCGCGTTGGACACGAACAGCGAGCGGTCGGGGGCCTCCTCGGCCCACTCGGGCAGGGAGACGCGCGGGGCCCGGAAGCGCTGCTCCCAGACCGGGGTGCCGGTGGCCTTGCTCTCAGTCATGCCCCCCATCATGCTCCGCCCGGCCGACAATCCGGTCGCGTCCTCCGCAACCTGTGGATAACCTCGCCGCCATGTACTCTCCGACGCCCGAGGACTGGCTCGAGGGCAACCGCGCCCGCTGGGACGAACGCGTCCCGATACACGCCGCCAGCGCGTTCTACGACCTCGACTCCTTCCGCGCGGGCAAGGACCCGCTGCGCGACTTCGAACGCGCGGAGGTCGGGGACGTCACCGGACGCTCCCTCCTCCACCTCCAGTGCCACATCGGCCTGGACACCCTCTCCTGGGCCCGCCACGGCGCCGCGCACGTCGTCGGCCTGGACTTCTCCGAGCCCGCCGTCGACACCGCCCGCTCCCTCGCCGCCGACCTGGGCCTGACGCCCGACCGCGCCGCCTTCGTCGCCGCCGACGTGTACGACGCCGCCGAGGCCGTACCGGACTCCTCGTACGACATCGTCTACACCGGCGGCGGGGCCCTGTGCTGGCTCCCCGACCTCGACCGCTGGGCGGAGACCGCCGCCTCGCTCGTCGCCCCCGGCGGCTTCCTGTACGTGGCGGAGTTCCACCCGTTCACCGACTCCCTGGACGACGAGACCGGCACCCGGGTCGTGCACGACTACTTCGTCCGCGACCCGTGGGTGGACACCACCCCCGGCACGTACGCGGACCTCGACGCCCCCACCGTCCACAACCGCAGCGTGGAGTGGGTCCACCCGGTCGGCGAGGTCGTCACGGCCGTCGCGAAGGCGGGCCTGCGCGTCGAGTTCCTCCACGAGCACGACGCGACCCTGTTCCCCCGTTACGGGTCGCTCCAGCGGCACGACGACGGCTACTACCGCTTCCCGGCCGAACGCCCCCGTGTCCCCCTCATGTACTCGCTCAGGGCCTCGCGCCCGGCGTCCTGAGTGCGCGGCCGTCAGTCACCGGTGTCGGGGCGGACGTGGTGCAGCCGGCGGCCGTCAGGGCCGAGGACCTGCGCCCCGATCTTGTGGGTGCGCAGGGACAGCAGCGTGCCCGTGATCCGCAGCGCCGGCGCGGCCCGTACCAGCGTCGCCGTCACCTCGTGCAGCTCGTCGACGGTCCGCAGCCACATGGCGAGGGCCAGATTGCACGGCCCGGTGACCGAGGTGATCAGCCGGGTGCGGCGCAGCCGGCTCAGCGCCGCCACCGTCGTCGGCTCCTCCGCGGGCGGCACCTCGGCGGTGACCATCGCCCACACCGGGCGCCCGGAGAAGCGGGGAGCCGGCAGGCAGTGGTGGTGCAGCGCCCCGCCCGCCGCGAGGACGTCCAGCCTCCGCCGTACCGTCGACTCGCTCGTCCCGCACTGCCGGGCCAGCTCCGCCGCGCTGCGCCGGGCGTCCCCCGCCAGCTCCGCGATCAGCCGCCGGTCCAGCTCCGTGACGTGGGGGTACCCGCGCGCGTGCGTCCGGTTCCGGCGGTCCGCGCCCGTGATCTCCCGCAGCAGCTCCACCTGGCCGGGGGTGAGCTGCTCGATCCGGGAGCGGTACGGCCGGTTGTGCAGCCGCGTGACCACCTGCGTGCGGGAGCGGATCACCCCGGGCAGGCGGCGCACCCGGCGGGCCAGGTAGCCGTCGAGCGCGTACAGGTCCGGGCAGACCACCAGCAGCACCAGGTCGGCGTCGCCCGTCACCTGGTGGACGCCGAGCGTGCACGGGTCGCCCGCGACCTCGACCGCCGTGTCCTCGGTGCGGGCGGCGACGCACTCGAGTTCGATCCAGGCGTAGAGCGCGGCGTCCGCGCCGCGCCGGGCGGCGAGCAGCGAACTCCAGGCGTATCCACCGGCGGTGAGGTGCTCCCAGCGGCGGGCGAGGGTGTCGGGGCTCACCCCCAGGACGGACGAGAGCTGCGTCCAGCTGGCGCGTGGGGCTATCTGGAGTGCGTGGATCAATGACAGATCCGCCTCTCCGAGGACGGATTCCCCGGTACGCATTTCCCTCCTTGGCCGATCCCTGGCAAACCTCGGACGGGCGCAACGGAGCGCTCCAGGATGGGTGCCGGGACGTATGCATTCAAGCCGTAACGGTGGCCGTCCGCCATCGAGTCGGGCATAAGTCACAGGTGACGGACAGAGTACGAGCACGGGGGCTGGGTCGTATGGGAGGCAGGACGGGTACGGGATCGGGCGCGGAGCCGGGACGGGAGGCGGCGACAGGGGCGACGACGCCCCCGCGGCCCCATCCGGTTCCGTTCCGGGTTCCGCGAGCGGTTCCGGTTCCACCGCCGGTCGCGGGGCCGTGGCCTGGGACGACGGTGCCGGGTACGGAGTCGCGGCCCGGTGCGCGGCCGGGCGTGGACGGGGAGCAGGGGCCCGGGTCCGCGGCCGGTGAAGGCTCCGGGCGCGGCCCCCGGGGCGTACCCGCCCTGCGCCCCGTGGACCCGGTGGCGGCCCGGCCCGCCGAGCAGCCGGCGTCCGTCGAGCACCTGTGGGGCGAGCCGGTCGCCGCGGATCAGCTCGCCGCCGCCGAGCGCGGCTACCTGGACTGCGGCCCGGCCGAACGCCTCCTCTGGGAGCGCCTCTCCGTCTTCGAGGGCGCCTTCGGCCCGGACGCCGTGCGCGAGGTCTGTGCCTACGGCGCGCTCCCCGCCGAGCGCGTCGCCGAGGTCCTGGAACGGGTCGCCCCGCTCGCCCTGCTCCCCGTGGACGACCTCTTCGACGGCGAACCGGCCGGCCCCCGCTACTGGATGCCGCACCCGATGCGGGCCGTCGGGGCCCGGCGGCTCACCGCCCGCGGCGACCGGGGCGCCGTGGTCCCGCGCCACCGCGCGTGGTGCGTGAAGGTCGCCCGCAGGGCCGCCGACTGGTGGCAGCTGGGCCGCCAGATCGACGCCCGCGACCTCGCCCTGCGCGAACTTCCCGGCCTGGCCGCCGCGATGGACCCGACGACCGCGCCGCTCTCCCCGAGCGCGGAGGCCGAGGCGGCCGTCGACATCGTCGTCTCGCTCTGGTTCCTCTGGGTGGCCTGCGGGCGGGTCACCGAGGGCCGCACCCGGCTGCGGCACGCACTGGCCCTGCACCCCGGCCCCGAGCCGGCCCGCGCGCTGTGGCTCGCCGCCTTCCTGGAGCTGGAGTCCGGGCGTCCCGAGGAGGCGGACCCGCTCCTCTCCCGGGCCTGGGCCGCCGCCGTACGGGACGGGGACGAGGCCTGTTTCGGCATGCTGGCGCACCTGCGGGGCGCGACCGCGCTCTACCGCGGGCGCATGCGGGAGGCGGCGGAGGAGTTCCGGGAGGCGCTGGCGCTGATGGGCTCCGAGCCGGAGTTCGGGCCGTCCCGGCAGGGCTGCCGCGTCGCCCTGGCGCTCGCCCTGTGCCGTACCGACCCGGAAGGCGCCCAGGAGGCCCTGGACGAGGCCGACCGGGAGTACGACGCCCGGCGGGCCTGGGCGGGTCGCGACCTCGCCGCCGACGCCTGGGCGCACCACGCCCGCGCCGAGCTGCTGGCCTGGGACGGGGTGCCGGAAAGGGCCGCCGAGTACGCCCGGCGGGCGCTGCGCGAGCACCTGCGGATCGGCTCGGCGGTCGGCGCGGCCTGCGCGGCGGAACTCCTGGCGCAGATGCGGGCGCTGGACGGACGGCACGCCTCCGCGGCGCATCTGCTCGGCGCGGTCGATCTGTTGCGCACCTCCGTCTTCGACACCTCGTACCGGCCCGCCGCCTACTGCGCGGGCCCGCGCGGAAGGGGCGAGGCGGCCCTGCGGGACCTGCTGGACGACCCGGAGCTGCGCCGGGCGTACGAAGAGGGCGCGCGGCGCGGCCTGTTCGCCCTGTCGGCCGAGGCCTGACCCGCACACCCGCCGTGACCTCCGGGGACGGTCCGTGACGGGGCGCGGACCCGCCCGGAAAGCGGCGCCCGTACCTACCCTGGAGGTACGGAGGTGCCCCCATGAGGCGACGCCATCACTTCCACATCGACCACCTCGGGCACTCGGTCACGGCGACGGTGGAGACCGGTCGCCGGTCCGTCCTGGAGGTGCTGGTCGACGGCAAGGAGACCGGGTACGCCACGGCGGCCGGCGACCGCCCGCTGACGGCCGCCGTGGAGCTGCCGACGGAGCCCCCGAGGACGGTGACGGTCCGCGCCGTCCACGGGCCCGGCGTACCGCGCTGCCTGCTGCTCCCGGACGAGGACGCGGAGCCGCTGGTGATGGCGCCGAGGGCGTACTGAGGGCGGGTGCCGGCTCAGGAGAGCCAGGACATGCCGATGATCAGGAAGACGACGAAGGCGATGGCCCCGGCGACGGCGGCGGTCTTGCGCGGTCTGCGCCGCGACAGCTCGGCGAGCGCGCCGGTGGTGGAGGCGCCGGTGCCCGGCCGCTCCCGCCGCCGCGAGGCCGGTGCGGCCTGCGTGACGGGGGCGGGCCGGGGCGCGGGGCGCGGCGCGGGCATGGGCAGGGGCGCGGACGCGGCCGGGGCGGGAGACGGCCCGCTGTGAGCGTGCTGAGGGACCTGGTGCTGCTGGTGGTGGGGCTGCGGCGGGGGCGTGTGGTGCTGGGGGACCTGGTGAGCCTGGGGGTGCCCGGCCTGCCTCTGGTGCGGGATTTGCGGGGCCTGGTGCTGCGGGCCCCGCGTCTGGTGCGGGATCTGCGGGCGGGCGTAGTCGCGCCAGGCGCCGGAGGAGAACCAGTCGGCGATCGCCTGCGCCGGGGGCCGCTGCTCCGGCTGCTTGGCGAGCAGGCTCAGCAGGTACGTCTCGAAGGCGGGCGGCAGCGCCACGCCGAGGCGGCCGGGCGGCGTCGGCGGGGTGTCGATGTGCTGGTAGAGCAGGGCGGTCGCCGTGTCGGCACGGAACGGCGGCTGCCCGGTCAGGAGTTGGTAGAGCACGCAGCCGAGCGAGTACACGTCGGAGGCGGGCGACGCCGGCTTGCCGAGGGCGCGTTCGGGTGCGAGGTAGAGGCCGGTGCCCACGATCTGGCCGGTCGTGGTGAGGGCCGCCGACGGGTCGTCCACGAAGCGGGCGATGCCGAAGTCGGCCAGCTTGACGGTCCCTTCGGCGTCGACGAGCAGGTTCCCCGGCTTGATGTCCCGGTGCACGACCCCCTGCCGGTGCGCGGCGGCGAGCCCGGCGGCGGCGTGCGCGGCGACCACGGCGACCCGCTCGGGGGGCAGCACGAGCGGCTGGGAGGGACTGCTGGCGAGGCTGTCGCCCTCCACCAGCTCCATGACGAGATACAGCTTCCCGTCCCACGTACCGAAGTCGAAGACGCCGACCACGTGCGGGTGGCTCAGCCGGGCGGCGGTCTGCGCCTCCAGACGGAACCGGTCACCGGCCGACGGGTCCGCCTCGTGCCCCAGCATCAGCTTCACGGCCACGGACCGCCCGAGCACCTCGTCGGTGGCCTGCCACACCTCGCCCATGCCGCCACGCCCGATACACATGTGAAGCCGATATCGGTCCGCGACCAGCACCTGGAGACCACCCTTTCGACGATCGTTCAACTTGACGGAACGGAACCAGCGTAGAGCCGCGCGGACCCCCGGTTCGCCGCGCACCCCCCGGGGGGACGCACCACCGTCCCGGACCACGCGGAGAAAGCGGTCAGGCCGTCGCATGGGTGCCCGCCAGGTGAACGGAGGGTGGCGCGGCCGGTTAGCATCTCGGCCCGGGACCTTGCTGAGAACCGTGGGACGGAGTGGGCCGTGGCGCGACCGCGCGTGGGTGTGGCGGTGCTGACGATGGGCACGCGGCCCGCCGAGCTGAGGGCGTTGCTCGACTCGGTCGCCCGCCAGGACGAACCCGCCACCAGGATCGTCGTCATCGGCAACGGCACGGGCTCCCTCCCGGAACTCCCCGACGGCGTCACCGGCGTCGAACTCCCCGAGAACCGGGGGGTGTCGGGCGGCCGGAACGTCGCCATCGAGACCCTGCGCGGCTTCGGCGACGTCGACGTCCTCGTGGACCTCGACGACGACGGCCTCCTCGTCGACACGGACGTCTTCCGCCGCCTGGCCGACCTGTACGAGGCGGACCCGGCCCTCGGCATCGTCTCCTTCCGCATCGCCGACGAGACGGGCGAGACCCAGCGCCGCCACGTCCCCCGTCTGGGTGCCAAGGATCCGATGCGCGGCGGTGAGGTCACCACCTTCCTCGGCGGCGGCCACGGACTGTCCATGCGGATGCTGGACCGCGTCGGCGGCTGGCCGGAGGAGTTCTTCTTCACCCACGAGGAGACCGACCTGGCCTGGCGCGCGCTGGACGCGGGCTGGAAGGTCCGCTACGCCCCCGAGCTGCTGCTCCAGCACCCGAAGACCTCCCCGGCCCGGCACGCCGTCTACTACCGGATGACCGCCCGCAACCGCGTCTGGCTCGCCAAGCGCAACCTCCCGGCCCTCCTGGTCCCCCTCTACCTCGCGGTCTGGACCCTCCTCACCCTGGCCCGCACCCGCTCCCTGCGCGGCCTCGGCGCCTGGTTCGCCGGCTTCGCCGAGGGCCTCCGCCGCCCCTGCGGCCCCCGCCACCCCATGCGCTGGTCCACGGTCCTCCGCATGACCCGCCTGGGCCGCCCCCCGATCATCTGACGCGCCTGGGGGCCCCGGGGCGAACCGGGGCCCCCAGGGGGTCACGGGCCCGGGCCCCGAAAACCACTCAGGGGCCTGATCCGATGTCTCGGATCAGGCCCCTGACCTGGTCTTACAGCTGTCGGGGTGGCGGGATTTGAACCCACGACCTCTTCGTCCCGAACGAAGCGCGCTGCCAAGCTGCGCTACACCCCGATGTCGCTGCTCTGTCTTCACGTCGCGGCGACATCGATTACTTTAGCCCACGCTCGCGCTCAGACGAAATCCGGTTTTCGCGCGGCCACGCCGCAGGTCGCGCGCGGTCCGGAGCGGGGGCTCAGGGGCGGGCGGTCAGGGTGAGGAGGGTGGCCTCCGGGGGGCAGGCGAAGCGGACCGGGGTGTAGCGGTTGGTGCCGCAGCCCGCCGAGACGTGCAGGTAGGAGGTGCGGGTGCCCACCGTGTGGGAGGAGAGGCCCTTCACCCGGTCGGTGTCCAGGTCGCAGTTGGTGACGAGCGCCCCGTAGAAGGGGATGCACAGCTGTCCGCCGTGGGTGTGGCCGGCGAGGATCAGCTCGTAGCCGTCGGCGGTGAAGGCGTCCAGGGAGCGGAGGTACGGCGCGTGCACGACGCCGATGGTGAAGTCGGCGGAGGCGTCGGGGCCGCCGGCCACGCGGGCGTACCGGTCCCGCTTGATGTGGGGGTCGTCCAGACCGGTGAACGCGAGGTCGGCCTGCGGCAGTTTGAGCCGGCCGCGGGTGTTGGTGAGGTTCACCCAGCCCGCCGCGTCGAAGGCGTCCCGCATGCCCTCCCAGGGGTTGTGGATCGCGCCGACGACCGGCTTGTTGCCGTTGAGGCCGTACCGGCCCTGTGCCTTCTCCAGCAGGTAGCGGGCGGGGTTGCGCAGGCGCGGCCCGTAGTAGTCGTTGGAGCCGAAGACGTACACGCCGGGGAAGTCCATCAGCGGGCCCAGCGCGTCCAGGAGCTCAGGCACCGCGTCCGGGTCGGAGAGGTTGTCGCCGGTGTTGACGACGAAGTCGGGGCGGAGCCCGGCGAGCTTCTGGAGCCAGGCGCGCTTCTTGCGCTGGCCGCTCACCATGTGGATGTCGGAGACCTGCAGGACCCGCAGGTCGGCCATGCCGCGGGGGAGCACCGGGACCGTGATCCGGCGGAGCCGGAAGGAGCGGGCTTCGAAGCCCGCCGCGTAGACGAGTCCGGCCGCGGCCGTCGCCGTGACACCTGCCGTGATCTTCAGGGGGATCCCGTACCGTGCGCGCATCTCCCCATCGTCGCAGACCCGGCGGGCGGAAATGCGCGGGCGGGCGGACCGGGGCACCTGCCACACTTGACCCCATGACCACGCTCAAGGCCAAGCTTCAGGACGACCTCAACGCCGCGATCAAGGAGCGTGACGAGCTCCGCTCCTCGACCCTGCGGCTGACCATCGCCGCGATCACCAAGGAGGAGGTCGCCGGCAAGACCAAGCGCGAGCTCTCCGACGACGAGGTGCAGAAGGTGATCGCCCGCGAGGCGAAGAAGCGCCGCGAGGCCGCGGACGCCTTCACCCAGGGCGGTCGGGCCGAGTCCGCCGAGCGGGAGCGGGCGGAGGGCGCCATCCTCGACGCGTACCTGCCGAAGCAGCTGAGCGACGAGGAGCTGGAGAACATCGTCGCGGCGGCGGTCGCGGAGGCGACGGCCGCGGGCGCCGAGGGGCCGCGCGCCATGGGCGCCGTCATGAAGATCGTCAACCCGAAGGTCGCCGGCCGCGCCGAGGGCGGACGCGTCGCCGCGGTCGTGAAGAAGCTCCTCGCGGGCTGATCCGTCCCGCCGGATCCGGCGCGAGGACGTACGGCGAAGGGCGCCCCACCCGAGGTGGGGCGCCCTTTCCGGTGTGGACGGCTCAGTGGTTTCCGCCGCGGCCGTTGCCCCGGCCGTTCCCGCCGAACAGATCGTCCGGGATGGAGATGCCGGGGAAGAGGTCGGCCGGCGGCTTGGTGTCACCGGGCTTGTTGCCGGCCGGCTTGTTGTCGCCCGGCTTCTTCGGCTTGTTCGGGCCGTTCTCCGGCTGCTTCGGCTTGTCGCCGCGCGGGACCGAGACCGGAGCGAAGGACGGCGTCTCGCCCGCGTCCAGCGCGCCCGTCATGGCGATCCGCCAGATCGGGCCGGGGAGGCAGCCACCGCACACCTTGTCGTAGACCTGGCCGCCGATGCGGATGTCGTACATCGACTTCTTCTCGCCGATGTCGTCACCGACCCAGACGGCCGTCGACAGGTTCGGCGTGTACCCGACGAACCAGGCGTCCTTGCGGTCGTTGGTCGTACCCGTCTTGCCCGCGTTGTCGCGGTCGCTCAGGCCCGCCTTCGTACCCGTACCGTCCTCGACGACGCCCTTGAGCATCTGGTTGATCGTGTCGGCGGTACGGTCGCTCATCGCGCGCTTGCACGAGGTCTGCGGCACGTTCAGCTTGTCGCCGTTGGCGGCCTTGATCGACTCGATGGCGACCGGGACGCAGTAGATGCCCCGGTTGGCGAAGGTCGCGTAGGCGGCGGCCATGTCGAGCGGGGTGCTCTCCTGGGCGCCGAGGGTGATGGAGGGCAGCTCCTGCACCTTCTTGCCGAGCTCGCGCTCGTAGCCGACGTTCTTGGCCATCGTGATCGTCTCGCACAGGCCGGTCATCTGCTCCAGCTTGGCGAAGTACGTGTTGATGGACTTGCCGAGGGCGCTCGTCATGTCGTAGAGGCCCTTCTCCGACTCGACCTCGTTGCCGACCTCCCACGTGGCGTAGCCGGCGGGCTTCCCGTCGCAGCGGGTGTAGTCCTTCTCCGGGATCTTGATCTTCCACGGGTCGTCGAAGGTCTGCGCCGGGCTGAGGCCCTTCTCCAGGGCCGCGGCGGCGGTGATCGGCTTGAAGGTCGAACCGACCTGGAAGCCGTACGTCGTGCCGCCCATCTTGCTGCCGACGGAGAGGTTGAGCGTCGTCTGGTGCTGCTTCTGGTCCAGGCCGTACGGGCGGGACTGGCCCATGGAGAGGATCTTGCCGGTGCCCGGCTGGACCTGGACGACGGCGGCGGCGACCGGGTCGTCCTTGTAGATCTTGGCGATGGCGGCCTCGTTGGCGGCGGCCTGGGCGCGCGGGTCCAGCGTCGTCCTGATGGTCAGGCCGCCGAGGTTCCACAGCTTCTGCCGCTCCTCGGCGGTCTTGCCGAAGACGGGGTCGTTGAGGATCGTCTTGCGGACGTAGTCGCAGAAGAAGCCGGAGCCGTCGACGGCGGTGATGCAGCCGTTGCGCGGCGTCTTGACCTTGAGCTTGATCGGCTTGGCCTTAGCCCGGTCCGCCTCCGCCTGGCTGATGTCCTTCACGTCGGCCATCCGCTGGAGGACGATGTTGCGCCGCTTCGTCGCCTCCTGGATGTCGTTGATCGGGTCGTAGCGGCTCGGCGACTGGACCAGGCCGGCCATCATCGCGGCCTCGCCGAGGTCGAGCTGGGCGGCCGGCTTGGAGAAGTAGCGCTGGGAGGCGGCCTCGATGCCGTAGGCCTGCTGCCCGAAGAACGTGATGTTGAGGTAGTTCTCCAGGATCTTCTTCTTGCCCAGCTCCTCCTCGACCTGGATCGCGTACTTCAGCTCGCGGACCTTGCGGCCGATGGTCTGCTGGGTGGCCTGCGCGACCTTCTCGGGGTCGTCGCCGGCCTCCTCGACGAAGACGTTCTTCACGTACTGCTGGGTCAGCGTGGACGCGCCCTGCGCGACGCCGCCCGACTGCGCGTTGCGGTTGATGGCGCGCAGCACGCCCTTGAGGTCGATCGCCCCGTGCTCGTAGAAGCGCGAGTCCTCGATCGCGACGATCGCCTTCTGCATGTACGGGGAGATCTTCTCCAGCGGTACGACCTTCCGGTCCCGCGAGTACACGGTCGCGATCAGGCCGCCCTCGGAGTCGAGGATCGTGGTGCGCTGACTGAGCGGTGGAGTCTTCAGGTTGGAGGGGATCTCGTCGAACCCCTCGACCGTGCCCTTCGCGGCCAGCCCGAGTGCCCCGGCCGCGGGCAGGGCGATGCCTGCCAGCACGGCTCCGGAGAGCACACTGACACCGAGGAACTTGGCGGCCTGCTGGGTCCCGGTCAGGCCACCGCCCGAGCGCTTCTTTGCCATGGGGGCAGCCTAATCCGTAGTACCGGGCGTTCCGCAGGAGCAGGGGCCTCTCGGAGCGTTCGCGTACGAGACCGTGACATCCGGGCGGCCCCGGGGGACGGCCGTGGCGGACCCGTCCGGAGGCGTGGCGACGCCTGGCGTCTCCGTGGCGAATCACCGGACAGACGGACAGGCCTTGGCCTAAGCTGCTCCCGACTGTCACAGCAGTGTGGTTGAGCATCAAGACCCGTGCATGACATCGGCGTGAATTCCCGTGTCCCCGAAACACGGGAAACTCGTGTCCGTTCCGTCCCCTGCGTCACACGGTGCCCCCTCGTGTCCCCGCGGAGGAAGGGCAGGTACGCGCGGCATGTCCGCTACCTGTCGTATGTCCTCCGATCACTCCCCTGGGTGATCTGACGTACACGCATAGTCCGTTCGGACCATTCAAGATTGGGCCCGAAGGGGGTGTTGCGCTGTGCCCACCTTCCGTAACGTCCCAACTGGCAGCGGTGAATATGCCGCTGCCGCCGTGGGGGAGCCTCGATTCGGGAGAGGACGGCGCCGGTATGGGCTGGGTAGCTGACTGGAGTGCGCAGGCGGCCTGCCGCACTACCGATCCGGATGAACTTTTCGTGCAGGGAGCGGCGCAGAACAGGGCCAAGGCGGTGTGCACCGGCTGCCCGGTGCGGACCGAGTGCCTGGCCGACGCGCTCGACAACCGCGTCGAGTTCGGCGTGTGGGGCGGCATGACGGAGCGCGAGCGCCGTGCCCTCCTCCGCCGGCGGCCGACCGTCACCTCGTGGCGCCGGCTCCTGGAGACCGCGCGGACGGAGTACGAGCGCGGCGCGGGCCTGCTGCCCGTCGCGATGGACGACGACGCGACGTACGAGGCGTACGCGGCGGTCGGGTAGGCCCGGCTCGCAGCGGGGCCCGTGACCGGCCCCCTACCACGGCCCTCGTATCCGGGCCTCGTGCGGGACCCTCCTGAAAAGGGAGTCTCCCGTTCAGGGCCCCGTACGGGGAGACGGCTCAGGCCGAGGGCGTGCGCCCGGCCGTGAGCCGGTCACCGATGGCCCGCAGCCCGGCGAGGTCGTGCACATCGCCGGGCAGGGCGATCACCTCGGTCACCGCCACCTCGGGGTGGAGTGCGGTGAAGCGGTCACGCGTGCGCTGCTCGCGCGCGAGCACCCGCATCCGCTCCGCGTGGAGACGGAGCAGACCGGCGGTGAGATGACGTACGTCCACTGCTGAGGGGTCCGCGGACGCGTCCGTGGGGGTGGAGGCGTTCACGTCCGTTCCTGCGTCGATGCCTGCGTCTGCTGCGCTGCGTGCGTCTGCTTCTGTGCCCGCGGGGATGTGCGGGCCGGCTGTGGGGGCAGCCTCGGGTACGGAAGAAGTGGCGGCGGTGGCGGGGGCTTGCGACTCGGTCGATGTGGCCGGGGAGCCACGCAGTCCAGCATTCCCGGGCCCCTGATCCACAATGCGGCCCTCGTCAAGATTTTCCGCCGCGGCCCGCGCCCGCTCCGCCGAGAGCCCGGCGGCGCCACTGGCGTGGACCCGGTTGAGGACGAGCCCGGCGAGGGGCATCTTCTCGGCGGCGAGCCGCTCCACGAAGTACGCCGCCTCGCGCAGCGCGTCCCGCTCCGGCGTCGCGACCACGAGGAACGCCGTCCCGGGCGCCTGGAGCAGCCGGTACGTGGCGTCCGCCCGGGTCCGGAAACCGCCGAACATCGTGTCCATCGCCGCCACGAACGTCTGTACGTCCCCGAGGAACTGACCCCCCAGCAGCTTCCCCAGCGTGCCCGTCATCATCGACATGCCGACGTTCAGGAACTTCATGCCGGCCCGGCCGCCCACCTTCGCCGGGGCCATGAGGAGCTTGATGAACTTCCCGTCCAGGAAGGAGCCGAGCCGCTTCGGCGCGTCCAGGAAGTCCAGGGCGGAGCGGGAGGGCGGGGTGTCGACCACGATCAGGTCCCACTCGTCGCGGGCCCTGAGCTGCCCCAGCTTCTCCATCGCCATGTACTCCTGCGTCCCGGCGAAGCCGGCCGACAGGGACTGGTAGAAGGGGTTGTCCAGGATCGCCCGGGCCCGCTCGGGATCCGCGTGCGCCTCGACGATCTCGTCGAAGGTCCGCTTCATGTCGAGCATCATGGCGTGCAGTTCGCCGCCGTCGCTGCCCTTGATGCCCTCCACCTTGCGGGGGGTGTTGTCGAGGGAGTCGATGCCCATGGACTGGGCCAGCCGGCGCGCCGGATCGATGGTGAGCACGACCACCCGCCGGCCGCGCTCCGCCGCCCGGACGCCGAGCGCCGCGGCCGTGGTCGTCTTCCCGACCCCGCCCGCGCCGCAGCAGACGATGATGCGGGTGCCCGGGTCGTCGAGGATCGGATCGAGCTCCAGGGCGGGTACGGAGTCCAGCCCTTCGCCGGCGGAGGAGCCGCCTCCGCCGCCGACACCGTCACCGCCGTGGGGACCCTGGTCGGACCCGGCCGTCTGCTCCGTCACGCGCCCACCCCTTGTCTCCGCAGTTCTTTCGCCAGCCGGTACAGCCCGGCGATGTCCGCCCCGTCGCCGAGGTAGGGCAGCTCGTACGAGGGGACCCCCACGCCCTCCAGGACGGCGCGCTGCGCCCGTTCCAGCTCCACCCGGCGGGCGTGCTCGGCCGCCTGGTCCAGCAGCGGCTCCACCAGGCGCGCCCCACCCGTCACGCCCGCGGAGACCAGTGTCCGGGCGACCGCCTCCCGGTGGTCGCCGGAGGCGGCCCGTACCGCCGCCTCGTCGAGCACGTGCGGGCGCACCATGTTCACCACCACCCGGCCCACGGGCAGTTCGGCCGCCCGCAGCTCGGCGATGCCGTCGGCGGTCTCCTGGACCGGCATCTCCTCCAGCAGGGTCACCAGGTGCACCGCCGTCTCCGGGGACTTGAGGACCCGCATGACGGCCTGCGCCTGGTTGTGTATCGGGCCGATCCTGGCCAGGCCCGCCACCTCGTCGTTGACGTTAAGGAAGCGGGTGATGCGGCCCGTCGGGGGCGCGTCCATCACCACGTGGTCGTAGGTGGGGCGGCCGTTCCGCTCGCGCCGCCGGACCGCCTCGCACGCCTTGCCGGTCAGCAGGACGTCCCGCACGCCCGGGGCGATCGTCGTCGCGAAGTCGATCGCGCCGAGCTTCTTCAGGGCCCGCCCCGCGCCACCCAGTTTGTAGAACATCTGCAGGTAGTCGAGGAGTGCCCGCTCGGCGTCGATCGCCAGCGCGTACACCTCGCCCCCGCCGGGAGCGACGGCGATCTTCCGCTCCTCGTAGGGAAGTGCCTCCGTCTCGAAGAGCTGTGCGATGCCCTGCCTGCCCTCGACCTCGACGAGGAGGGTCCGCTTCCCCTCCGTCGCGAGAGCGAGGGCGAGGGCGGCGGCGACCGTCGTCTTACCGGTACCGCCCTTGCCGCTGACCACCTGGAGCCTGCTCACGCTGTCGAGCCTAACCACTGACCGCCGCGCACAATCAGGAGGCCGCCCCCGAAAAGCCCCCTAGGGGGTTCCTGGGGGGCACCTCGGAGGGGCGGTGCCCGGCAGCGGCTACAGTCGGCTCCATGACCAAGTGGGAGTACGTCACGGTGCCGCTTCTGGTGCACGCGACCAAGCAGATTCTGGACACCTGGGGCGAGGACGGCTGGGAGCTCGTCCAGGTCGTGCCCGGGCCGAACAACCCCGAGCAGCTCGTGGCCTACCTGAAGCGGGCCAAGCAGTGAGCGGGGCCGTCGAGGCGCGGATCGCGGAGCTCGGCCTGACCCTTCCCGAGGTCGTGCCCCCGATCGCCGCCTACCAGCCGGCCGTGCGCTCCGGCGCGTACGTCTACACCTCGGGCCAGCTCCCGATGGTGAACGGCAAGCTTCCGACGACCGGCAAGGTCGGCGCGGAGGTCACGCCCGAGGAGGCCAAGGAACTCGCCGCCCGCTGCGCGCTCAACGCGCTGGCGGCCGTGAAGTCCGTCGCCGGTGACCTGGACCGGATCAAGCGGGTCGTCAAGGTCGTGGGCTTCGTCGCCTCGGCCCCCGACTTCACCGGCCAGCCCGGTGTCATCAACGGCACCAGCGAGCTGCTCGGCGAGATCCTCGGCGACAAGGGCGTGCACGCGCGCAGCGCCGTGGGCGTCACCGTGCTGCCGCTCGACGCCCCCGTCGAGGTCGAGGTCCAGGTCGAGCTGATCGAGGACTGACCTCGTCGCCCGCCGTACGCGACACCACGAGAGCCGGCCCCTCCGCGCCCCCGCGCGCGAGGCGGCCGGCTCTCGTGCATTCCGTTCGATCCGCATAGCATCCGGCCATGTCGAATGCTCAGGGGAACGACCGGCAGGACACCCGGACCAACGGCCAGTGGTACCCACCCGAGTGGCCGGACCGCATCCGCGCCCTCGCCGCGGGCGAACTCGTCCCGGTGGAACCCAGGCGCGCCGCGACCGTCCTCCTGCTGCGCGACGGGGAGGCGGGACCGGACGTCCACATGCTCCGCCGGCGCACCTCCATGGCCTTCGCCGGCGGCGCGTACGCCTATCCCGGCGGCGGCGTCGATCCGCGTGACGAGCACCCCGTGCGGTGGGCCGGGCCCTCCCTCGCCGACTGGGCCCGGCGGCTCGGGCTCGACGATCCCGCGCAGGCCCAGGCCGTGGTCTGCGCCGCCGTCCGCGAGACCTTCGAGGAGGCGGGCGTCCTGCTCGCCGGCCGTACCCCGGACACCGTCGTCGGCGACACCACCGGCGACGACTGGGAGACGGACCGGCGGGCGCTCGTCGCCCGCGACCTGTCCTTCGCCGACTTCCTCGACCGGCGCGGCCTCGTCCTCCGCTCCGACCTGCTCGGCGCCTGGGCCCGCTGGATCACCCCCGAGTTCGAGCAGCGGCGGTACGACACCTGGTTCTTCGTGGCCGCGCTCCCGGCCGGGCAGCGTACCCGGGACGTCTCCGGCGAGGCCGACCGCACGGTGTGGATCCGCCCGGCACAGGCCGCGGCCGGCTACGACCGGGGCGAGCTGACCATGATGCCGCCGACGATCTCGACCCTGCGGACCCTGGAGCCGTACGGGAGCGCCAAGGAGGCCCTTGCGGCCGCGGCCGACCAGGACATGACCCCCGTCCTCGCCCGGGCGCGCCTGGCGGGCGACGAGGTCGTCCTGAGCTGGCCGGGGCACGAGGAGTTCACCAAGCGCGTCCCGGCGGGAGGCCGTGATGACTGACGCAGCGGCCCTCCCGGGGCAGCCGCGCGGCGCCGTGGTCTCCGGACCGGCGACCGCCCGCGCCGTGAACGTGCTCGCGCCGAACCCGTCCGCCATGACCCTCGACGGCACCAACACCTGGATCGTCGCCGAACCGGACTCCGACCTGGCCGTCGTCGTCGACCCCGGCCCGCTGGACGAGGGCCACCTGCGCGGGGTGATCGCCGCGGCGGAGCGGCTGGGCAAGCGCGTGGGGCTGACCCTGCTCACCCACGGGCACCCGGACCACGCCGAGGGGGCGGCCCGGTTCGCCGAGCTGACGCGGACGGCGGTCCGCGCGCTCGACCCGGCGCTGCGGCTCGGCGACGAGGGGCTGGCGGCCGGGGACGTCGTCACCACCGGGGGCCTGGAGCTGCGGGTGGTCCCGACGCCCGGCCACACCTCGGACTCGCTCTCCTTCCACCTGCCGGCCGACCGGGCCGTGCTCACGGGCGACACGATCCTGGGGCGCGGTACGACGATGGTCGCCCATCCCGACGGGCGGCTCGGCGACTACCTGGACTCGCTGCGGCGGCTGCGCTCGCTCACCGTCGACGACGGCGTGCACACGGTGCTGCCGGGGCACGGGCCCGTCCTGGAGGACGCCCAGGGGGCCGTGGAGTACTACCTGGCCCACCGGGCGAGCCGGCTGGCCCAGGTGGAGACGGCGGTCGAGAAGGGGTACCGGACGGCCGCGGAGGTCGTGGCCCACGTGTACGCGGGCGTCGACCGCTCCCTGTGGCCCGCGGCGGAGCTGTCGGTACGGGCGCAGCTGGAGTACCTGACGGAGCGCGGTCTGATCTGACGGGGAAGGCGGTACGGGCCCGTACCGCCGCCCCCGGTCTCGTAACCACACCCCCGCGTGCTTTACGCTCCGTTTACTTCTGGCCGTAGTTTCGGGGGGATCGCCCATGTTCGTCGTCGCCATCCTGCTGCTCATCGCCGCAGTGGTGCTGTTCTTCGTCGCCCGCGCCAACGACTCGAAGGGGCTGAGGCTCGGCTCCCTCGGTGCCGTGGTCGCCGGTCTCTTCTCGCTCGTCGCGAGCACGACGTACGTCATCAGCGCGTACGAGGTCGGCGTGCCGGTCGCCTTCGGCAAGGTCGGCTCGCCCATGACCTCGGGCATGCACCTGAAGTCGCCGTTCACGGACGTCACGACCTTCTCGACCCGCCCGGTCGACCTCAACCTGTCCGACAAGGACGTGGTCGAGGTCCGCTCGCTGCAGGGCGGCGTCATGTACGCCGAGGTGACGGTGAAGTGGGCCGTCGTCCCGTCCAAGTCGGTCGAGCTGTACAAGCTCGCGGGCAGCGAGGACGCCATCCAGCAGCGCCTCGTCTACCCGGACAGCCGGGAGATCGTCCGCAACGTCTTCGCCCGGTACACGAGCGAGCAGGGGTACGCCACCGACCGCGAGAAGATCAACGCCGAGATCGGCGTCCTGATCAAGGAGCGTCTCGCCCCGCGCGGCATCGACGTGACCACGGTCAACCTGCGGAACGTGAAGCCGTCCGACGCCCTGCAGAACCAGATCGACCGCAAGATCCAGCAGCAGCAGGCCACCGAGCGGGCCACCGAGGCGGCCCGTACCGCCAAGGCCGAGGCCGACCGGCGCCGGATCGAGGCCGAGGGCATCGCCCGCGCCAACAAGATCCTCAACGACTCGCTGACGGACAAGGTCCTGCTGAACCAGTGCATCGACGCCTACAAGGAGGCCGCGGCGAAGAACCCGGTGTACGCGGTGCCCTGCGGGAACGCCGGCTCCGCCCCGGTGATCGTGGACGGCACCAAGCGCTGACCGTCCTCCCCGCGGATGACGGAAGGCCGCCCCGGTCCTCGGACCGGGGCGGCCTTCTCGTGCGTGCGAGGCGTACGGCGCCGGGGCGCCGCGGCCGGTTACCGCGAGCGCTTCGCGAGGCGCTCCACGTCGAGCAGGATCACGGCGCGGGCCTCCAGGCGCAGCCAGCCGCGCTGGGCGAAGTCGGCGAGGGCCTTGTTGACCGTCTCGCGCGAGGCGCCGACGAGCTGGGCCAGCTCCTCCTGCGTGAGGTCGTGGACGACGTGGATGCCCTCCTCCGACTGCACGCCGAAGCGGCGCGACAGGTCGAGGAGCGCACGGGCGACACGGCCCGGAACGTCGGAGAAGACCAGGTCGGACATCTGGTCGTTGGTCTTGCGCAGCCGGCGGGCGACCGCGCGCAGCAGGGCGCTGGCGACCTCGGGCCGGGCGTTCAGCCAGGGCTGGAGGTCGTTGTGGCCGAGGCCGAGCAGCTTGACCTCGGTGAGCGCGGTCGCGGTGGCGGTGCGCGGGCCCGGGTCGAAGAGGGACAGCTCGCCGATGAGCTCGCCGGGGCCGAGGACCGCCAGCATGTTCTCGCGGCCGTCGGGGGAAGTGCGGTGGAGCTTCACCTTGCCCTCGGTGACCACGTACAGGCGGTCACCGGGGTCGCCCTCGTGGAAAAGCGCGTCGCCACGGGCGAGCGTCGCCTCACTCATCGAGGCACGCAGCTCGGCGGCCTGCTCGTCGTCGAGCGCCGCGAAGAGGGGGGCGCGCCGCAGAACGTCGTCCACGAGTTCTCTCCTACTTGTCGACCTGCTCCTGGGACCTCGTCCCATGATGCCGGACGTACAAAACAGTGCGATCAATCACAACAAGTTTGACGCACCGGACGGCCTTTCCGTACGTCAGGGGCCCGATTGGGGTCTGATCGGCCGTGCCCGGGGCGGATGTCGGCAGTGGCCCCTAGGCTGGCCGGGTGTCCAACTCGCCGGTGAGAGCGCAGGCCAAGGGGGCTGGAAGAGTGTCGGGCGAAGGTAATTCCGCTGTGGGCGAACGCGGCGTGTCGAAGCAGGCGAAAGCCGCGAAAGGTACGGAACGGGAGGCGGGTGCGGCGCAGGCGGAGCCGGCCAAGGCCGCCACGTCGGGCAAGACGGCCAAGGTCGCCAAGACAGCCAAGTCGGCCAAGGCGTCCGTGAAGCCGGTGGGCGGGCCCGCCGGGGCCGCCAAGCCCGAGTCGCGGCTCGCGATGGTGCGCCGGGCGCGGAAGATCAACCGGGAGCTCGCCGAGGTCTTCCCGTACGCCCATCCGGAGCTCGACTTCCGCAACCCGTTCGAGCTCCTCGTCGCCACGGTCCTCTCCGCCCAGACCACCGACCTGCGGGTGAACCAGACCACCCCCGCCCTCTTCGCGCGCTACCCGACGCCCGAGGACCTGGCCGCCGCCGTCCCCGAGGAGGTCGAGGAGCTCATCCGCCCCACCGGCTTCTTCCGCGCCAAGACCAAGTCGATCATGGGCCTGGCCGCCGCCCTGCGGGACGACTTCGGCGGTGAGGTCCCGGGCCGCCTGGAGGACCTGGTCAAGCTCCCCGGGGTCGGCCGAAAGACCGCGTTCGTCGTCCTCGGCAACGCCTTCGGCGTCCCCGGCATCACCGTCGACACCCACTTCATGCGGCTGGCCCGCCGCTGGCGGTGGACCGAGTCCGACGACCCCGTGAAGATCGAGGCCGAGGTCGCCGAGATCTTCCCGAAGAGCGAATGGACGATGCTCTCGCACCGGGTGATCTTCCACGGCCGCCGGATCTGCCACGCCCGCAAGCCCGCCTGCGGCGCCTGCCCCATCACCCACCTCTGTCCCTCCTACGGCGAGGGCGAGACCGACCCCGAGAAGGCGCGGAAGCTGCTCAAGTACGAGATGGGCGGCCTCCCCGGCCAGCGGCTCAACCCGCCCGCGGACTATCCCGGCCGCCCCGCCCCGCCCGCCCCGGGCGTCGCGCCCGGGGCCGGGGAATGACCACCCGCGAGCCGGGAACGAATCCGGGGAACGGAACCCGGCCGGGCGGGAAGCGGGCTCGCCACCGGGCATCCGGGCCGGTGACACGGCGGGCGAGACGGCTGGGAAGACGGCTGGGAACGATGGCGCACCGCGAGGGCGTTGGGAGACACGGGGGTGCCCATGACGCGCACTGACGAAGAGATCTACGGCCCCGGCACCGGCGGTCTGATCGACCGGGAAGGCCTGCCCGCCTGGCTCGACCCGGTGGACCGGGCCGCGCGCGCGGTCCGGCCCGAGCAGCTGAGCAGCTTCCTGCCGCCCGAGAGCGGCGCGGGCCGCCAGTCCGCCGTGCTCGTCCTCTTCGGTGAGGGGGAGCGCGGGCCCGAGCTGCTCCTCATGGAGCGCGCCGGAAGCCTCCGTTCCCACGCCGGCCAGCCGTCCTTCCCGGGCGGCGCCCTCGATCCGGAGGACGGGGCCCCGGCCGACGGCGGCCTGATCCGCGCCGCGCTGCGCGAGGCGGAGGAGGAGACCGGCCTCGACCCGGCCGGCGTCCAGATCTTCGGCGTACTGCCCCAGCTCTACATCCCGGTGAGCGGCTTCGTCGTCACCCCGGTCCTCGGCTGGTGGCGCGCCCCCAGCCCGGTCGGGGTCGTCGACCCCGCCGAGACGGCCCGGGTCTTCACCGTCCCCGTGGCGGATCTCACGGACCCGGCGAACCGGGCCACCGCCGTGCACCCGCGTGGCCACGCGGGCCCCGCCTTCCTCGTCGCATCCGCCCTGGTCTGGGGTTTTACCGCCGGAGTCATCGACCGGCTGCTCCACTACGCGGGCTGGGAGCGCCCCTGGGACCGCACGAGACAGGTCCCGCTCGACTGGCGCTCATGACAGGCTGACCCACGGGCGAGACAGGCCGATGACGGGCGACCGGCGACCGGAACGAATCTGCGAGGCTATTGACGGTGAACGTGCTGGACATCTTGTTGCTGCTCGCCGCCGTGTGGTTCGCGATCATCGGGTACCGCCAGGGCTTCGTGGTCGGCATCCTGTCGGTCATCGGTTTTCTCGGCGGCGGTCTGCTCGCCGTCCTGCTGCTTCCCGTCGTCTGGGACCAGCTGACGGACAACAGCGAGGTGTCGACCACGGCGACGGTCGTCTTCGTGATGGTCGTCATCATCTGCGCCTCCGTCGGCCAGGCCTTCACCACCCACCTCGGCAACGGACTCCGGCGGTACATCACCTGGTCACCGGCGCGCGCGCTCGACGCCACCGGCGGCGCGCTCGTGAACGTGGTCGCGATGCTGCTCGTGGCCTGGCTGCTCGGCTCCCTCCTCGCCCAGACCTCGCTGCCCACCGTGGGCAAGGAGGTGCGCGGCTCCAAGGTGCTGCTCGGGGTGAACGAGGTGATGCCGGATCAGGCCTCGCGCTGGTTCGACGACTTCAGCTCGACCCTCTCGCGCAACGGTTTCCCGCAGGTGTTCAGCCCGTTCGCCGACGAGCCCATCACCAAGGTCCTGCCGCCGGACCCGGCCCTCGCGGGCAGCCCCGTCGCCGCCCGCGCCAAGCGGTCCATCGTCAAGGTCGTCGGTACGGCCCAGAGCTGCGGCAAGGTCCTCGAAGGCACCGGGTTCGTCTTCGACGAGCGCAGGGTCATGACCAACGCCCACGTGGTCGGAGGCGTGGACGAGCCGACCGTCCAGATAGGCGGCGAGGGCAGGCTGTACGACGCCAAGGTCGTCCTCTACGACTGGCGGCGGGACATCGCCGTCCTGGACGTGCCCGACCTCGACGCGGCCCCGCTGCGGTTCGCCGAGGAGGACGCGCGCAGCGGTGACGGCGCGATCGTCGCCGGATTCCCCGAGAACGGCGCGTACGACGTGCGGTCGGCCCGCGTCCGGGGCCGGATCAGCCCGACGGGACCGGACATCTACCGGCGTGACGAGGTGCGCAGGGAGGTGTACTCGCTGTACGCGACGGTCCGCCAGGGCAATTCCGGGGGGCCGCTGCTCACCACGGACGGCGAGGTGTACGGCGTGATCTTCGCGCGCTCGCTCGACGACGTGAACACCGGTTACGCGCTGACCGTGGACGAGATCCGCGAGGACATCGAGCGTGGCCGCAGCGCCGTGCAGCAGGTCGACACGCAGGGCTGCGCCCTGTAGAGGTCCACCCCGGGCGGGGCGCCGCGCCAGGAGGGCCCGGCGTCCGAGTGGCCAGGTGGCCCGCGTCCGGTGGCTCGGTCTCAGTCGCGCGGATGCCTCAGCCGGGCCGACACCCAGCGGGCACGGCGGCGCAGCATGCGCGAGATACCGACGTCTTGCGCGGAGTACGCGGGACCCGGCTCCGGGGGCCCACCCCTCTCGCGGGAGCCCGGCGCCGTTGCCGAGCGGCGTTCGCGTGCCGTGTCACCGTAGTCGTGCGTCCAGCCCATACCTCGACGTGTGCCCGGGCCCCGAGGTCGGTAACCTCCCCGGCGCCCGCCAATTGGAGTATGCGCCGGGCACATGGCCGTTCGTCGCACGCGTGTGCGTGGCCGAAAGGTGACAGCCGGTCAGCGGTCCGGTTCGGGGTCCTTCAGCCAGTTGACGAGCTCGGCCGTGAACGCGACCGGGTCCTCCTCGTGGGGAAAGTGCCCGAGGCCGTCGAACAGCCGCCAGCGGTACGGCGCCTCCACGTACTGCCCCGAGCCCGCCGCGCTGCGGGTCCGCATCACGGGGTCCGTCGAACCGTGCAGGTGCAGCGTGGGAACCCGTACCGGCCGCTTCATCCGCCGGTTGAACTGGATGCCGTCCGGGCGGGCCAGCGAGCGCACCATCCAGCGGTACGGCTCGATGGAGCAGTGCGCCGTCGACGGCACCAGCATCGCCCGCCGGTAGGTCTCCACGGCCTCCTCGTCCACGGGCTTCGGCCCTGACCAGTCGCGGATCAGCTCGCCCACCAGGGCGGCGTCGTCCGCGACCAGCTGACGCTCCGGCAGCCACGGCCGCTGGAAGCCCCAGATGTGGGAGCCCGCCCGCGACTGCGCGAAGTCGGACAGCATCGCGGAGCGCCAGCGGCGCGGGTGCGGCATGGAGGAGACGACGAGCCGGCGCACCAGTTTCGGCCGCATGACCGCCGCCGTCCAGGCCAGATAACCGCCCATGTCGTGGCCGACGAGCGCCGCGTCCGGTTCGCCGAGCGAGCGGATGACACCGGTGACGTCCAGGGCCAGGTTGGCCGGGTCGTAACCCCGGGGCGTGCGGTCGCTGCCGCCGACCCCGCGCAGGTCCATCGCCACGGCCCGGAATCCGGCCTCGGCGAGCGCCGGCAGCTGGTGGCGCCAGGTCCACCAGAACTGCGGGAAACCGTGCAGCAGCAACACCAGCGGGCCGTCCCCCATCTCCGCGATGTGGAAACGCGCGCCGTTGGCGGCCACGTCGCGGTGGGTCCAGGGCCCGTCGAGCCGTACGGGCCCGCCGTTGCCGTTGCTCTCGGGAAGGGTCATACGGACGAGCGTGCCACAGACTCGGCCTTCTCCAGGGCGGTCCGGGGCGCGGGGCGCGGGTGCGGCTTCACGTTGCCCATGATCGCCGCCGTCTTCTTGGCGGAGGCGATGGACTTCTCCGGCGGCTTGACCTTGCGGAACTTCGCGTACGCGACCGTGCCGAGCAGCAGCGCCAGGAGCACGTTCGCGGCGAAGGACAGCAGGAAGCACACCGACAGGTGCCAGTGGCTCCAGGCCTGGATGCCGTACGCCAGCGCGAAGCTCAGCAGCGGCAGCGAGAACAGCAGCACCGCCGCGGCGGCGATGCCGGCCCCGCCGCCGATGGCCCCGCGCTTGACGTCCTGTCGGATCTCCGCCTTGGCCAGGGCGATCTCGTCGTGCACCAGCGCGGACATCTCGGCGGTCGCCGAGGCGACCAGCTGACCGAGGCTGCGCTCGGTTCCGTCGAACGGGTCGCTCATCGCTGATCCCTCTCCTCGTCCTCGTCTACGGTCCGACTCAGATCATGCCGGACGGTCGCCCTCATCGCGCGACGCCCCGCCAGTCGGGCGCGCTGCCGGTGTTCCGCGGCCTTCTTCTCGTAGATCTCGGCCATCCGGAGGTGGTACTCCGGGTTGTCCTGCTCGTACATGTCGGGGATGCCGTCCTGGTCGTCGTCGCGGGTCTCCTCGGCGTAGAGCGCCTGGTACTTCCGGACCCGCAGCTTCAGCAGGACCGAGGCGAGGACGGCCGCGATGAGCGAGCCGGCCAGGACCGCGGCCTTCACCTCGTCGGTGAGCTCCGCGTCGCCCGCGAAGGCGAGTTCGCCGATGAGCAGGGAGACGGTGAAGCCGATGCCGGCGAGGGAGGCGACGGCGAAGACGTCCGGCCAGGCCAGGTCCGAGTTGAGCTCGGCCCGGGTGAAGCGGGCGGCGAGCCAGGTGCCGCCGAAGATGCCGATCACCTTGCCGACGACGAGGCCGAGGACGACGCCGAGGGTGACGGGCTGGGTGAAGACGTCGCGCAGGGCCCCGCCGGACACGCTGACACCGGCGGAGAAGAGGGCGAACATCGGGACGGCGAAACCGGCGGAGAGCGGCCGGACCAGGTGCTCGATGTGCTGGCCGGGGGAGTCCGCCTCGCCGTCCCGGGTGGAGCAGCGCAGCATCAGCCCCATGGCGACACCGGCGATGGTGGCGTGGACGCCGCTGTTGTACATCAGGCCCCAGATGACCAGGGCGAGGGGGACGTACACGTACCAGCCGCGGACCTCCTTGCGGAGCAGCACCCAGAAGAGGACCAGTCCGGCGACGGCGCCGCCGAGCGCGGCGAAGTTCAGGTCGCCGGTGAAGAAGACGGCGATGATCAGGATCGCGAAGAGGTCGTCGACGACGGCGAGGGTGAGGAGGAAGGCGCGGAGCGCGGACGGCAGCGAGGTGCCGATCACGGCGAGGACGGCGAGCGCGAAGGCGATGTCGGTCGCGGTGGGCACGGCCCAGCCGTCGAGCGGGCCGCCGCCCGCGGTGTTGACCAGGACGTAGACGAGCGCGGGCGCGACCATGCCGCAGAGGGCGGCGATGACCGGCAGCAGAGCGGCCTTCGGGTCGCGGAGTTCGCCCGCGACGAGCTCGCGCTTGAGCTCGATGCCGGCGACGAAGAAGAAGACCGCGAGGAGTCCGTCGGCGGCCCAGTGCTGGACGGACAGGTCCAGGTGGAGGGAGGCGGGTCCGAAGTGGAAGTCCCGTACGGACGCGTAGCTGTCACCGGCCGGGCTGTTGGCCCAGACGAGCGCGACGACCGCGGCGAGGAGCAGCAGCACGCCGCCGACGGTCTCCGTGCGCAGGGCGTCGGCGAGGTAGCGGCTCTCGGGGAGCGGGAGACGGCCGAGGAAGGTGCGGCCGCCGGTGCCGCTGTCACCGGTCCGGGTGCTGCCGCCGGGGCGGTCGTCACGGTCGTCACGGTCGGTGGGTGAGGGCGCGGCCACGGGGGAGAACCTCCGGTCGGGTGGGCAGGGCGAAGCACATGCCGACCAGACTTCCCGGCGCACCTAGGTCTTGCGTCGCGCCGCGGACGATCTTCCGGTGTCGTCACGGGCGCGATCTTTACCCTACCTAACGAGCCCCGGGTGTGCCCGGCGAGGTTCACTTTAGGGAGATCTGCGGCGTTCGTCCCCTTGAGAGGGCAGGGGTACGGGGCGGTGGTGGACGCGCGGGGGCCCGCCCCGGTGGCCGTGCCAGGTCCGGGGCGGGCCCCACAGGGTGTGCCGGACTCAGTCCTCGGCGGCCGCCGACGGCAGCTGGTTCTGGATGAGGGCCATCACGGAGGAGTCGGTCAGGGTGGTGACGTCACCCAGCTCGCGGTTCTCCGCCACGTCCCGCAGCAGACGCCGCATGATCTTGCCCGAGCGGGTCTTCGGCAGCTCCGCCACCGGCAGGATCCGCTTCGGCTTGGCGATCGGGCCGAGCGTGGCACCCACGTGGTTGCGCAGCTCGGCGACGAGGTTCTCGCCCTCGCTCGCCGTCCCGCGCAGGATGACGAAGGCGACGATGGCCTGGCCGGTGGTCTCGTCGGCGGCGCCGACCACCGCCGCCTCGGCGACGGAGGGGTGGGAGACGAGCGCCGACTCGACCTCCGTGGTCGAGATGTTGTGGCCCGAGACGAGCATGACGTCGTCCACCCGGCCGAGGAGCCAGATGTCACCGTCCTCGTCCTTCTTGGCGCCGTCGCCCGCGAAGTACCTGCCCTCGAAGCGCGACCAGTACGTGTCGATGAAGCGCTGGTCGTCGCCCCAGATCGTGCGGAGCATCGACGGCCACGGCTCGGTCAGGACCAGGTAGCCGCCGCCCCCGTTCGGGACCTCGTTCGCCTCGTCGTCCACGACGGTCGCGGAGATGCCCGGCAGCGGACGCTGGGCGGAACCCGGCTTGGTCTCGGTGACGCCCGGCAGCGGCGAGATCATCATCGCGCCGGTCTCGGTCTGCCACCAGGTGTCCACGATCGGGGTCTTGCCGGCGCCGATGTGCTCCCGGTACCAGACCCAGGCCTCGGGGTTGATCGGCTCGCCGACCGAGCCCAGCACCCGGAGGCTGGAGAGGTCGAACTTCGCGGGGATGTCGTCGCCCCACTTCATGAACGTGCGGATGGCGGTCGGCGCCGTGTAGAGGATGGTGACGCCGTACTTCTGCACGATCTCCCAGAACCGGCCCTGGTGCGGGGTGTCGGGGGTGCCCTCGTACATGACCTGCGTCGCTCCGTTGGCGAGCGGGCCGTAGACGATGTACGAGTGGCCGGTGACCCAGCCGATGTCGGCGGTGCACCAGTAGACGTCGGTCTCCGGCTTCAGGTCGAAGACGGCGTGGTGGGTGTAGGCCGCCTGGGTGAGGTAGCCGCCGGAGGTGTGCAGGATGCCCTTCGGCTTCCCCGTGGTGCCGGAGGTGTAGAGGATGAACAGCGGGTGCTCGGCCGGGAAGGCCTCCGGGGTGTGCTCGGTGGACTGGCGGGCGACGAAGTCGTCCCACCACACGTCACGGCCCTCGGTGAAGGCGGTCTCCTGTCCGGTGCGGCGGACCACGAGGACGTGCTCGACGTCCGGGCACTTGGTGAGGGCCTCGTCGATGGCGGGCTTGAGCGCGCTCGGCTTGCCGCGCCGGTAGCCGCCGTCGGCGGTGACGACCAGCTTGGCGTCGGCGTCCTGGATGCGGGAGGCCACGGCGTCGGCGGAGAAGCCGCCGAAGACCACCGAGTGGGCGGCGCCGACGCGGGCGCAGGCCAGCATCGTGATGGCCGCCTCGGGGATCATCGGCAGGTAGACGGCGACCCGGTCGCCCTTGCGGACGCCCAGTTCCGTCAGCGCGTTGGCGGCCTTGGAGACCTCGTCCTTGAGCTCGGCGTAGGTGATCGCACGGCTGTCACCGGGCTCGCCCTCGAAGTGGAGGGCGACGCGGTCGCCGTGCCCGGCCTCGACGTGCCGGTCGACGCAGTTGTACGCCACGTTCAGCTCGCCGTCGGCGAACCACTTGGCGAAGGGCGGGTTCGACCAGTCGAGGATCTCGGTCGGTTCGGTGGCCCAGGTCAGGCGCTTGGCCTGCTCGGCCCAGAAGCCCAGCCTGTCCGCCGCGGCCTGCTCGTACGCCTCCGCCGTCACGTTGGCGTGCGCGGCCAGCTCGGCGGGCGGCGCGAATCGGCGTTCTTCCTTGAGCAGGTTGGCCAGGCTCTCGTTGCTCACGACATCTCCCTTTCCCAGGGCGTCCTCTGTGCGTATGTGTCCCGCGTCATAGCTCATCAGGCGGATGCCCGGGTGACAAGAGTCTCCAGCCAATTGGTTTAGACCTGTGAGCGTGCCGCGTGCGGTGGCCCCTTCGTCCCGAGCGGAGGGAGAAGGGGCCACACACTCTCACGGACGGCGTGACCGGCCGGTTCAGCCGCGCGGCGGCGAGGTGGGTGGGGGTGGGGGAGTCCTGGGTACGCGAGGGGGCCCGGGCGCGGGCGGGGCGCGGGCGCGGTGGCCCGCGCCGGTTCAGGAGGCTCGGGCCGGTTCCAGGACCGTCGGCGGGACCTGGACGAAGACGGCCTCACCGGGCCCGGACGTGCCGCCGGACTCCGTACCGTCCGGCTCCGTGGCTCTCGGTTCCGTACCGCGTGATCGCGTATCGCCCGACTCCGTGAGCAGGTAGGCCTGGGCCTCGCCCACGTGGAAGTACATGCCCTGCAGGGTGAGGCTGCCGTCGGCCAGGCGCCGCGCCACCGACTCGTACGCCCGCAGGTGCTCCAGCTGCTGGACCACGTTGGTCAGGCACAGTTGCTCGACCGCGTCGGCCGGCGGGCGGCCGGCGATCCGGGGCTCGACGGGATGGCGGCTCGCCATCCGCTCCAGGCTCGGCCGGCCGTGCCGCAGCCAGCGGTGCAGCGGGGACGGCGGGGCCGGAGGGTTCAGGGGGTCGTCGGGCGCGGCGCTCAGGAGGGCCTGCATCGCGCCGCAGCCGGAATGGCCGCAGACCGTGATCGACTCGACCCGCAGCACCTCCACCGCGTACTCGATCGCGGCGGCCACCGAGTCGTCCCCGCTCTCCTCGCCGGGGAGCGGGACGAGGTTCCCGACGTTCCGCACGGTGAAGAGGTCGCCCGGGCCGCTCGCGGTGATCATGCTGGTGACCAGGCGGGAGTCGGCGCAGGTGAGGAAGAGCTGCGACGGCCGCTGCCCCTCGCGGGCGAGCCGGGCGAGTTCGCCGCGGACCAGCGGGGCGGTGTTCCGCTGGAACGTGCCGATCCCGGTCGCCAGCTGATGCCGCGTCGGGGACGGTCGCGGACCCTTCGGGCCCTCCCGTTCGGCCGGCTCGGGCTGTCCGCACTGGTGGTTGTGCCAGGGGGTCCAGGGGCGGCAGCAGGGCTGCGTGGCGGCGGAACCCGGCTCACCGATCCGGCCGCCGGAACGCCCGGCCAGTTCCACGGTGCCGCCGTGCGCCTGGTGGCCGGAGATCCAGTCGTTCAGCGTCTCGTACGCGGCGTGGTCCATGAAGGAGCCGTCGAGCTCCACCACCACGTCGGAACCGGCCGGAACCTGGTGCAGCGCCCGGCTCAGCCGCGGAACGGCCAGGAAGGTCAACTGCCCGCGGACCCGCAGAAGCTGCTGCCCGTCCCGCTCCTCGCGCGTGATGCGCGTCCGGGCGAGGCGGTGCAGGGAGACCGCCACGGCCACGGCGATGCCGAGGGCCACGCCCTCCAGGATGCCGACGAGGACGACGCCGGTCAGCGTCACGGCGTACACGACCACCTCGCGGTGCCGGGTGACCGTGCGGATGTGCGTGATGCTCACCATCTGCACGCCGACCACCATGACCAGGGCGGCGAGGGCGGGCAGCGGGATGAGGTCGATCAGCGGCACGAGCAGGAGGGAGGCGAGCACCACCCACAGGCCGTGGAGCATGGTGGAGGCCCGGCTGACCGCGCCCGCCGAGACGTTGGCGACGCTGCGGACCGCGACACCGGCCACCGGCAGGCCACCGAGGGCGCCGGAGACGATGTTGGCCGCGCCCTGGCCCCGCAGTTCGCGGTCGAGGTCCGAGCGGGGGATGCCGAGCCCGCGGTCCTCGCGGGCGGCGATCAGCTTGTCGACCGCGACCGCCGACAGCAGCGACTGCACGCTGGTGACCAGGGTGATGGTGAGGACGCCGGCCGCGATGCCGAGGACGGGGCCCTCGGGCAGGCCGGGCAGGGCGTGGCTGCTCCACGACGGCAGGTCGACGCGGGGGACGGCGAGGCCGGCCACGACCGCGACGGCCGTCGCGCCGGCCACGGAGACCAGGGCGGCCGGAACGGCGCGGACGCGGCGGCCGATCCGGCCGGGCAGCCGGGGCCAGGCCAGCAGAACCGCCACCGTGAGGCCGCTGATCACGAGGGCCGCGGCGTCGGCGTTCGCCAACTGGGCGGGCAGCCCGGTCGCGTTGGCGACGGTGGAACTCTGCGGGGTGCCGCCCAGGACGATGTGGAGCTGGGCGAGGGCGATGGTGACACCGATGCCGCCGAGCATGCCGTGCACGATCGCGGGTGAGACGGCGAGCGCGGACCGGGCCACGCGCAGGGCGGAGAGGGCCAGTTGGCTCAGTCCGGCCAGGACCGTGATGGCGCAGGTGGTGCGCCAGCCGTACCGCTGGATGAGTTCGGCGGTGACGACGGTGAGGCCGGCGGCGGGGCCGCTGACCTGGAGCGGTGCGCCGCCGAACCGGCCGGCGACGATGCCTCCCACGGCGGCGGCGACCAGGCCCGCCTGGAGCGGGGCTCCGGTGGCGAGCGCGATGCCGAGGGAGAGCGGCAGGGCGATGAGGAAGACGGCCACCGACGCGGACAGGTCGGCGCCGGCGACGCGGAAGCGGCGCGGTCCGCCCGGCGGGCTGTGGGGCCGCTGGACTTCCGGGCGGGTCGTGGTGCGGGCAGGGGTGCAGAGGGTCATTCCCGTCTCCTCCGGGGCAGCGCTTTCGCGGCTCGTACGGGGTGTTGCGGCGGGATCGTCCGTGCGGGTCCTCCCGACGGAGGATCAACGCTGGGTAATGGAATCGTAATGGAGAGTAAAGACAGGAGCGGGATGTTCGGGGCAAATAGGGCAATGGTTCACCTGTTCCAGTGAACCGGTATGACTTCTCCGCTTGTCGTTTCATCTCTCTGGCCGCCGTGATGCGACGTTGACGCCGCTCGCAACAGGGGCTCCGTGCCCCGAGGCTCAGAGGAGAGGTGGGCGGATGTCAGCCGCCGGAAGAAGGTCTACGGCCCGAAGGACCACTGCCCGAAGGACGGCTGCCGGACGGACGGCCGCCGCGCGTACGACTGCCGGGGGTGCGGCCGTCGCCGTGCCCCGGAACACCGCCCCCGCCGCCCGCCGGGCCACGGTCCGGCGCAGGGCGCTCGCCGCCGGCGCCCTCGCCGCCGCGCTGGTCACCGGACTCGCCGGCTGCTCGGGCTCCGGCGACACCGGCGCCGGGCCCGCGCAGGGCGGCGCCGGTGCCAAGAAGGGCCCGGCCCCCGCTCCGCAGAGCCCGGTGCGCCTGATCGGCGACGGGTCCACCGCCTACACCGGCGCGCAGCCCCACCAGCCGGCGTGGCGGAAGCTCAAGCCCGGCGAGGCCCCGCCCCAGTTCGTGGTCTTCTCCTGGGACGGAGCGGGCGAGGACAGCCAGAAACTCTTCTCCCACTTCCGCAAGGTCGGCAAGAAGTACGACGCCACCATGACGTACTTCCTGAGCGGCGTGTACCTGCTGCCCGAGGACAAGCGGGCCCTCTACGAACCGCCCCGGCACGCCAGTGGCCGCTCCGACATCGGCTTCAACGACGTCGAGGGCATCCGCGCCACCGTCCGCGAGCTCCGCGGTGCCTGGCTCGAGGGCAACGAGATCGGCACCCACTTCAACGGCCACTTCTGCGGCAAGGAGGGCGGTGTCGGCACCTGGTCGGTGGAGGAGTGGAAGAGCGAGATCAACCAGGCCAAGTCCTTCGTCAAGAACTGGAAGACGAACGCCGGCCTGCGCGCCGAGCAGCCGCTCCCCTTCGACTACGACAAGGAACTCGTCGGCGCCCGCACCCCCTGCCTGGAAGGCCGCGAGAACTTCGTCCGGGCGGCGGCGCAGATGGGCTTCCGCTACGACACGAGCGGCGTCAACGACCAGATCTGGCCCGAGAAGGAGCAGGGCCTGTGGGACCTCTCCATGCATCTCGTGCCGGTCCCCGGCCGCGCCTTCCAGACCTTGTCCATGGACTACAACTTCCTGGTCAACCAGTCCCCCGGGACGACCCAGGGCGACCCCTCCATGCACCGGTACTGGGGCGACCAGATGCGGGACGGCCTCGTGCAGGCCTTCGAGCGGTCGTACCGGGGCAACAGGGCGCCGGTGATCATCGGCAACCACTTCGAGTCCTGGAACGGCGGCACGTACATGCGGGCCATCGAGGAGACCATCGCCACCGTGTGCGTGCAGAAGGACGTCGAGTGCGTCTCCTTCCGCCAGCTCGCGGACTGGCTGGACGCCCAGGACCCGGAGGTCATCGCCAAGATGCGGACGCTGAAGGTGGGTGAGGCCCCGCCCGGCGGCTGGAAGGCCTTCCTCGCCCCGCAGCCGGCGGCCCCCGTCGCCCCGGCGGCTCCCGCGGGCGCCCCTGCCGCCCAGCCGGCCGTACGGCCCTGATCCCGTACGGCCCTGATCCCGTACGGCCCTGATCCCGTACCGAGCGGGGCCCGGCTCCGGGCCCCGCTCGGCCGTGCGTCAGCTGGGCTGCGGAACGGCCAGGCGCTCGTCGAGGACGAAGCCGGGGTCGACCTGCGCCGCCAGGTCGGCCCCGGTCTTCGCGTTGCCCCAGCTCTCGGCGTTGCGCAGGTGGAAGTGGACCATCTGGCTCGTGTACCGCTTCCAGTCACGGTGGGCGTACGAGGCGTCCGCCGTCTCGCGCAGGGTCCGCAGGGCCGCCCGGTTCTCGGCCTCGAGGTGAGCGAACAGCGGCGGCCGGCCCTTCTCCATGGCCCGCACCCAGTCCGAGTGCCCCACCGTGACCAGCAGGTCGTCGCCGACCTCCTGGCGCAGGAAGTCGACGTCGTCGGGGCCCTGCACCTTGTTGCCGACGACCTTCAGGGCGACGCCGAAGTCCCGGGCGTACTCCTTGTACTGGCGGTACACGGACACGCCCTTCCGGGTCGGCTCGGCCACCAGGAAGGTCATGTCGAACCGGGTGAACATGCCGGAGGCGAAGGAGTCCGAGCCCGCCGTCATGTCGACGACCACGTACTCGTCGGGCCCGTCCACCAGGTGGTTCAGGCACAGCTCCACCGCGCCGACCTTCGAGTGGTAGCAGGCCACCCCGAGGTCCGACTCCGTGAACGGGCCGGTCGCCATCAGGCGGATCTCGCCGTCGTCGAGCCGTACGGGCCGGGCGCACGCCTCGTAGACGGGGTTGTCCTCGCGGACCCGCAGCAGGCGCGAGCCCTCCCCGGGCGGAGTCGTCTTGATCATCGTGTCGGCGGAGACGATCCGCGGGTTGGAACCCCTCAGGTACTCCTTGATGAGGGGCAGATGGGCGCCCATCGCGGGCAGCGCGGCCGCTTCCCCCTCGGAGAGGCCGAGCGCGGCGCCCAAGTGCTGGTTGATGTCGGCGTCGACGGCGACGACCGGGGAGGCGGAGGCGGCGAGATGGCGGATGAAGAGGGAGGACAGCGTCGTCTTGCCACTGCCGCCCTTCCCGACGAAAGCGATCTTCATGTTCACCTACGGTAGCGGTACGACTGCGCGGGGTGGTGGGAGCGCGTGAAGAAGACCACTCCTTCGTGGGGCGGGCCGCTCGGGCGCGTAGCCTCCCTACTTATGAGTACGCACGCCTCTGACCCCTTGGCCGCGCTCGGCTCCCTGCCCGGCGTCGCCGACGCGGTGGACTCCGTACGCAAGGCCGTCGACCGGGTCTACGGCCACCGCGTGATGCGGCGCCGCAGCAACGAGATCTCCTCCGAGGCGGCGCTGCGCGGGGCGCGCGGCTCGGCCGCCCTCTCGGGCGCGGACTGGGCTCTGGAGGAGGTCCGGCGGCGCACCGACTTCAGCGCCGACCCGGAGGCCCGCACGGTCGGTGCCGCGCTCCGGTTGAGTGCCGAGGCGGGGCAGCTTCTCTCCATCTGGCGCCAGTCGCCGCTGCGGGTGCTCGCCCGTCTCCACCTGGTCGCGGCGGGCGAACAGCTCGACTCGGTGGGCCGGCCCCGACTGGACGGCGAAGCGGTCGACGAGCCGCTCGTCGAGGCCCCGCTGCCGACGCCCGCCGAGGTCGCCGCCCGGCTCGACGGCCTGGCGGAACTGATCGTGGCGGGCGGCGACGCCCCCGCCCTGGTGACCTCCGCCGTGGTGCACGGTGAACTGCTGGCGCTGCGGCCGTTCACCTCGCACAACGGGCTCGTCGCGCGGGCGGCGGAGCGCATCGTCCTGGTCGGCAGCGGTCTCGACCCGAAGGCGATCTGCCCGGCCGAGGTCGGCCACGCGGAGCAGGGCCGGGCGGCGTACCTGGCCGCCTTCGAGGGGTATCTCTCGGGGACTCCCGAGGGCGTCGGAGCCTGGATCGCGCACTGCGGCCGCTCGGTGGAGCTGGGGGTCCGTGAGTCGACGGCGGTCTGCGAGGCGCTTCAGCGCGGCGCCGCCTGACGGCCCCCTGACAAGGGTTGCGGCGGTACCGAGGAGCGGTACCGCCGCTGGCACGTCCACCCAGTTACCAAGCGTCCTCGATATGTGCCCATCAGGCGGGGAACTTTGCCCTTCGCCTGGTGCGGCTGGCCCGTAATCGACGGGTCGACGTCGCGTGGGTGCCAGGTTTCTGTGCTCAGGTCCGTGGGGCCTTCATGCTCAACAGGTGATCCTCTCGGATGTCCCAGGTCTCGCGGGCCTGATTCCTTTCTACTCCTGTCCCGGTGGAAGCGAAAGTGCTGACTCCACTTCTTTGCCTCGGGGCCTTCGGGGGCCACATTTCCCCCGCCCGGCGGGTGCGTGCCGGCCCGGTCGGGCGCCGGGCGTGCCGGGCCGGCCGGCCCGTCGGTGGGGTGTCAGGGGGCGACGAGCGCCGCCGCCTGACGGCGGCGCGAGGCGTACCAGACGAGCCCGGCCGTCGCCGCCGCCGCACCGACGGCCGCCGCGGCGACCAGGGCGGGACGGGGAGGCATCCGGAACGCGGGAAGCCGCTGCTTGAGCCGTACCGGCTTCTCGAAGGCGAGCACCGGCCACTCCCGGGCGGCCGCCTCCCGGCGCAGCGTCCGGTCGGGGTTGACCGCGAACGGGTGCCCCACCGCCTCCAGCATGGGGATGTCGGTCGCGGAGTCGCTGTACGCGTAACAGCGGGAAAGGTCGTACCCCTCCGACTCCGCGAGCTCCCGGACGGCCTCCGCCTTCGTCGGGCCGTAGGCGTAGTACTCCACCTCGCCGGTGAAGCAGCCGTCCTCGCCGACGACCATCCGGGTGGCGACGACCCGGTCGGCGCCCAGCATCTCGCCGATCGGCTCGACCACCTCGGCGCCCGAGGTCGAGACGATCACGACATCACGGCCCGCGGCGTGATGCCCCTCGATGAGGGAGGCCGCCTCGTCGTAGATGATCGGGTCGATCAGATCGTGCAGGGTCTCGGCGACGAGCTCTTTGACCTGTGCGACGTTCCATCCTTTGCAGAGCACGGAAAGGTATTCGCGCATCCGCTCCATCTGGTCGTGATCGGCTCCGCCCGCGAGGAAGACGAACTGGATGTACGCCGTCCGCAGGGCGGCGCGGCGGCTGATCAGTCCGCCCCGGTAGAAGGACTTGCTGAAGGTAAGCGTCGATGACTTCGCAATGACCGTCTTGTCCAGGTCAAAGAAGGCGGCTGTGCGCGGCAAGGAGTGGTTTTCCACAAGCCCGAGCATAGGTGCCCGCCATTCGGCGTACCCTCCTGCGTGTGGGTTTGCCTGAGAGGGCTCTCGGGTACACCATGGAAGTCACGGATCGTTCGCGACCGTGCTAACCCGGACCGGCTCCTCCCCCCCCGAGTCGGCCGGAGAGACGACCCCCGCTCTCCCCCCCGGCGGGGGTCGTCGCATGTCCGGAGCCGTTTTGGCTCTCATTTTCATCCTCTTTCTCCCTTCGCCAGCGTGGCCGGCCGCCGCCCGCCCCTGCGGCAGTCGAACCCTTCGGTCGCTACACACGGTAATCGTCGGGTCGCGGTCCGGACAGCCCCCGAAGGGGTGGCCGAGATATTCACAGGCCTGTGGTTATCCACAGTTTTTTGGTGGGATCGGGAAGATTTTCCCCAGGGCCCCATGGTGATTCCAGCCGCGAAGTCCGCGGCGTCGGGAATCACCTGAGGGGTGTCGCGTCATGGAACAGACCAGGGCCGAGACGGCGGAGGCCGCCGCGCCGAGCGCGGTCGCGGCGAGCCGGGAAGAGCCACGCGGGACCGGGCCGCTGATCGTCACGGAGGACCTCGAGCTCCTCGACGACCTGTTGCGGCTGTGCGCGGCCGCCGGAGCGGACCCCGAGGTGCACCACGGGGTCCCGGAGCGCAGGACGGACTGGACCGACCCGCCGCTCGTCCTGGTCGGCGAGGACGCGGCCGTCCGCTGCCGGGGCGCGGTGCGCCGGCCCGGCGTCGTCCTCGTCGGCCGGGAGCCGGACGAGCCGGTGGTGTGGCGGCTGGCCGTCGAGATCGGGGCCGACAGCGTCCTGCGGCTTCCCGAGGCCGAGAACGTCCTCGTGGACCGCATCGCGGACGCTGCCGAGGGCGTGGTCCGCCAGGCACTGACGGTCGGGGTCGTCGGCGGGCGCGGCGGTGCCGGGGCGTCCACCCTCGCCTGCGGTCTCGCGCTCGCCGCCGCCCGCACCGGCCGCCGCACCCTCCTCGTGGACGCCGACCCGCTCGGCGGAGGGCTCGACGTACTGCTCGGCGGCGAGCGGGAGGGAGGCCGCAGGTGGCCCGACTTCGCCGCCTCGAAGGGGCGCCTGGCCGGCGGCGCCCTGGAGGAGTCGCTTCCGGCGGTCCGCGGGGTCCGGTTGCTCAGCTGGGGCCGGGAGCCGGCCGCCGCCGTGGCGCCGGAGGCCGTGCGGTCCGTCCTCGCCGCGGCCCGGCGGCGCGGCGGGGTCGTCGTGATCGACCTGCCGCGCGGCGCCGACGAGGCCACCGCCGAGGCGCTGGCCCAGCTCGACCTCGGTCTGCTGGTCGTCCCGGGCGAGTTGCGGGCCGTCGCCGCCGCGCACCGGGTCGCATCGACCCTCCGTTCCGTCGTCCGTGACCTGCGGGCCGTGGTCCGCGGCCCGTACGCGGTGGGACTCGACGACCGGTGGGTCTCCGAGGCCCTGCGGCTGCCACTCGCCGGGGAACTCCCCTACGACCCGGGAGTGGTGGCGGACCAGGACGTGGGCGCGCCACCCGGCGCCGAACCACGTGGCCCCCTCGCCCGGTTCTGCTCCGCCTTCTGGGACCGGGCGCTCACCCCCGGCGGTGCGCGATGACCGGGGCGGAAGGGCTCACCGGCGGGAGTCAGGGCGGCGGAGCAGGGCTGCTCGACGCCGTGCGGCAGCGTCTCGCCGCGAGCGGAGCGGAACCCACACCGGCCCGCGTGGCGGCGGCGCTCCGGGCCCAGGGCCGGCTCCTCGGCGACGCGGAAGTGCTCGGTGCGGCCGAACAGTTACGACGGGAGCTCATCGGCACGGGCCCGCTGGAACCCCTGCTCGCCGACCCCCGGGTCACCGACGTGCTGGTCTCGGCGCCCGACCGGGTCTGGGTGGACCGGGGCGCCGGGCTCGAACGGGCGCCGGTGTCCTTCCCCGACGCCGGTGCCGTCCGCAGGCTCGCCCAGCGGCTGGCGGCCGTCGCCGGGCGCAGGCTCGACGACGCACGGCCCTGGGTGGACGCGCGGTTGCCCGACGGGACGCGCATGCACGCCGTGCTGCCGCCCGTCGCGGTCGGCTCGACCTGCCTGTCGCTGCGGGTGATGCGGCCCCGCGCCTTCTCCCTGGAGGAGCTCGTCGAGGCGGGCACCGTGCCGCCCGGTGGCGCCGCGATCCTGCGCGCCTTGATCGAAGCGCGGGTCTCGTACCTGGTCAGCGGTGGTACGGGTACCGGCAAGACCACACTGCTCGCCACCCTGCTCGGGCTGGTGGGTGACCGGGAGCGGATCGTGCTCGCCGAGGACTCCGCCGAGCTGCGGCCCGACCACCCGCATGTGGTCCGCCTGGAGGCGCGACCGGCGAACCAGGAGGGCGCTGGACTCGTCACCTTGCGGGACCTGGTCCGGCAGGCGCTGCGGATGCGGCCCGACCGGCTGGTGGTCGGCGAGGTCCGCGGCGGTGAGGCCGTCGATCTGCTCGCGGCCCTCAACACCGGTCACGAGGGCGGCTGCGGAACGCTCCACGCCAATACGGCGGCGGACGTGCCGGCCCGCCTGGAGGCCCTGGGTACGGCCGCCGGGCTCGACCGGGCCGCTCTGCACAGCCAGTTGGGTGCCGGGCTGTCGGCCGTCCTGCACCTCGTACGGGACCGGGACGGGCGGCGGCGGATCGCCGAGGTCCACGTCCTGGAGCGGGACCGGGAAGGGCTCGTGCGCACGGTGCCCGCGCTGCGGTGGACCGCTACCGGTTTCGCGCGCGAGCGGGGCTGGACACGGTTGAGCGCGCTGATCGGAGGGGCCGGTGGTGACCGTGACGACCGGTGAGGCGGCCCGAGCGGGGCTGACCGTGGTGGCGGCCCTCTGCGTGGCGCTGGTCCTGTGGTGGGAGGTGGAGCGACGGCGCGGGCTGCGCAGGCTGCGCGGAGTGCTCGCCCTCGCCACGCCCGGTCCGCCGGGCGGCACGGTGGTCGGGGGAAGGGGCGCGCCGTGGGCGGCGGCCCTGCGGGACTGGGGCCGGGCGCGCGAGCACCGAGCATGGTTGTGCCTCCCCGTGGCCGTGGTCGTCGCCGTCCTGGGCGCGTCACCGTTGCCGCTGCTCCTCGGCGCCGTGGCCGTGCCGCTGTTGCGGCGCCGCCTGCGGACGGCCGCGCTCCGCAGGGAGAAGGAGGTGCGGGCGGGGCGTGTGGTGGACCTGTGTGCCGTGGCTGCGGGCGAGCTGAGAGCCGGATGGCAGCCGGTGCGGGCCCTGGAGTTCGCGGCCCGGCAGTCCGGCGCCCTGGGTGACCACGAGGCGAGCGTCCTGGCGGCGGCCCGGTTCGGCGGCGACGTGCCGGAGGCACTGCGCGGCGCGGCCCGCGCGGACGGTGCGGGAGGGCTCGCGGGACTCGCCGCCTGCTGGCAGGTGGCCGTGGACGGCGGCGCGGGTCTCGCCGCCGGCCTGGACCGGCTGGAAGGAGCGCTCCGCGACCACCACGAGCAGCGCGAACGGCTGCGGTCCGAACTCGCCGGCGCCTGGGCCACCGTGGCGGTCCTGGCCGTCCTCCCGGCGGCGGGGCTGGCCCTGGGCACCGCACTGGGCGCCGATCCCCTGTGGGTGCTGCTCCACACCCCGGCCGGGCTCGGCTGCCTCGCCGTGGGCGGCGCCCTGGAAGCGGCCGGTCTCTGGTGGGCCGCGCGGATCGTCCGGGGAGGTGAGCGGCCGTGACACCCACGACCACCCAGCAGGCCGGGGTGCTGGCCGTGCTGCTCCTCCTGGTCGGGGAGGCCCTGTACGAGATGGCGCGCGAGCGGCGGGCGCGCCGCGGCCGGCGGCGGCTCGGGTCCCTGCTCGGTGCACCGGCGGAGCGGCTGCGGCGCCCGGCGCGACCACCGCGCCCACGCGTGCCCTCGTGGGCGGCGGGAGGAGTGGTGGCGCTCCTGGCCGCGGCGGCGGGGTGGGCGCTTGCGGGTCCGCTCGCCGCCCTCGTCGCCGCGGGCCTGGCCCTGGGCGTGGCGCGGCTGCGCGCGGCGGGGCGCCGCAGGGCTCGAAGAGCGGCGGCCGACGAGGAGGTGGCCCGCCACCTCCCGCTGGCCGCCGACCTGCTGGCGGCCTGCGCGGCGGCCGGAGCGGGACCGGCCGAGGCGGCCCTGGCCGTGGGCCGGTCCATGGGCGGACCGCTGGGCGAACGCCTGACCAGAACCGCCGCCGAACTCCGCCTCGGTGGCGAACCGGCCGAGGTGTGGCGGAGGTTCGGCGCGACACCGGGCGCCGAGGGGCTCGCCCGCTGCATGGAGCGGGCGGGGGCGTCGGGAGCGCCCGCCGCCGAGGCCGTCGCCCGGCACGCGGCGGGCCTGCGGGCCGCCCGGGCCCGTACGGCGGCTGCCCGGGCCCGCCGGGCGCAGGTCCTGATCAGCGCGCCCGTGGGGCTCTGTTTCCTGCCCGCCTTCCTCGCGGTGGGAGTGGCGCCGGTGGTGATCGGCCTGGCGACGGAGCTCATGGCGCGGTGAACACGACGGCACGACACGCGGCACGACGACGAACCGCACGACCGCACGACACACGACACACGACGGGACAAGGAGAGCGGGATGACGAACGGCATGAGGGCACGGGTACGGCAGTGGGCGCGGGGATGGTGGCGTGCCCGGCGGGCGGCGGCGCGGTCCGACGCCGGCATGACGACGTCCGAGTACGCGATGGGGACGATCGCGGCCGCGGGGTTCGCGGCCGTGCTGTACAAGATCGTCACCAGTGGGGGAGTGTCCGGGGCCCTGGAATCGGTGATCGGGAAGGCGCTCGATGCGCCGTTCTGACCGGGGGTTCGTGACCGTGGAGGCGGCACTGGTCCTGCCGGTGCTGGCCCTCTTCACGGTGGCCCTTCTGTGGGGCCTGGCGGCCGCCGCCGCGCAGATCCGGTGCGTGGACGCGGCCCGAGCCGGGGCGCGGGCGGTGGCCCGCTCGGAACCGGTGGCCTCCGCCGAGGAGGCGGCACGGGCCGCCGCTCCCGGGGGCGCCCGGGTCACGGTCACTCGTGCGGGTGATCTGTGGCGGGTGTCGGTGGAGGCGGCGGCCCCCGGGCCGGGCGGCATGGGGCTCACCCTCCGCGCCGGCGCGGCGGCCCTCGCCGAGGACGCGCCCTACGGAGCCCCCTCATGAGGGCGCGCCGGGGCGACCGGGGTTCGGCGACGGTGTGGACGGCGTTCGCGGCCTGCGCGCTGTGCCTCGTGTTCGGGGCGGTGCTCGCGCTGGGGCAGGCGGTCACCGCCCGGCACCGGGCGGGCGCCGCGGCCGACCTGGCCGCCCTCGCCGCGGCCGACCGTGCCCTGTGGGGCGAGGCGGAGGCGTGCGCGGTGGCCACCCGGGTCGCCGAGGCCCAGGGTGCCGGGCTGGTGCGGTGCGAGGTGCGGGGCGAGGTCGCCGAGGTGACCGCCCGGGTGGCGGGTGGACCGTACGCGCCCGAGGTCAGGTCCCGTGCCGGCCCCGCCGGCCCTCCGCCGGGCCTTCCGGCTCCGCCGGGGCCGGGGGTTCCCGGCCCTCCTCCGGCGGGGACGCCGGAGGGTCCTGCGGGGCCGCGCGGAGGAGTTCCGTGAGGAGGCGGACGGCGCCCCGTTTGTGGAGCGGGTCGTTGCCGTTGCCGCACTTGGGGGACTGGATGCAGGAGGGGCAGCCGGCCTCGCACTCGCAGGCGGCGATGGCCTCGCGCGTGGCCGTGAGCCAGGCGCGGGCCGTGTGGAAAGCCCGCTCCGCGAAGCCCGCCCCGCCCGGGTGCCCGTCGTACACGAAGACGGTCGGCAGCAGCGTGTCGGGATGGAGGGGCACCGAGACCCCGCCGATGTCCCAGCGGTCGCAGGTGGCGAACAGCGGCAGCATGCCGATGGAGGCGTGCTCGGCGGCGTGCAGGGCGCCCCCGAGGATCTTCGGGGTGATCCGGGCGGCGTCGAGCTGGTCCTCGGTCACCGTCCACCACACGGCCCGGGTGCGCAGGGTGCGGGGCGGCAGGTCGAGTTTGGTCTCGCCGAGCACCTCGCCGGTGATCAGGCGGCGGCGCAGGAAGGAGACGACCTGGTTGGTGACCTCGACGGAGCCGTAGCAGAGCCGGCCGTCCCCCCACGGGATCTCCGTGTCGGTCTCCAGGACGGTGATGGAGGTGGTGTCGCGGGCGGTGGTGGAGTACGGCGGGACGGCCTCCTCGACGAGGGCGACGGAATCCTTGAGGTCCAGCTCCCGTACCAGGTAGGTGCGGCCCTGGTGGAGGTGGACGGCACCCTCGTGGACGGCGGCGTGCGAGGCCGCCTCGTCGACCGTTCCGAGGAGACGGCCGGTACCGGCCTCCACGATCCGTACGGGGCTGCCGCCGCCGCCCCGGATGTCGGTGAGGTCGGCGGCCCGCTCGCGGCGGGTCCAGTACCAGCCCGCGGACCGGCGGCGCAGCAGCCCGGCGGACTCCAGCTGCGGCAGCAGTCCGGGGGCCGCTGGGCCGAAGAGGGCCAGGTCTCCTTCGGTCAGCGGCAGCTCGGCCGCCGCCGCGCACAGATGGGGGGCGAGGACGTAGGGATTGTCGGGGTCCAGGACGGTCGACTCGACCGGCTGGTCGAAGATCGCCTCCGGGTGGTGGACCAGGAAGGTGTCCAGTGGGTCGTCCCGGGCCACGAGGATCGCGAGCGCGCCCTCGCCCGAGCGGCCGGCCCGGCCCGCCTGCTGCCACAGGGAGGCGCGGGTGCCGGGGTAGCCGGCGATCAGGACGGCGTCGAGGCCGGAGACGTCCACGCCCAGTTCCAGGGCGGTCGTGGCGGCCAGGCCGAGGAGCTCGCCGGAGTGCAGGGCCTGCTCCAGGGCGCGCCGCTCCTCGGGCAGGTAGCCACCGCGGTAGGCGGCGACCCGGCGGGCCAGGGCACGGTCGGTCTCGGCGAGCCGTTCCTGCGTGATCACCGAGATCAGCTCGGCGCCGCGCCGGGAGCGGACGAAGGCGACCGTGCGGACCCGCTGGCGGGTGAGGTCGGTCAGCAGGTCGGCGGTCTCGGCCGTGGCCGTGCGCCGGACCGGCGCGCCGCGCTCGCCGTGCAGCTCGGTGAGCGGCGGCTCCCACAGGGCGAAGACCATCTCGCCGCGCGGGGAGGCGTCGTCGGCGACCTCGACGACGTCCAGGCCGGTGAGCCGGTGGGCGGCGCGCGCGGGGTCGGCGGAGGTGGCGGAGGCGAGGAGGAAGACCGGCTCGGAGCCGTACCGGGCGCAGATCCGGCGCAGTCGCCGCAGGACCTGGGCGACGTGCGAGCCGAAGACGCCCCGGTAGGTGTGGCACTCGTCGACGACCACGTAGCGCAGGGCGCGCAGGAAGGAGGCCCACCGGGGGTGGGAGGGGAGTATGCCCCGGTGCAGCATGTCGGGGTTGGTGAGCACGTGATTGGCGTACTGCCGGACCCATTCGCGTTCCTCCACCGGCGTGTCCCCGTCGTAGACGGCGGGACGGATCCGGTTGCCGAGCGGGGCGGCCAGTTCCCGCACGGCGCGCCGCTGGTCGGCGGCGAGGGCCTTGGTGGGGGACAGGTACAGGGAGGTCGCGCCGCGTCCGTTGGGGGCTTCCGAGCCGTCCAGGAGGGTGGAGAGGACCGGGGCGAGGTAGGCCAGCGACTTGCCGGAGGCGGTTCCTGTGGCGATCACCACGGAACGGCCGTCCAGGGCGTGCTCGGCGGCCTCCGCCTGGTGGGCCCACGGATGGCCGATCCCGGCCTCTTGAATCGCGGCGATCACCTCGGGCCGGATCCGGTCCGGCCAGACGGCATGCCGGCCCTCCCGGGCGGGCATGTGCTCCGTATGAGTGATGCGCGAGGCCCGGCTCTCCCCCGAGGAGAGACGGCCGAGGACCGTGCCGGGGGAGGGGCGCTTGCCCGTGTCCCCGGCGGGACGACTGGGGCGGTGATTCTTGGCCATCGGCACCGAGTGTGTCACTGCCATGACGGACAATGCCTCCAAGGCGTCGTGCATGGCTGCTGGTAAGTGATTGAATGCCATCGCGGCTGGCGATCAGTCCTCTGGCTCCGACCGGGAGACCCGAGGGGGCAATCGCCCGATAGCAAGGTGCTGGAGGATCCGTGGACCTGTCCCTGTCGACTCGCACTGTGACCGGCGTTGGTGGCGACCGTACGGTCGTCGAGGTCGGTGGCGAGATTGATGTGTATACCGCGCCCAAGCTGCGCGAGCAGTTGGTCGAGTTGGTGAACGACGGCAGCTACCACCTGGTTGTCGACATGGAGGGCGTGGACTTCCTCGACTCCACCGGCCTCGGTGTGCTCGTCGGCGGCCTGAAGCGCGTCCGCGCGCACGAGGGGTCGCTGCGTCTGGTCTGCAACCAGGAGCGCATTCTGAAGATTTTCCGGATCACGGGTCTCACCAAGGTGTTCCCGATCCACACCTCGGTCGACGAGGCCGTCAACGCGGTCGACTGACCGGGGGGATCCCATGGCCACCGTTGAACTCCGCTTCAGCGCCCAGCCCGAGCACGTCCGTACGGCCCGCCTGGTGGCCGCCGCGGTCGCCCGTCGGGCCGGGGTGAACGAGGCGGTCCTCGACGAGGTGCGGCTCGCCGTCGGCGAGGCCTGTTCCCGCGCGGTGGGTCTGCACCGGAGCAACGGCGTCACCACGCCCATCCGGGTCGTGCTGACCGAGGAGGAGAAGGCGTTCTCCATCGAGGTCGGCGACGAGGTGCCCGGTGCGGGGGTGGCGGCGGCCGACGCCGTCGGTGTGCCCGGCGCGCGTTCCGCGGCTCCGGCCGAGGACTTCGACGACGCGGACGGCGAGGACGAGATGGGGCTCGCGGTCATCCGCGGTCTCGTCGACGACGTCGAGGTGTCCGCCGGCGAGGACGGCGGCACCATCCGGATGACCTGGCCGACGAGCCCGGCGGACATCCTGTCCTGACGAGCCCGACGCGACGCGCCCACGCGGCCGTCCCGTCGAGCGCGTGAAGAGGCCCTGCGTGCAGGGCCTCTTTCGCATGCCGCCGCGCCGGGGCGAGCCGCGCCCGTCACACCGATAGACCGTCCTCAGCCCGAGCCCGAGCCCGAGCCCGAGCCCGAGCCCGAGCCCGCGTCGCTCCCCAGCCGGCGGCCCGGAGCCTGCCGGGGCCCGTCTCCGCCCCCGTTGGTGCATCCGCGCGGGGCCGAGGGCAGATCCCGGTACGGCGGGGTTTGTCTCCCTATGATCCGTCCCCATGCACCCCACCTCTCTCGCCGCGGCGGTCCTCACGAGTGGGAACCGGACGATCGTGGTCGTCGTCGCGGCCGTCGCTCTCGCCGCGCTGGTCGTCGCGCAGCTGCTCGTCCGCCAGGTTCTCGCCGCCGGGCAGGGGACCGCGAAGATGCGGGAGATCGCCGCGGCCGTGCAGGAGGGGGCGAACGCCTATCTCGCGCGGCAGCTCCGCACGGTCGGAGTCTTCGCCGTCGTGGTGTTCTTCCTGCTGATGCTGCTGCCCGCCGACAGCTGGGCGCAGCGGGCCGGGCGATCGTTGTTCTTCCTGGTCGGCGCGTTGTTCTCGGCGGTCACCGGCTATGTGGGCATGCGGCTCGCCGTCCGGGCGAACGTGCGGGTCGCGGCGGCGGCGCGGGAGGCCACCCCGGGGCCGGGTGAGCCGGCGAAGAAGCTCTCGGAGGTCTCCCACCGGGCCATGAAGATCGCGTTCCGGACGGGCGGTGTGGTCGGCATGTTCACCGTCGGCCTCGGGCTGCTCGGCGCCGCGACCGTCGTGCTCGTCTACGCCGCCGACGCGCCGAAGGTCCTGGAGGGCTTCGGCCTCGGCGCCGCGCTCATCGCCATGTTCATGAGGGTCGGCGGCGGGATCTTCACCAAGGCCGCCGACGTCGGCGCGGACCTGGTCGGCAAGGTGGAGCAGGGGATCCCGGAGGACGACCCGCGCAACGCCGCCACCATCGCCGACAACGTGGGCGACAACGTCGGCGACTGCGCGGGCATGGCGGCCGACCTCTTCGAGTCCTACGCCGTGACCCTGGTCGCCGCGCTCATCCTCGGCAAGGCTGCCTTCGGGGACGTCGGCCTCGCCTTCCCGCTGATCGTTCCGGCGATCGGCGTCGTCACGGCCGTGATCGGCATCTTCGCGGTGTCCCCCCGGCGCACCGACGGCAGCGGCATGAGCGCCGTCAACCGCGGGTTCTTCGTCTCGGCGGTGGTCTCCCTCGTCCTCGTCGCCGTCGCCGCCTTCGTCCACCTGCCGTCCTCCTACGCCGACCTCCGCGGCGTCACCGAGCCCGGCATCCAGGACCAGGCGGGAGACCCCCGGGTTCTGGCCCTCGTCGCGGTCGCCATCGGCATCGTCCTCGCCGCGCTCATCCAGCAGCTCACCGGCTACTTCACCGAGCCGCGCCGCCGCCCGGTGCAGGACATCGGCCGGTCCGCGCTCACCGGCCCGGCCACCGTCGTCCTCGCCGGTGTCGCGATCGGTCTGGAGTCCGCCGTCTACACGGCGCTGCTCATCGGCCTGGCCGTGTACGGGGCGTTCCTGCTCGGCGGTGCCTCGATCATGCTGGCGCTGTTCGCGGTGGCCCTCGCGGGAACGGGCCTGCTCACCACCGTCGGGGTGATCGTCGCCATGGACACCTTCGGGCCGGTCGCCGACAACGCCCAGGGCATCGCCGAGATGTCCGGGGACGTCGAGGGCGCCGGGGCGCAGGTCCTCACCGATCTCGACGCCGTCGGCAACACGACGAAGGCCATCACCAAGGGCATCGCCATCGCCACCGCCGTCCTCGCCGCCGCGGCCCTCTTCGGTTCGTACCGGGACGCCATCGCCACCTCGGTCGCCGAAGTCGGGGCGAGAGCCGGGGAAGTGACGCTCTCGATGGACATCTCGCAGCCCAACAACCTCTTCGGCCTGATCCTCGGCGCCTCCGTCGTCTTCCTCTTCTCCGGGCTCGCCATCAACGCGGTCTCCCGGTCCGCCGGGGCCGTCGTCCACGAGGTGCGGCGGCAGTTCCGCGAGCATCCGGGAATCATGGACCGCACCGAGAAGCCGGAGTACGGGCGGGTCGTCGACATCTGCACCAAGGACGCCCTGCGTGAACTCGCCACGCCCGGCCTGCTCGCCGTGACCGCCCCGATCGCGGTCGGCTTCACCCTCGGGGTCGGCGCGCTCGGCGCGTACCTCGCCGGGGCGATCGGGACGGGCGCGCTGATGGCGGTCTTCCTCGCCAACTCGGGTGGGGCGTGGGACAACGCGAAGAAGCTGGTGGAGGACGGCCGGTACGGCGGCAAGGGCAGCGAGGCGCACGCGGCGACCGTCATCGGGGACACGGTCGGTGACCCGTTCAAGGACACCGCCGGACCGTCGATCAACCCGCTCCTGAAGGTGATGAACCTGGTCGCGCTGCTGATCGCCCCGGCCGTCGTCCGGTTCGGGTACGGGGACGACGCGAGCCCCTGGCTGCGGGCCCTGGTCGCGGGTCTCGCGCTGCTCGTCGTGGTGATCGCCGTCCGGGTCTCCAAGCGCCGTTCGGTGGCGGTCTCCTGACGTGGCGTCCGTCTCATTTCCGGGACCGTCCGGCCGTGTCGGCCTTGGTTCAAAAGGCTTCATTGTGGAATGAATCGGTCCCACGAACGGTGGATGCCGCCCGTGCGGCGTGTATGTTCCGGGGCCGAGAGCCTTGGAAGGGACCGATCCGGTGAACAAGAAGCTTGCGGCCGCACTGTCCGGCGGCGCGGTACTCATGCTCGTGCTGTCCGGCTGCAGCGACGACGAGGACAAGGTGGGCACCTGGGCGAAGACGTTCTGCGACCAGGCGAAGCCCCAGATCCAGAAGCGCGCCAACGCCCACCAGATCATCATTTCGACGGCCGCGGACAGCAAGCCCGCCGACATCCAGGCCGCCGACTCGAAGGCGTTCCAGGACATCGCCGACGCCGACCGGGCGCTCGCCAAGGCGGTCGAGAGCGCCGGGGTCCCGCCGGTGGAGAACGGTCAGAAGATCCAGCAGGACGCGGTACGGGAGCTCAACGCCACGGCCGTCTCCTACGAGGGCCTGAAGAAGCAGGTCGACGCGCTCGACCCGACGAACCAGCAGAAGTTCGCGGACGGCCTGCAGAGCGTCGCCGAGGGCCTGGAGAAGATCGAGAAGTCCGACCAGGCCGCCCTGGCCAAGCTGGAGAGCGGTGAGCTGGGCCGGGCCATGGCCAAGCAGCCGGGCTGCCAGAAGCCCACGGCGTCCACGCCGCCGGCCTCCGGCTCCGCCTCCCCCGAGCCGGGCGCCCCCGCGAGCACCCCGGCGCGCTCCACGAGCAGCGGGTCCCCGGCCACGCCGTCGGCGACGGCGAGCCGGGAGTAGTTCGGCGGGAGCACGGGCCTGGAGAGCGAAGGGGCCGAGTCCGGGGCCTGTCGGAAAGCGAGAAGCCGGCCATCACCGGCCGGGTGACCACGGGTCGGCGGCCCCGGCCGGGCGGCGGTGACCGGGTGACGTTCACCCGGGATGCGCCCGGGACCCGCCCGGCGCCCGTGCCCCGCCGCCCGGTGGCTGTCCGGCGCCCGGCACGTGCCCGTCCGGCAGCCGCCCGGCGTCCGTCCGGCGCCGTCCCGTGCCCGCCGACGGGCTCCGGTCCCCGCCGGTCTCCGCTGATCGGTCGTCACCGCCGGGTCGGCCGCCCCGATGTCGGTGGCGGCCGTCACAATGGGAAGCGTGAGTACGACCAGCCTGACCACCAGCCTCCCGGTGCCCGCGCACGCCGACCGACTGCGCGGGGCCCTGCTCGCCGCCGACTTCACCGCCGACGGCCTGCTCGACCTCCTCGGCGCCCCCGCGTACGCGGCGCTCGCCCGCAGCGAGACCGTGCCCGCCCTGCGCGCCACCCGCGGAGACTCCCCGCTGGAGACCCTCGTCCGGCTGTTCCTGCTCCAGGAGCCCGTCGCGTACGAACGGGCCGCCGCCGCGCTCCCGCTGACGGAGGCACTCGCCGACGGCTGGGCCGTCCGGGACGGCGACGCCGTGCGCGCGACCGTCGACGTGCGGCCCTATGGCGGCCCCGAGGGCGAGGACTGGTTCATCGTCTCCGACCTGGGCTGTGCCGTCGGCGGCGCGAGCGGCATCGGCACCAGGGACGAAGGGGTCGTCCTCGGCGTCGGCGGCGCCTCCACCACCCTCGCCGGCATCACCGTCCGTACGCCGGTGGGCGCGGCGCTCGACCTCGGCACCGGATCCGGCATCCAGGCCCTGCACGCCGCCCAGCACGCCACCCGGGTCACCGCCACCGATCTCAACCCGCGCGCCCTGGAGTTCACCCGGCTCACCCTCGCCCTGTCCGGTGCCCACGAGGCCGAGCTGCTCGAAGGTTCCCTCTTCGAGCCCGTCGGCGGCGCCTCGTACGGCCTGATCGTCTCCAACCCGCCGTTCGTGATTTCGCCCGGCAGCGGACTGACCTACCGGGACGGCGGGATGAGCGGGGACGACCTGTGCCGCACCCTCGTCCAGCAGGCGGGGGACCGTCTGGAGGACGGCGGGTACGCCCAGTTCCTCGCCAACTGGCAGCACGTCGAGGGCGAGGAGTGGCAGGACCGGCTGCGGTCCTGGGTGCCGCGCGGCTGCGACGCCTGGATCGTGCAGCGGGAGGTCCAGGACGTCACCCAGTACACCGAGCTGTGGCTCCGGGACAGCGGCGAGCACCGCGGCGACCCGGAGGAGTACCGGCGGGCGTACGACCGCTGGCTGGACGCGTTCGAGGCCAGTGGCACCAAGGCGATCGGCTTCGGCTGGATCACCCTCCGGCGCAGCGGGGCCGTGGCCTCCGGCGCCGTCGAGCCGTCCGTGGTGATCGAGGAGTGGCCGCACCCCGTCGAGCAGCCCCTCGGAGACACCGTACGCGCCCACTTCGAGCGCCAGGACTACCTGCGCGCACGGGACGACGCCGGCCTGCTCGCCGACCGGTTCACGCTCGCGCCCGAGGTCGTCCAGGAGCAGGTCGGCCTGCCGGGCGCCGAGGATCCCGAGCACGTCGTCCTCCGCCAGAACCGGGGCATGCGCCGCGCCACCCGGGTCGACCACGTGGGCGCCGGCTTCGCGGGCGTCTGCGACGGCACGCTCACCGCGGGCCGCATCCTCGACGCCATCGGGCAGCTCATGGGCGAGGACCCGGTCATGCTGCGGGACCGCACCCCGCAGGCGATCCGGCTGCTGGTCGAGGAAGGGTTCCTGATCCCCGAGTCGCTGCTGCCCCCCACCGAGGGCGGCACCGCCGTCTGACCGGACCGGCCGCGCCCGGCTCCACCCCGCCAGGCCCGACACGCCCCGGACAGCCGCTTCGGAAGGCCGCTCCGAAGGGCCGTTCCGAAGGTCGCCCGTGAGAGCCCGGGGACGTTCCGCTTCCGCTCCGCCGCCCGGTTCGTGCCCGGCGGCGGGACGGGGTTCCCCCAGGGGGCGTACGACCGGCGCGACCACCCCCGCGCCGTACGACGCCGCTGGTCGGGACGCTGTCGCGGGTGACCTCCGCCGTCCGCCCCGGCGCGGTACGGGGGGCCGCCGAGGGTCGGCGCCGCCCGGCAGGGAACCCGTGCCCGCGCCTTCCACCTCGGGGCCTGCGGCCGGGACCCGGCCGCAGGCCGCGCCGCCCCGGCGTGAGGTGACACACCCGTGCACCGGAGGAGCAGGTCCGCCCCTACCGGCCATCTTCGTGAAACCGCGCGCCCCCGTCCGCGTCGTTCACCCGGAATTCGCGTCCCTGACGCCCGGAGGTGCCAGCCTCGCCCGGGGAGACGAACGTCGCACGGGGAACGGAACGGGGTACGGGCATGGAGAGCGGGCCGGCGATCTTCGCGGGAGCGGCGTTCACGCTGTTCGGAGCGGCGCTGCTGCTGTGGACCACGGTGCGGCTGAGGCACCGGGAGCCCGTGGTGTACGGCGTCGGCCCGGGGGCCGCGGCGACCCTGACGACCTTCTCCGGCACCCTCTTCCTCCTGCTCGGCGTCTGGTGCTTCGGCCGCCTCTGAGACGGCCCCCACCCCTCTCCGGGCGCGCCCCGCGCGCCGCCCCCGGCACGGCCCCGCCCCGCCGGTACGGGAGTCCGGGCGGCAGGAATGCCTGGACTCGGGTTACCGTTCGAGTGGCCGTTGCGGGCTTTTGCCGTTTGACACGGGGGCGGGTTGTACCGTCACACTCCGCAGCGACGGGAGCGTCACCGTCCGTGCCGCTGTCGTGCCGTGCGTGCCGGCGCCGCGCGCCGAGCGTGCCCGCACGGGCCTAGAGAGTGCCGACCGGAGAGAAGAGCGAAGTTGTCCCCGACCAGCGAGACCGCACACGGCGGCCGCCGACTCGTCATCGTCGAGTCGCCTGCCAAGGCGAAGACGATCAAGGGTTACCTCGGCCCCGGCTACGTCGTCGAGGCGAGCGTCGGGCACATCCGCGACCTTCCCAGCGGTGCCGCCGAGGTGCCCGAGAAGTACACCGGTGAGGTGCGCCGCCTGGGTGTCGACGTCGAACACGACTTCCAGCCCATCTACGTCGTCAACGCCGACAAGAAGGCGCAGGTCAGGAAGCTCAAGGAGCTTCTCGCCGAGTCCGACGAACTCTTCCTCGCCACCGATGAGGACCGCGAGGGCGAGGCCATCGCGTGGCACCTTCAGGAAGTCCTGAAGCCCAAGGTCCCGGTCCACCGGATGGTCTTCCACGAGATCACCAAGGACGCCATCCAGCAGGCCGTGGCCAACCCGCGCGAGCTCAACAAGCGCATGGTCGACGCGCAGGAGACCCGCCGCATCCTCGACCGGCTCTACGGCTACGAGGTGTCGCCGGTCCTGTGGAAGAAGGTCATGCGCGGCCTCTCCGCGGGCCGCGTCCAGTCCGTGGCCACCCGGCTCGTCGTCGAGCGGGAGCGCGAGCGCATCGCCTTCCGTTCCGCCGAGTACTGGGACCTCACCGGCACCTTCGCCACCGGCCGGGCCGGCGACCCCTCCGACCCCTCGTCGCTGACCGCCCGCCTGGCCACCGTGGACGGCAAGCGCGTCGCGCAGGGCCGTGACTTCGGCGCCGACGGCCGGCTCAAGTCCGAGAGCGTCCTGCACCTGGACGAGGAGAAGGCGCGGGCGCTCGCCGCCTCGCTCGCCGACACCTCGTTCGCGGTCCGCTCGGTCGAGTCGAAGCCGTACCGCCGCTCCCCGTACGCACCCTTCCGGACGACCACCCTCCAGCAGGAGGCGAGCCGCAAGCTGGGCTTCGGCGCGAAGGCGACCATGCAGGTGGCGCAGAAGCTGTACGAGAACGGCTTCATCACCTACATGCGTACGGACTCCACCGTGCTCTCCGAGACCGCCGTCGCCGCCGCCCGGGCGCAGGTCACCCAGCTGTACGGCGCCGACTACCTGCCGGAGAAGCCGCGCGTCTACGCGGGCAAGGTGAAGAACGCGCAGGAGGCGCACGAGGCGATCCGCCCCTCGGGCGACCGTTTCCGCACCCCCGCCGAGACCGGTCTCACCGGCGACCAGTTCAAGCTGTACGAGCTGATCTGGAAGCGGACCGTCGCCTCCCAGATGAAGGACGCGACCGGCAACTCGGTCACCGTCAAGATCGCCGGCACCACCGCCGACGGCCGGGACGCCGAATTCTCGGCCTCCGGCAAGACGATCACCTTCCACGGCTTCATGAAGGCGTACGTCGAAGGCGCCGACGACCCGAACGCCGAGCTCGACGACCGCGAGCGGCGGCTGCCCCAGGTCGCCCAGGGCGACGCGCTCACCGCCGACGAGATCACCGCCGACGGCCACGCGACCAAGCCGCCGGCCCGCTACACCGAGGCCAGCCTGGTCAAGGAGCTGGAGGAGCGCGAGATCGGCCGCCCGTCGACGTACGCGTCGATCATCGGCACCATCCTCGACCGCGGCTACGTCTTCAAGAAGGGCACGGCCCTCGTGCCGTCCTTCCTCTCCTTCGCCGTGGTCAACCTCCTGGAGAAGCACTTCGGCCGGCTCGTCGACTACGACTTCACGGCCCGGATGGAGGACGACCTCGACCGCATCGCCCGCGGCGAGGCCCAGGCCGTGCCGTGGCTGAAGCGTTTCTACTTCGGCGAGGGCGCCTCCGCGGGCGCCGGGGCGGCGGGCGGCGCGGCCGACGCGGGCAACGGCGACGGCGACCACCTCGGCGGCCTCAAGGAGCTCGTCACCGACCTCGGCGCGATCGACGCCCGGGAGATCTCCTCCTTCCCCGTCGGCAACGACATCGTGCTGCGCGTCGGCCGCTACGGCCCGTACGTCGAGCGCGGCGAGAAGGACCAGGACGGCCACCAGCGGGCCGACGTGCCCGAGGACCTGGCCCCCGACGAGCTGACCGTGGAGTACGCGGAGGAGCTGCTCGCCAAGCCGAGCGGCGACTTCGAACTCGGCGTCGACCCGGCCACCGGCCACCAGATCGTCGCCAAGGACGGCCGCTACGGCCCGTACGTGACGGAGATCCTGCCCGAGGACACCCCGAAGACCGGCAAGAACGCGGTCAAGCCGCGCACCGCCTCCCTCTTCAAGTCGATGACCCTCGACACGGTCACCCTCGAGGACGCGCTGCGGCTCATGTCGCTGCCCCGCGTCGTCGGCACCGACCCCGAGGGTGTCGAGATCACCGCGCAGAACGGCCGCTACGGCCCGTACCTGAAGAAGGGCACGGACTCGCGGTCGCTGACGGACGAGGAGCAGCTGTTCTCCATCACCCTGGAGGAGGCGCTCGCGATCTACGCCCAGCCCAAGCAGCGCGGGCGGGCCGCGGCCAAGCCGCCGCTGAAGGAGCTCGGCACCGACCCGGTCAGCGAGAAGCCCGTCGTCGTCAAGGACGGCCGCTTCGGCCCGTACGTGACGGACGGCGAGACCAACGCCACCCTGCGGACCGGCGACAGCGTGGAGACGATCACGCCGGAGCGCGGCTACGAGCTGCTCGCCGAGAAGCGGGCCAAGGCCCCGGCGAAGAAGACCGCCAAGAAGGCCCCGGCGAAGAAGACGGCGGCCAAGAAGACCGCCACCAAGACCGCGGCGAAGAAGACCACGGCCGCCAAGAAGACCGCCGCGAAGAAGACGGCGACGGCCGGCACGGCGACCGCGAAGAAGACCGCGGCCAAGAAGACGGCGGCCCAGCCGGAGTAGACGACACCGCGCGGAAGCACGGTTCACGGGCCGGGGGAAGGGGCGGGAGCGGTGCTCCCGCCCCTTCCCCCAGCCCCCGTCCTCCCCGGATTCGGTCCGGCCACGACGTCCCGGGCCGTCCGGATAGGGTGGACGGATGACGCGAGCAGAGCAGCAGCCAGACCGCCTGGGCGACTCCGACGCCGCACTCGTCGCGGATTCCCGGGAACGTGCCGTACGGGCCCTCTTGCGCCATCAGCCGTTGCGCCGGCTGTGGGGCGCCCACGCCGCCGGTGGGACCGGGGACGCCCTCGCCCTGCTGGTCCTGGTCCTCCTCGGCCTCCAGGCGGCCGTGGCCGGGGACGCCCTCGGCGGCGGAGAGCGGGGCGCCGCCCTCGCCGTGGCCGCCGTCGTCGGCGCCCGGCTGCTGGCCTCGCTCCTCTTCGGCGCCGTCCTCCTCGGACCGCTCATCGCGCTCACCGCGCCCGGCGGTCCCCTGGACCGGCGCTGGACCATGATCGGTGCCGACGGGCTGCGGATCGCCCTGCTCGTCGTCGCGCCCCTGTGGATCGACTGGACCCCCGGCAGCGCCCTGTGGCTCCTGCTGGGCACCGTCTTCGTCATCGGGGCCGCCGAGCGCCTCTGGACCGTCTGCCGCGAGAGCGCCGCGCCCGCGCTGCTGCCCGCGCCGCCCGTGGAGGGCGACGCCGTGCGGCCCCTGCCCGACCACCTCGGTGCCCTGCGCCGGCTCTCCCAGCGCACCGGCTTCCTCGCGGTCCCGGCCGCCGCGGCCGCCCTGCTCCTCGCCACCCTCGTCGGCAACCTGCTGGGCGCCGGGATCGACTGGTTCTCCCGGCACCAGGCCGCGCTCGGCTCGTACGTCGCCGCCGGCCTCCTCGCCGCCTCCGCCGGCGTCCTGTACGCCATGACGCTGCCCGGCGGCCAGACCCCCCGGCCCCGTTCGCCCCTGGAGGGCCTGCGCCGCCCGGCCGCCGAGAAGGGCCGCACCGGAGCCGTACCGCTGCTCGTCCTGACCTGCGCCACCGTCGCCGGAGCCGTCGCCGCGGCCGCCTCCGTCGCCGCCCTCCACGCCTACGACCTCGGCGGCGGCCCCGTCACGTACGCCCTGCTCGTCCTCGCGCTCAGCGGCGCCACCGCCCTCGGCATCCGCACCGCCCGCTCGGTCCTGCCCGTGCTCTCCCGGCGCCGGCTGCTCGCCCTCGCGACCGCCGTCACCGGGGTCGCGCTCATCGCCATGGGCCTGGTGCCGGACACGGCGACCGTGCTGTTCCTCGCCGTCCTCACCGGGTACGCGGCCGGGGTCGCCGCCCACACCGGCCACGCCCTCGTCGACCAGGAGACCGAGGAACCCCGCCGGGACCGCACCACCGACCACCTCCAGGCCTCCGCCCGCGTCGGCGTCGCCCTCGGCGCACTGGCCGCCCCGCTGCTCGCCGCCGCGATCGGCCCGCACCGCCTCGCGTCCGGGAGCTTCGTCTTCGCGCACGGCGGCGCCGCCTTCACCCTGATCCTCGTCGGCGCCCTGCTCCTGCCGGTGGCCGCGCTCGTCCTCGCCAAGGCCGACGACCGGGCGGGCGTCCCGCTCCGCCGCGACCTGCGCGACGCGCTGCGCGGCGCCGACCCGGCCCAGGCCCCCTCCCCGACCGGCTTCTTCATCGCCGTGGAGGGAGGCGACGGCGCCGGGAAGTCCACGCAGGTCCAGGCCCTGGCGGAGTGGATCCGCGCCAAGGGCCACGAGGTCGTCGTCACCCGGGAGCCCGGCGCCACCCCGATCGGCAAGCGGCTCCGCTCGATCCTGCTCGACGTGTCCTCGGCCGGACTGTCCAACCGGGCCGAGGCCCTGCTGTACGCGGCCGACCGGGCCGAACACGTCGACTCCCTGGTCCGGCCGGCCCTGGAACGGGGCGCCGTCGTCATCTCCGACCGCTACATCGACTCCTCCGTCGCCTACCAGGGCGCGGGCCGCGACCTGTCCCCGACCGAGATCGCGCGCATCTCGCGCTGGGCGACCGACGGTCTCGTCCCGCACCTGACGGTGCTGCTCGACGTCTCCCCGGCCACCGCGCGGGAACGGTTCACCGAGGCGCCCGACCGCCTGGAGTCCGAGCCGCCCGAGTTCCACGCGCGCGTGCGGGCCGGTTTCCTCGCCCTCGCGGCCGCCGACCCGAGCCGCTACCTCGTCGTCGACGCCGGCCAGGAGCCGGAGGACGTCACCACCGTGGTGCGCCACCGTCTCGACCGGGTCCTGCCGCTCTCCGAGGCCGAGATGAGGGCCGCCGAGGAGGCCCGCCGCAAGGCCGAGGAGGAGGCCCGCAGGAAGGCCGAGGAGGAGGCCGCCCGCAAGGCCGAGGAGGAGCGCCTGGAGCGCGAGCGCCAGGAGCAGCTGGCCCGGCTGCGCGCCGAGGAGGAGGAGCGCAAGCGGCGCGAGGAGGAGGAAGCCCGCCGCCTGGAGGCCGAACGCCAGGCGGAGGAGGCCCGCCGGCGCGCCGAGGAGGCGCGGATCGCCGCCGAGGAGGAGCGCAGGCGGCGCGAGGCCGAGGAGAAGGCCCGCCGCGAGGAGCAGGAGCGCCTTCGCAAGCAGGCCGAGGAGGAGGCCCGGCTCCGTGCCGAGGCCGAGGCCCGCCGCCTGGAGAAGCAGCGCAAGGCCGAGGAGGCCCTGCTGCGCGCCGAGGAGGCCCGCCGGGAGGCGGAGGCCGCGGCGGCGGCGAAAGCGGCCGAGGAGGCTGCCGCGAGGGCGGCGGCGGAGGCGGTCGCCAGGGCGGCGGCGGAGAAGGCCGCCGCGGAACGGGCCGCGGCCGAGCGCCTCGCCGCCGAGCGGGAGCAGGCCCGGCGCGAGGCCGAGGCCCGCGCGGCCGAGGCGCGGGAGACCGAGGCGCGGCGTACGGCGGAGGCGGCGCGAGCCGCCGGTTCCGGCGGCCCGGCGGACGACGTCACCGTGGAGACCCCGGTCGTCCGGCCGGCCGCGTCCGGCACCCCGACCGTCTCGCCCGAGGAAGTCACCGTCGCCACGCCGATCGTGCGCCCCGAGGACGCCCGGCGCGACGCCGGACGGTCCGACGACGAGACGGCGGTGCTGCCGCAGATCCGGGACCCGCGTGCGGCGGACGAGACGGCGGTGCTGCCGCCCGTGCGCGACGAGCGGGCCGCGGACGAGACGGCGGTCCTGCCGCCGGTCCGCGACGAGCGGGCCGGCTCCCGGGACGTACGGGGCGGTGGCGTACGGGACCCGCGGACGGCGCCGGTCCCGGATCCGGTCGACCGGGTGCCGCCGGGCATCTTCCGCGACGAGCGGCCGGACACCGCCCGGCCCGACGACGCCACCCGCGAACTGCCCCAGCTCGACGAGCAGGGCCGGCCGCGCCGCCGCTCCGACTGGGCGGAGGAGACCCCGCTCGACGACCTGCCGACCCTCGCGGACGAGCTGCTCGGCCCGCACGAGGACGGCGACGCGGACGGGCCGGACGGCCGCCGGCGCCGCCGCTGACGGGGACTCCCTCCGGACGGGGGGTGGAGCTGGCTCCACCCCCGGTCGGGCAGCCAGCTCCATACCGTTGTGACCTGCGCTTTCCTAGCGTTGTTCCCATGATGAGGACAGCGGTGGCGGAGAGCGGGACCCCTACGGGGAGCGGCGGGGCGGCGCTCGCCCTGGAGGGGGTGGTCCGCGCGTACGGACGGCGGCGCGGGAGCGCGGAAGGCACGGTTCCGGCGCTCGGCGGGGTCAGCCTCGTCGTGCCGCGCGGCCGGTTCGTGGCGGTGATGGGGCGGTCGGGCTCCGGCAAGTCCACGCTGCTGCGGTGCGCGGCCGGGCTCGAACGGCCGACCTCGGGGACGGTACGGATCGGTGGCACCGACCTCGCCACCCTGAAGCCCGCCGCCCTCACCCGGCTGCGCCGCGACCGGGTCGGCTTCGTCTTCCAGTCGCTCAACCTGGTCTCCGCCCTGAACGTCCGCGAGAACGTCACCCTGCCGCTGCTCCTCGCCGGGGCCCGCGGCGGCCCGGAGCTCGACGCGCGCGCCCGCGCCGGCCTCGCGGCGGTGGGTCTCGCGGACCGCGCCGAGGAGCGGCCCGAGAACCTTTCCGGCGGTCAGCGGCAGCGCGTCGCCGTGGCCCGGGCGCTGCTCAACGATCCCGAGGTCGTCTTCGCCGACGAGCCGACCGCCGCGCTCGACCCCGTCACGGCGGCCGAGGTGCTCGCCCTGCTGCGGCGGGCGGTCGACGAGCGCGGCCGCACGGTCGTCCTCGTCACCCACGACCCGGTGGCCGCCGCCTGGACGGACGAGGCCGTCTTCCTCGACGGGGGCAGGATCACCGGCCGGCTCGACCGGCCGGACGAGGCCGCGGTCCGCGCGATGCTCACCGGCGGGATCACCGGCCGCGCGGCGGCGCACGCCGTGGCGGTGGCGCGATGAGCCGGGCGGTACGGCTCCTCGCCGCCCGCTCCCTGCGCGCCCACCGCTCGGCCTGGACGGCGGTCTTCGTGGCCGTCGCCGTCACCTCGGCCCTGCTCGGCGCGCTCGCCCTGGCCCTCGGCTCGGCCGGGCTCGGGCACGCGCGCGTGGACCGGTACGCGGCGGCCCCCGTCGTCGTCGCGGGCGACCAGGAGGTCCGCTGGACCACCACCCCCTGGGGCGACGGTCCGGCCACCGTTTCGACGGAGCTGACCGAACGGGTCCGGGTCCCCCGCACGGCCGTCGACGTGGTCCGGGAGGTGCCGGGCGTGCGCGCGGCGGTGCCGGACGAGACCTTCACCGTACGGCTCGCCGGCACCGCGGCCGTACACCCGGCGGACCGTACCGCCGACCGCCCGGACGGGGGCGTACGGACGTACCCCGGCCGCTCGTGGGAAGCGGCGGCTCTCGCCCCGTACGGCCTGCGCGAAGGCCGGGAGCCCCGCACGGCGGACGAGGCGGTCGTCGGGGCGGGCCTCGGGCTGCGGGTCGGCGGGACGGTACGGGAACCGGGCCGCGGGTCCGCCGGGTACCGGGTCGTCGGCGTGGCCGAGGGGCCCGCCGCGCTGTACGTCACCGGCGCGGAGGCGCGGGCACGCGCCGGGCGGCCCGGAGCCGTGGACGCCGTGGGGGTCCTGGCGGAACCGGGCGTCCCCGCGGACACCCTCCACGCGCGCGTGCGGGCCGCTCTCGACCGCGCGGGACTCAAGGACACCGCCTCCGGGCAGCCGCTGCGCGCGCTGACCGGGGACGGACGCGGCGGCGCCGAACACCTGGGCGCCGCACCCGCGCGGTCCGCGCTCCTGGAGATGCTCGCCGCCGTCTCCGGGACCGTCGTCCTCGTCGCCGTCCTCGTCCTCGCCTCCCTCGTGGCGCAGGCGCTCCGGCAGCGCGCCCCCGAGCGGGAACTGCTGCGGGCCGTCGGCGCGACCCCGCGCCAGGTGCGGGCCGCCGCGGGGCGGGAGGTGACGCGGGTCGCCGGTACCGCCGCGGTGCTCGGCGCGCTCGGCGCCGTACCCCTGTTCCTCGGCCTGTGGGAGGCCCTGGGGGCGCGTCCCGGGGTCGTACCGGACGGCCTCGAACTGCCCGTCCCGGCGTGGCTGTTCGCCGCCGTGCTCGCCGCCGCCGCGGTGACGGCCGGGGTGACCCGGCTCGTGGTGCCCTTCGCCGTGGGCCGGCCGGGTTCGGCCGGCGGCGACCGGTCCGGCCGGGGCAGGGTCCGGCCCACCGTGGGGATCGTGCTGCTCCTGGCCGGTCTGGCCTCGGCGGGCGCGGCCTCCCTGCAGGGCGGTGAGGCCGCCGCGGCGGCGGCCGGCACGGCCACGGTGACGCTCGTCGCCGGCTGCGCGGTCCTCGGACCGTGGCTCGCCCGGGCCGCCCTGTGGGTCCTGGCCCGGCCGATGCGCCGGCTCGGAGGCGCGCCGGGCCGGCTCACGGCCGCCGGCGCGGACGCCCACGCGCGCCGCCTCGGCGCCGCGCTCACCCCGGTCGTCCTCGTCACCGCGTTCGCGCTGGTACAGCTCACCGCGGGTACCACCGTGGGACGCGCCGCCGAGACGCAGGCCCGGGCCGCCACCACCGCGCGGCTGGAGTTCACCGGTACGACGGCCGAGGAGGTACGGACGCGGCCCGGGGTGGGCGCGGCCACCGACGTGCTGCGCTCGACGGTCGTCCTGGCCCGCCGCGCCGCCGGTGAACCGCGACTCGACCGGCTGCCGGTCCTCGGTGTCGACGCCGCGGGGCTCCGGGGCACGCTCGACCCCGGGGTCGTCGCGGGCGACCTCGCCGGTCTGGCGGCCCCCGGCACCGTGGCGGTCGGGGCCGCCACGGCCGACTCCCTGGACCTGAGGCCAGGTTCGGCGGTCGCCCTCCGGTACGGCGACGGGGCCGAGGCCGAGCTGCGCGTGGTCGCCGTGTACGAACGCTCCCTGGCCCTCGGCGACTTCCTGCTCCCGAAGGAGGCGCTCGCCCCCCACATGACCGACCCGGCCCCCTCCCGCGTGCTGGCGGCGGGGCTCCCCGGCGCCCTCCCCGGCCGGGCCGCGGTTCCCGCGCCGGAACGCGTGGAACTGCCCGGGGCCGAGCTGAACGGCATCGTGTCGGCCTCCGTGGTCTCCGCGATCGGCGGCCTCACCCTGCTCTCCGTCCTCAGCACGCTCGCCCTCATCGGCGCGGGCCGGCGCGGGGAACTGCGGCTGCTGCGGCAGGTGGGTGCCACGGCCGGCCAGCTGCGCCGGATGTTCGCCCTGGAGGCGGGCTTCCTGACCGGCACCGGTCTGCTCGTCGGCCTCGTGGTGGCGGCACTGCCCCTCACCGCCTTCGCCCGGTCCTTCACCGGCGGCCTGCCCTACCTGCCGCCGGCCTGGGCGGGACTGGTCGCCGGCACGGTGGCGGTCACGGTCACGGCGGGCGTGCTCCTCTCCCACCGGGCGCGCGGCACGAACGGGTGAGGGAGGTCAGGCGTTGAGGCAGGCGAACCCGGCGCGCCCGGCGGCAGGCTCGGCTCGGCTCGGCGAGGACGTACCCGCTGTGTCGGCGCACGGCCCGCTCGGTGCCCACCGGCGGTGGGCCCGACGGTCGGAGGTGGAGCAGGCTCCACCTCCGACCGGGGTGCGGGCCCCGCTGCGCGGGGGTGGCGGTGCGGCGGAGGATCGGACCGTCACCGATCCACGATCCCGGAGGTTCTTGATGCGATTCCTGTTCTGGCCGCTGCTCGCCGCGAGTGTCCTGGCCAACGTCTACGTGAACACCTTCTCGGGCTGGGATGACGGGGGGCGGATCGCGGGCGGGGTGGCGACCGGCGCGGTCCTCCTCGGCTCGGCGACGGGCCTGTGGCTCACCCGCGCGCGCCGGGACGCCTGACGGCCTGCCGGGCGGGACGCCGGGGCGGCTCCGGTCCGCGGGGGCCCGAAGGCCCGGCCCGTCGCCGCCGCCGTCCGGGATTGTCGGAGGGCTGCCCCACAATGGAGGACGTACCTGAGGAGGGGCACAGAGATGGCCGTATGGGACGACCTGGTCGGGCAGGCGAAGGTGGAGGAGCAGCTCGCCGCCGCGGCGCGCGACGCCGACGCCTTCGTGACCGCCCATGACGCGGGCGAGCCCGTACCTCCCTCCTCCAAGATGACCCACGCCTGGCTGTTCACCGGCCCGCCCGGGGCCGGCCGGGTGGACGCGGCGCGGGCGTTCGCCGCGGCCCTGCAGTGCGTGAGCCCGGACCGGGCGCTGGGCGGGACGCCCGGCTGCGGCTTCTGCACCGGCTGCCACACGACCCTGGTCGGGACCCACGCCGACATCACCACCATCAGCGCGGTCGGCACCGAGATCCTGGTCCGCGACATGCGGGACACCGTCCGGAAGTCCTTCACCGCCCCGGCTAACGGCCGCTGGCAGGTCATCCTCGTCACCGACGCCGAGCGGCTCAACGAGAAGTCGGGCAACGCCGTGCTGAAGGCCGTGGAGGAGCCCGCGCCGCGCACCGTCTGGCTGCTGTGCGCCCCGTCCATCGAGGACGTGCTGCCCACCATCCGTTCGCGCTGCCGCCACCTGAACCTGCGGACCCCGCCGGTCGAGGCGGTCGCCGACATGCTCGTACGGCGGGACGGCATCGAGCCGGAGGTCGCGGGGGCCGCCGCGCGCGCGGCCCAGGGCCACATCGCGCGGGCCCGGCGGCTCGCCACGGACGAGCGGGCGCGCGCCCGCCGGGCGGTCGTGCTCAAGCTCCCGCTGCGGGTGGCCGACATCGGAGGCTGCTTCAAGGCGGCCCAGGAGCTGGTCGACGCGGCGGCGGAGGACGCCAAGCAGGTCGCCGAGGAGGTCGACACCAAGGAGACCGAGGAGCTGAAGGCGGCGCTCGGCGCGTCGCAGGGCGGGCGGATGCCGCGCGGCACGGCCGGGCTGATGAAGGAGCTGGAGGAGAAGCAGAAGCGGCGCGGGCGGCGCACCCAGCTCGACAGTCTGAGCCTCGCCCTCACCGACCTGACGGGCTTCTACCGGGACGTCCTGGCGCTCCAGCTCGGCTCCCGCACCCCGATCACCAACGAGGACGTGCGGGACGCCCTGGAGCAGGTCGCCCGCGACAGCACCCCGGAGCGGACCCTGCGCCGCATCGAGGCCGTCCTCGCCTGCCGCGAGGCCCTCGACCGGAATGTGGCGCCGCTGCTGGCCGTGGAGGCGATGACCATGGCCCTCCGCGACTGACGGCCGGAACCGCCGTCCGGCGCTTCGGGTGATTGGACACGATACGTACCGGTGCGGATACGCTCCGGGGATGGACTCCAGGCGTTTGCTCCGTACGTCCGCCACGGCCCTCGCGGCCGCCGGACTGATCCTCTCCGGTTGCTCGGGCGGAAGCGACGCCGCCGCACCCGCCCCGCACGCGGCCGCTGCCGCGCCCTCCGCCTCCCCGGAGGCGCTGAAGAAGTTCTACGGCCAGAAACTGACCTGGCGGGACTGCGGGGCCCCCGGTTTCCAGTGCGCCACGCTCCGCGCCCCGCTGGACTACGCGAAGCCCGGGGCGGGCGATATCGACCTCGCCGTCTCCCGGGTGCGGGCCACCGGCCCCGGCAAGCGGCTCGGCTCGCTCCTGGTCAACCCGGGCGGGCCCGGCGGCTCGGCCGTCGGCTACCTCCAGGGATACGCGGGCATCGGCTACCCGGCGCCGGTCCGCGCCCGCTACGACATGGTGGCCGTCGACCCGCGCGGCGTGGCGCGCAGCGAGCCCGTCGAGTGCCTGACGGGCCCCGAGATGGACACGTACACCCAGGTCGACCAGACCCCCGACACGGCGGCCGAGACCGGCGCCCTCGCCACCGCCTTCCAGCGGTTCGCGGCCGGCTGCGCGAAGCGCTCGGGCGAGGTCCTTCCGCACGTCTCCACCGTCGATACGGCGCGTGACATGGACATCCTGCGCGCCGTCCTCGGCGACGAGAAGCTGACCTACGTCGGGGCGTCGTACGGCACCTTCCTCGGCGCCACCTACGCCGAGCTCTTCCCCGGCCGGGTGGGCCGCCTCGTCCTCGACGGGGCCATGGACCCGTCCCTGTCGGCCGTCGACCTCAACCGCGACCAGACCGCCGGCTTCGAGACGGCCTTCCGCGCCTTCGCCGCCGACTGCGTCCGCACCCCGGACTGCCCGCTCGGCACCGGGTCGGTCGAGGAGGCCGGCGAGGCGATGAGGAAGTTCTTCCGCGACGTGGACGCCGAGCCGGTGCCGACGGGCGAACGCCGCGCGCTCGGCGAGTCGCTCGCCACCACCGGGGTGATCGCGGCGATGTACGACGAGGGCGCCTGGCCCCAGCTCCGCGAGGCCCTGACCCGGGCGATGGGCGGCGAGGGATCGGCCCTGCTGGCCCTGGCCGACAGCTACTACGAGCGCGGGACCGACGGCAGCTACGCCAACCTCATGTCGGCGAACGCGGCCGTGAACTGCCTCGACCTCCCCGCGGCCTACGGCGGTCCCGCCGACGCCGCGAAGGCGGTGCCCTCCTTCGAGAAGGCCTCCCCGGTCTTCGGCAAGGGCCTGGCCTGGGCGGCCCTGAACTGCACCTACTGGCCCACCCCGCCGACCGGCCGCCCCCACCGCATCACCGCCGAGGGCGCCGCCCCGATCCTGGTCGTCGGCACCACCCGCGACCCGGCGACCCCCTACAAGTGGGCCCGGTCCCTCGCCGGCCAGCTGGCGTCCGGCAGCCTCCTCACCTACGACGGCGACGGCCACACCGCCTACGGCCGGGGCAGCGACTGCGTCGATACCGCGATCAACGCCTACCTCCTGGAGGGCACGGTCCCCCCGGACGGAAAGCGCTGCTCCTAGCCCCTCTCCGGGGGTGTGCGGAGCACCCCCGGAACCTGTGTAGACTTGGCGACGCTGCTGCACCCGCCATGGGTCCGCACGGCACGCCGCCTTAGCTCAGTTGGCCAGAGCAACGCACTCGTAATGCGTAGGTCTCGGGTTCGAATCCCGAAGGCGGCTCAGAGGAAGGCCCGGTCGGACATCGTCCCGACCGGGCCTTTTCTGTTGTGTTCCTTATCGGACAGCGACGACATAGACGCTGCCCCACTCCCGCTTCGGGTTGGCCATTGTCCGATCGAACTCCCACGGCTCGACACTCGCGAAGCCGGCCTCCGTGAACAGCTGGCGGAGCTTGTCCAGGTCATAGGCCCATAGGTGGGGGGTGTACGTCGGGTCATCGTCCTGGTCGCGGAAGACGTAATTGATCAGGTCGAGGTAGGTGTCGATGTCCTCGCGGCACGTCCGCTTCGCGTACCAGCGCTCGATCATCTCCTGGGCCTCCCCCGCATCCGCCGGGTAGGGAGTGAGAACGAACGCCGCGTCCGGCACGCCGGTGATGAGCCGGCCGCCGGGGGCCAGGACGCGGTGCGCTTCGCTGGCGTACCGCTTGGCGGACACCGGGTAGTCGACGTGCTCCAGGAAGTGCTCGGAGAACAACGTCTCCACCGAGCCGTCGTGCAACGGCAGCCCTTCGCGGACGTCCCACAGGACGTCGGCCGGCGGGACGAGGTCGATGTTGAAGAAGCCGTCGATGCGGTGGGCGCCCCCGCCGACCTGGACATGTTTCGGGGTGGAGTCGATCCGGCCGCTGGGGTATGTCTTCTGGCTGGCGCGGTGGTAGCGGCTGAGATCGATCTCTTTGGCCGCGGCGCGGAGAGTCCGGGCAAGACCGTGGGTGGTGGCGGGGTCAGCGAGGAGAGCGGTGACCTGCTCGCCGAGGTGGTCGACAGAAGTGCCGTTCGGGCGGGACTGGTTCATCGCGCGTTGGGTCCTCTCGGGTCAAACGGAGGCGGAGGCCGGGGCGGTCCACTGGTTGTTGCGCATGAGCGTGTACTTGATGTCGACCAGGCGTGGGGCGATCGTCAGGTCCAGCTGCTCGACAGGATGCAGGTGGCCCGCCTCGTCCTGCTCGGCCCTCCAGACCCGGTACTCAAGGTCGGGGTAGGCGGGGTTGATGCCGATCTCGCCCTTGGGGATCGTGCCGTTGAAGGGCGCGATGATGTCCATGTGGTTCCAGTAGTTCCACGCCTGGAGCGCCTTGTGCTGGTCGTAGTAGAAGTAGAAGTCCGGGTACCGGCCGAAGGTGCGGAGCTCTCGGTGGATGAGGTGGCCGAGGAGCGGTCCGAGCTGGGTGGAGAGGCCGTCGAACTCCCAGCGGGTGCGGTGCCAGGCTTCGGGGACCTGGCCGGGGGTGAAGAGGCGGGCCGCGACGAGGTGGCTGATCCGCTCGGTCAGGTAGGCGCGGGCGTGGCGCACGTCGAGGCTCGGGTCGATGCGGGCCAGGAGCGTGGCCAGGCCGGTGGGCGAGGGCCGGAACCTCGCGAGATCGAACTTCCCGGCCATGTCCGGGAAGGACGCGAACAGCATGTCCTTGTAGAGCCAGTTGTTGAACTCGCCGTGCTCGGCCCGCTCGCGGGTGTCGTCCGTGGTGGAGTGCAGCATCAGGTACTCGGCCAGGGCCTCGAAGTACACGTAGCCGAGGATCGGTAAGCGGGGGATGGTCTCGTCCAGGAGCCGGAGGAAGTTCTCCGGCGAGACCGTGGCGCCCTGGTGGGCGACGGCAGCCGCCGGGGCGAGGAAGGCCGCGGAGTTCTTGATCCGGCTGACGATCGTCTCGCGCAGCTGGTGGCGTTCGGCCTTGGAGAGCAGGTACTCCAGGCGGCTGTAGATCTGCAGGTGGATCGAGCCGAGACGGAGGTAGTCCACGCCGGCCAGGCCCCGATACGCCTGCGGCGGGAGGGAGACCTCGAAGATCAGCGGCGTCGGCTCCCGCCTCGGCGCCTCGGCCTTCGCCACGAAGGCCGGGGCCTCCTTGGTCAGGATGTACTCGCCGAGGTTGTGCATGCGGAAGCCGCGCTCGGAGGCCGTGAGGGGCGCGCAGTAGACGCTGCCGACCAGGCAGCCTCCAGAGGGGTAAAGCGCGCCGTGCTCGCTGATCTGCTCCAGGGCGTGCGTGACGTGGAGCAGGTGGAGCTTGTTGCCCGTCCCCAGGGCCCGGAACATCGCGTTGTCCCGCAGGAGCCGGCCGTTGGGCGTGTCGGCCAGGCGCTGGTCCCAGGCCGCGGTCTGCGCGGCGAGAGGGTCCTGGCTGTCGGTGGGGCTGGGGATGAGGGTGGTGTCGAAGAAGGAGTGGGCGTCGGCCCACTGCTCGTAGGCGTCGAGGAAGTCCATCAGCCGATCAGCTCCATGCTTGCCAGGCTGCTGAGGACGGCTTCCGCGCTGTCGGCTCCGGCCAGCCACTCGGACTCGGATCGGACGACGAGTTCGAAGGCGGTGGTGCGCAGGTCGGCGAACGCCTCGGAGCGGACACGGGTGGGGTCGGGCCACCAGGTGAGTTTGGGCAGGCGGTAGCGGTCCAGGGCGTCGGCGGCCTTGAGGAGGTCGGTGATCGTCCTCGTACGGGCGTGGTCGGCGTGGTCGTCCGGCGAGAAGTTCTCGTACGGCAGGTCGTGTAGCCGGACCGCCGTGCCGGCTGCGGTGACGCGGCTGGGCGTCGGGGTGAGGCCGAAGCGGTCCCAGACGTCGCTGGCGTTGTCCGTGAGCCAGATGGCGGCGCGGGCGCCGTGGCCGATGTCGTCCTTGTCGTGGAGCCGGCGGCAGTCGTGCACGGCCGCGGCCAGGACGAGGGTGGCGGTGTCGTCTTCGCCGAGACCGGTGGCCTCGGCGAGGAGGGCGGCCATGGCGGCGGTCCGTACGGCGTGCCGGATGCCGTGGAGCGAGTCGTGGCACCTGGCCTCGGCCAGCCAGTCGGCAGGCAGGGCCGCGCGGGCCACGAGCTGCCGTGAGCTCGGTCGCAGGGTGGGAGGAGGCGGGCCGTCAGGGAGGTCCGGCCGGTTGGCGGCGATCCAGCGGACGGTGGCGGTATCGGTGTACTGGTGGTGCGGAAGCTGCTTGCGCGCGGCCAGCTCGACCAGACTGTCGGTCGGCAGGGTCGTGCTCATCGGGCCCACCCCCTCATGGTGGTCTGCGACAGCGGATGCCTAGCTGGCGGTGGCGGCGGTCGCCGCCTCCTTCTCTTTGCGCTCCTGCTCGGCGGCCTCGAAGGCGGCCGTGAAGTCGGCGAGCTCCTGCTCGGTCATCAGGTGGATACCGAGCTCGTCGGCGACGCCGCGGATGCGGGCGGTGGCCTCCTCCTGAGCGGTGGCGCCGGCACCCTCGTCGAGGAGGACCTCGAACTCGGCGTGGTGCCCCCACGCCTCGCTCCACTTCACGGCGATCTCGACCCCACGGAAGCGGAAGTTGTGCCGCTGGTTGAACGCCTGGTGCATGGTGCCCTCGAAGCCGAGGGCGTTGAAGATCCGCACGGCGGCCGGCACGTCGTCCCGGGCGATGGTGAACTCCGTCTCGGGGAAGGCGGCGCCCTGGCCGATCTTGCTGGCCTTGAGCGTGATCTTCGCCGAGCCGGCGGCCGTGTTGTCGGTGACCTTCAGCAGCTGGTCGGGCAGCACGTAGAAGTAGATGTTCTTGTCGTCGCAGCCGAGGTCCTCGGCCTCCGCCGCGAGGCGGACGAGGAGCTTCTCGTACGTCTCCTCGTCGAACCGGGCACGCATCTCGATCTCGATGGCCACAGGGGCTCCTTTCCGGAATGAGGCATGGGTGGTCCGCCCGAGCCGTCCCGCGCATGGGGGCTAGCTCGGTTGGACGTGATGTGTGGTTGGTCAGCGGCCGGCGGGGTGCGGCCCGTCGCCGGGTGCCGCACCGTCGCCGGGGTCGTACGTCAGTCGAAGTCGCCGAAGCGGTCGCGCAGGACGCCTTCGTGCAGGTAGTTCGGCAGGAGGACGCCGCCGACCGCCACCCTCTTGGTGGCGACGTCGCCCTCGGTGTCGCTGGGGAAGCCGGCGAGCAGGGTCATGCACTGCCTGGCCCACTCGCGGGACTTGTCCCAGTCGCCGGCATCACGGCTCTGGATGGCGAGGGTGAAGGCGGTCTCCGCCGCGGCCCAGCGGTCGGTGGCCAGCTCCTGCTGGAAGACGCTCTCCAGCTCGGCTGCGGAGGCGACGCGGGTCGGGTTGGTCATGGGTCTTCTCTCCTACGTTGGTGCTGGGTGGTGTTCAACGCGTCGGCTTCCGAGAGGTGACCTCAGTGCGGGTCAGTACGTGAAGATCTCCGCGAGGGTGCGGTAGTCGTGGAGCTCGTCCTTGTCGAACCAGAGCGCCACCTCCTGGTCGGCCTCCTCCTTGTTGCCGGAGGCGTGCACGAGGTTCGCCACGGCCTTCCCGGAGGCGGTGCTGGCACCACGGCTGTAGTGCGAGAAGTCGCCTCGGATGGTGCCGGCCGGGGCCTCGTTCGGGTACGTGCTGCCGACGATCTTCCGTACGGTCGCGACCGCGTCGAAGCCCTCCAGGACGAGCGCGATGACGGGGCCCTGCTGCATGAAGGTCGCGGTGAGGTTGTAGACCTCCGGGCCGAGCCGCTCCTCCAGGTCGAAGTAGTGGCGCCGGGTGAACTCGGCGTCCATCTGCTTCATCTTCACGCCGACGATCTTCAGCGCGGCGTCCTCGAACCGGCTGATGATCTTCCCGCCGAAACCGCGGACCAGAGCGTCGGGCTTGAGAAGGACGAGCGTGCGCTCCACGGTGTTTTCCAGATCCTGGGCCATCGATTCCCTTTCAGCTTTCAGGCAGGCCAGATGGCGGGCGCTCGGCGCCTCGCCCGCCCGAGGTTACCGGCGGCGTAACCCCGTTCCGCGCAAGGCAGTTGAGCGATTGAAGGCTTATCGGCCAAGTGGCCGAGACCATCGCCTGATGGGGTCGGCCGGCCAGTGGTGAGTTCGGCTGTCGCCCCTCGTGCCAGGTCACGTCGCACGGGCATGGGCGGTATCAGCGAAGAGGAGGGTGGGTTCGGCAAGCACGTTGCGCCTGGTCGCGTTCAGGTAGACCTGCTCGACGCTCCCGGCTTGGGCATCGCCGAAGTCGAACCCGATCAAAGCCGCCGCCTGCCGGACGGACGCCTCATCGGGGCCGGCGACCGCGACGAGCACGGGGAGGTCGGGCCACGCCTCGATCGAGAACGCCGCTTCCCCCAGCCGCCACTCCTCGCGGAAGTGCTCCTGATAGCGGGTCTCGCGCAGGCCCAGCTTGCGAAGGATCTCCACCGCGGACACGCGGTCGGACACCACGGTCTCGACGACCGCACTGCCCTGCAGCGCCGAGGAGGCACAGGACGAACCCAGCGCGAGGCTGACGCGGGCGCCCTGTCCACAGAGGCGCAGACAGAGACCGGGGTCCAGAACCTCCCCCTCGAAGATCCAGCACGTACGCAGCGCCCAGGGGACCCTCTGGACGGCCCCAACCCGGCCGAGCCTGGTGCGGATGTCGGCGGCGTCGACATCCAGGAACCGGACTTCGCACTCGCGCTTCATGGCCCCCTTCTCCCCTCGTGAGGCCAGCGACCGTCCCTTCGGGCGATCGCTGACTTGCGATCCGTGCTGAGACAGATGATGGGGAAGGAGAAGGGGACATCGTCACCGCGTCTGCGGACGCCAGGCAGGACGTCCTGGGACGTTTCATCGCTGTGCGGCGCGCTCCAGCAGATCCAGCACCCGAGAGGTCTCGGACAGGTCCCTCAGGACCACGGAGGCTCCCGCCGCTCGCAACTCTTCTTCGCTGTGGATACCGGACGCGACCGCGATGATTTGCGAGCCGGTCGTGAGCGCGGCTTCGACGTCCCGAGGCGTGTCACCGACGAGCACCACCGGGACGTCCGCTCCAACGCCTCGGAGCCGACGGGCCCGCTCACGAGCCACTTCCACGAGGTCCGGTCGCAGATCCGCGTCGGCGCCGTACGCGCCCACGGACAGGTCGAGGAGCGTGTCCAGCCCGAAGGCGGAAAGCTTCACGACGGCGTTGGCCGCGATGTTCCCCGTCAGAACGGACGAGATCCAGCGATGCCGGTCAGCCGCTGCCGCGAGAGCCTCACGCACCCCAGGCAGGGCGCTTCCGCGACGGCGCAGATCCTCCGCACGCCCTTCCCCCGCCTTGGCGAGAGCCGCTTCCACGACGGTCCAGTCCGGCACGGGGACACCGTGCCGGACAATCAGCTCCCGCATGATCAGGCGATCCGTACGGCCCTCCGTCCGCGCCGGCCCATCCGGATCCCGCCCCGCGAGGAAGGAGAACGCGCTCGCGTAGATCTCCTTGCTCACCCCGGCGTTCTCGATGAGCGTGTGGTCGATGTCCCACAGAACAATGAGCTGCATGGCGCCAGCGTAGGGAGACGGCCGAGAGTGACCCGGTGAAGACGTCCCAATACGTCCTTGCCCCGCCTCCCCGTCCCACGCTTGCATGACCAGCGTGAACGAGCGACTGCATTCCGTACTCGCCCAGCGAGGCGTCTCGATCGAGTCGCTCGCCGAGATCTGCGAAGTGGACCCCAAGACCGTAGGCCGCTGGCTCGGCGGGCGCGTTCCCCACCGGCGCCACCGATTCGCCGCGGCCCAGCACCTGCGCGTCGAGGAGTCCTTCCTCTGGCCCCCGCAGCAGTCCCGCGCGACGCGGACAGCGCCGACTTCCGACGGTGAACTCGTCGGCACCTACGCGAACCGGGCGAGCGTGCCCCGGGAGATGTGGATCTCGCTGCTTCGAGGAGCGCAGAAGGAGATCAGCGTGCTCGTCTTCTCGGGCACCTTCTTCGCCCAGTCCAACCCCGACGTGGCCCGGATGCTCGCCGAGCGTGCGCAGGCCGGCGTCCGCGTACGGCTGTGCTTCGGCGACCCCACCGGCGGGGCGGTCGCCGTCCGGGGCCGGGAGGAAGGCATCGGCGACACGCTCGCGGCGAAGATCCGCGCCTCCCTGACCTACTACCGTCCCCTCCTGGGGAAGTCGGGGTGCGAGGTACGACTGCACGACACCACCCTGTACACCTCGCTCTTCCTCTACGACGAGAACCTGCTGGTCAACCCCCACGTGTGGGGACGCCCCGCCAGCGCCAACCCGGTGCTCCACCTCAAGCAGGGCACCGAAGGCGGCTGGTTCGACAACTACGCTCAGAGCTTCGACGCCGTCTGGGCCGGCGCACGGCCGTGGACACCCGATCAGGAGGGGACCGCCGCACGTGGGCAGGACTGAGTACTACAACGACCCCGACGCCCCCAAGGCCAACACCCTCATCCCCGCCAGCAACCTCCTGGTCGTCGACGACAGCGGCGCCATCCTGCTCCAGCGCCGCCGTGACACGGGCCAGTGGGCGCTACCCGGAGGCGCCCAGGACATCGGCGAGACCGCCGCCGAGTGCGCGGTACGCGAGTGCCTGGAGGAGACGGGGATCGTCGCCGAGATCACCGGCTTCCTCGGCGTCTACACCAACCCGAACCACATCGTGGCGTACACCGACGGCGAGATCCGCCAGCAGTACGAGAACACCTACATCGGCCGACCCGTCGGCGGCGAGCCCACGATCAACGACGAGGCCGACGGCGTCCGCTTCGTCCAGCCGGCCGACCTCGACCAGTACGACATCCACGCCAGCATGCGCCAGCAGATCGGCGACTACCTCGCCGGCACCTACCCCTACCTCGGCTGAGCCGCCAGCTCGGCTTCCACCCGCCCCACGGCGGCGAAGATGTCCGGCGCCGCCCGACGGATGAACCGCCCGACCACGCTGTCGTCCCCGTAGCGGCCAAGGATCTCCGCGACCCGTTCCTCAGTGGTGGTCCGGCCGCCGTCGGGTGTGGTCGTCATGTCGCAGTAGACGAGCGCGTCCACCAGCAGGGGTTCCTCCAGCAAGGGGAACTCGCCTGCGAGCTCCTCCCGCAGCCCCCGCTCCTCGGCCTCCAGGAGCGCGAACGAGTGGTTCGCGACCAGTCGCGTCAGCCGCTCGTCGGCCCCGTGCTCATCGCGGAGGAACCGGGCACCGTCCAGCGGATGGAACCCGGTCGTGGCCAGGCGCGGTACGTACCCGACGTCGTGCAGCGTGGCAGCGGCGACGAGTAGGCCGGCCTCCTGGCCGAGAACCTGACTTATTTCGACCGCGCGTCTGGCCACTCCCTGCGTATGCGCCCACCTGCGTGGAAGCGTGCTGCTGAGCGCGGCTTCCGCGACCTGCGTCGCCCACTCTTCGATCTGATCACCCATGCCAGCTCTCTGCCCCGGGCTTGGCTCGCACAAGCCTGACCAGATATGCGATTGGACTTGGCTTCGACTGGCACTGGCCATCCCCGTGTCACCACAGGTCAGTAGATCAATTTTCTACTTCCCGCTGCCCGTTCCGCTTCTAGACTTGTGCCGATTCGACACAGCAGGGACGCATCACGGCCGGTGCCACGAGGACGGAGTAGCTGGTGGGGGACATGGACGAGCGGCTGCAGAAACTGGCGAAGTCCTCTCCGAACTTCGGCATCCTCTACCCACTGAAGCCTCTGCTGTCCCTCTACGGCGCGCAGGCCGAGGCCACGGTCTTCACGAACCCGAACTCCTCGCTCGTCCAGGCGGGCCAGTTCGGCGAAGTCCTTGCAGAGGAGCTCATTACTCGGATCGGCATGCGGGTGGACGGCGATCGGCAGATCGACCGGTTGACCGCCCTGACACGGGCCGGCGTCCTGATTCCTGAGACGCGGCGGGATTTCGATCAGTTGCGGGTGGACCGCAACAAGGCTGCCCATGCCCACCTGTTCGATACGGCACGGGCGCTGGACGCCGTCCGGGTCTGCTACAAGCTCGGCCTGTGGTTCCACGACGCGATCTCCGGGCGTCGCACGGTCGTGGAGTTCGTGCCTCCTACAGATCCGCAGGCGGTTGAGCGCCTCTCGGATCCGGAGGAGGCCGCGGAACTGAATGAGGCCCTGGACGGGCACCGCCAGGCCCTGACCGACGCGCGCACGCGTCTCACGGAGTCCACGAGCGAGCTGGAGGCCGAGCGGAAGGCCCGGGCCGAGGCGGAGCGCCTCATCGCCAGTGCCAGCGCGAACAACGCGGAGCTCCTCGCGCGAATCGAGCAGCTGGCAGCACAGGTCGCAGAGATGCGCGTTGCTCAGACTTCCGCGTACGAAGAGGCCCGCCAGGCCCCGCGGAAGGTCGATCCGGCGGCTCGCGACGCGATTATCCATCGTGCGCAGCGGAAGGCTCCGCTGAACGAGATTGAAGCGCGTAAGGAGATCGACAAGCTGCTGCGCGCTGCCGGCTGGGTGGTGCAGGACCGCAGCGAGGTTAACCCCATGGCTGGTAGTGGCGTGGCCGTGCGAGAGTTCACGCTCGCCACGGGACGGGCCGACTACGTCTTGTACGTGGACGGACAGATCGCCGGCGTCATCGAGGCCAAGCGTGAGGGCACGCACCTGGCCAGTGCGGTCGCGCAGAACGACCGCTACGCAGGCGGAGTACTCAAGGAGCACCGGCTCGCCGTGTGGCGCGAGGAGGAGCCGTTCGCGTTCCGGTACGCGACCACAGGCACGGAGACGTACTTCATCAACCGGTTGGATCCCGAGGCGCGATCTCGTGAGGTGTTCGCGTTCCACAAGCCGGAGACCATCGCCGACTGGATGCGCCGCGCCGAGGAGCACCCGGCGGCCCCGACCTTCCGCGCCGCACTGCGTAGTGTTCCGGAGCTGCACCGTAACGCCCTGCGGCCGGCGCAGTTCGAGGCGATCAAGGAGCTGGAGAAGTCGCTTGCCCTGGACAAGCCGCGGGCCTTGATTCAGATGGCGACCGGCGCGGGCAAGACCTACACCGCCGTCTCCCAGACGTATCGGCTGCTCAAGCACGCTCGAGCTCGGCGCGTGCTGTTCCTGGTGGACCGAAACAACCTCGGTAAGCAGGCGCTGGACGAGTTCCGGAAGTTCACGACCCCGGACGACGGCCGCAAGTTCTCCGACATCTACAACGTCGAGCGCCTGGGTGCAGCGGGACTGCAGGACAGCAGCTCGGTAGTGATCTGCACGATCCAGAAGATGTACCGCCTGCTGACCGGCGAGCGGCTCATCGACGACGACCCGGTAGACGAGGCGAACGACGATACGGCGTACGAGGAGTCCTACGCCGCCGAGCGGCCCATTGAGGTGGGCTACAACCCGGCCGTGCCGATCGAGTCCTTCGACTTGATCATCGTGGACGAGTGCCACCGCTCGATCTACGGCCTCTGGCGCGCGGTGTTGGAGTACTTCGACGCTCACCTCGTGGGGCTGACCGCCACCCCGACCCTGCAGACCCTCGGCTTCTTCGGCCGGAACCTGGTCTCGGAGTACACCTATGCCCAGGCAGTAGCCGACAGTGTCAACGTCGACTTCGATGTCATCCGCATCCACACAGATTTGCGGGAGAACGGCGGCGCGACCATAGAAGAGGGCACGACGGTCAAGATCCGTGACCGGAAGACCCGCTACCAGCGCTACGAGCAGCTGGCCGACGACTTCACCTACACCACCCGCCAGATCGGACGCTCGGTGGTGGCCGTCGACGAGATCCGAGCCGTCCTCGCTGCCTATCGGGACAACTGGCAGCGGTGGTTCCCCGGCCGCAAGGAAGTCCCCAAGACGCTGATCTTCGCGGTCGGCGAGGACCACGCTGAGGACGTCTTGGCCCAGGCCAAGGAGGTCTTCGGACGGGGCGATGAATTTGCCAAGAAGATCACGTACAAGAGCCGCAAGGCCGGCGAGGACCCGGACGAGCTGATTCGTGCCCTGCGGACGTCCCCGCGCCTCCGGATTGCCGTGACCGTCGACATGATCGCGACCGGCACCGACGTCAAGGCGCTGGAGTGCGTGATCTTCCTGCGGGAGGTGCGCAGCGCGGTCCTCTTCGAGCAGATGAAGGGACGTGGCGCTCGCACCATCGACCCGACTGAGCTCCGCGAGGTGACCCCTGGCGGGGATGAGCGGGTGCGTAAGGAGCGCTTCGTTCTTGTGGACGCCGTGGGCGTCACCGACTCACCGCTCGTAGACGCCCGCCCGCTCGTCCCGGCTGGGGAACGCCAGGTCTCCTTGGCCAAGCTTCTCGACAAGGCTGGTACCAAGTCGATCAGTGCCTCCGAGGCGGAGATCCTCGCTGGCCGTCTGGCGCGTCTTAATCAGCAGCTCAACGACGGCGAGCGCGACCAGATCGCGAAGGCTGCAGGTGGCCGCTCCCTCTCGGAGATCGCGAGCGCCATCGTCAAGGCCGTCGACCCCGACAGGCAGGACCAGGCCAAAGCCGAGGGTGGCGAGAAAGCGGCCCACGCATTGGTCGTATCGGCAGTGGCTCCGCTCACGGGCAGCCCGGACCTGCGAAAGCTGATCATCGAGATCCGTCGGGACAAGGATTACGTAATGGACGAGACCACCGCGGTCTCGGTCACCGATGTCCACGCGATTCCCCGAGAGGAACGGGCGCGAGAGCAGGTCGACCGCTGGAGCCGCCTGCTCAGGGAAGAACGAGACAAGATTGCGGCGATCTCGATCGCTCTCTCCAGCCCCCGCTCGGTAGGGCCCACCGAGGCGTACGACGCGCTCAAGGAGTTGGCGGACAAGATCCGCCGCCCCAACTTCGCCTGGACCCCTCAGGTCCTGTGGAACTACTACGAGGACCTCGGCCGCGCCACCGAGCAGCCTGGCAGCGAGGCCGGCGTACCTGATCTCATCTCGCTCATCCGGTACGAGCTCGGCATCGATTCGGAGCTGAAGCCGTACCGTGAGACGGTAGAGGAACGCTTCGAAGGCTGGCTGCTCCGGCAGAAGCAGGCTGGCGTGGAGTTCACGGAGGACCAGATGTGGTGGTTGGAGGCCATCCGCGACGTTGTCGCTAGTGACGTCGGCATCGCTCCGGCAGACTTCCGAGCCGAACCATTTAATAAGCGTGGCGGCGGTAAGGGCCTGGCCTTGGCCTTTCCGGGGCGCGACCCTCACGACCTCCTGAATGAGCTGAATCGAGAACTGGCTTGAGAAACACCGAACTGCCGCCGGGGTGGGACCTGGCTCCGTTGGCGGATCTCGTTTCAATCGATGGCGTCCTCAGTGATGGTGACTGGGTCGAAAGTAAGGACCAGGATCCCGACGGCGAGGTTCGCCTTGTGCAGCTGGCGGATGTTGGGGACGGCTTCTTTCGTGATCGGAGCAACCGATCGCTAACCCTTGCAAAGGCCGACGAGCTCCGTTGTACCTTTATTCGGGAAGGTGACGTTCTCGTAGCCCGAATGCCGGACCCGTTGGGTCGCGCGTGTATTTATCCGGGAGGAAATCGACCTGCAGTTACTGTGGTCGATGTCTGCGTCATCAGGCCGGGCCGTCACGGTGTCGACAATCGATGGCTCATGTGGGCTATTAACTCTCCGCAAGTGCGAGGTCAGATTAGCAGCCTTCAGACTGGCACAACGAGGAAGCGAATCTCTAGGAAGAACCTCGAGACGGTTCAGGTCGCGGTGCCGCCGCTTGCAGAACAGCGCCGTGTGGTCGAGGTTCTCGAAGACCACCTCTCCCGTCTTGACGCTGCCGTTCGAGACCTAGAGGCTGCCCACCGCAAGGTCTCCTCTTTCCGTAAGGCAGTCCTGCTGTCGCTCGTGCCGGGGGATTGTCCTGAGTCGTGGGAGGTCACGACGGTTGGCGAGGCAGGCGCTATCGACCTCGGTCGACAGCGACACCCGGACTGGCACCATGGCCCGGAGATGCATCCCTATTTGCGCGTAGCTAACGTATTCGAGGACCGAATCGACACGGCCGACGTCATGGAGATGGACTTCTCTGGGGTGTTCGATCGGTACAAGCTTGAGCCCGGAGACATCCTACTCAACGAGGGTCAGAGTCCCCACCTGGTTGGCCGTCCCGCGCTTTACCGAGGTGAGCCTGCTGGCGTGGCATTCACAAATAGCCTCCTGCGCTTCCGGGCGCGTCCTGATGTCTTGCCCGAATGGGCGTTGATGGTGTTTCGTCGGCACCTGCACGCTCGCCGGTTTATGCGGGAGGTTCGAATTACGACGAACATTGCGCATCTCTCTTCTAAGCGCCTGAAATCCGTGGAGTTCCCGATTCCGCCGTTGGAAGAGCAGAAGCGCCTTGTTCAGCGTTGCGAAGAACTGCTGACAGACGCAGATGCCTTGGAACGCGGGCTGAGCCAGGGCCTCCAGCGCGCTAAGAGTCTTCGCAAGGCCCTGCTTGCCCGTGCCTTCGATGGCGCCCTCGTCCCACAGAATCCTGAGGACGAGCCCGCCAGCGCGCTACTCGAGCAGATTAGGGTCGGGCGAGCATCGTCGAGCAGGGGCGTGGCGACCGGCCGAGGTCGCCGGCCACGAAAGGCGGCGGGCACGACCGCGTCCAAACCGGCTCCGGCTCCCTCGGCCGTCTCGTCCTCCGTCTCCCGTACCGCCGTTCAGCAGGAGTTTGAGCTCTGATGAGCACCACCGAGACCACTTCGACCACCCCCGCCAAGGCGGTCGTCCAGACTAACTCGCTCGTCGCTAAGCTGTGGAACTACTGCAACGTTTTGCGCGATAACGGCTTGTCGACCATCGAGTACGTTGAGCAACTTTCGTACTTGCTCTTCCTCAAGATGGCTGACGAGCTCGCCGCCGATCCATTCGCTGAGGAAGCGGCAGCTCCGATCGTGCCCGCGAACTTGGATTGGCAGTCGCTTGTCTCCAAGCGCGGTGAGGAGTTGGAAGCCCACTACCGCAGGGTGCTCACTGAGCTTGGAAAGCATCCTGGCACCACGTTGGGTACCGTTTTCGCAAAGGCCCAGAACCGGATCACGGAGCCCGCCCTCCTCGAAAAGCTCGTCGTCGAACTAATCGGGAAGACCGACTGGGTCCTCGAAGGCACGGACCTGAAGGGCGACGCTTATGAGGGGCTGCTTGCCAAGGGCGCTGAAGACACTAAGACCGGCGCAGGCCAGTACTTCACTCCCCGACCGTTGATCGACGCCATGGTCCAGGTGATGCGGCCCGGCCCCACGGATACGATCACTGACCCAGCCTGCGGTACCGCAGGCTTCCTGATCGCGGCCCACAGCCACATCCGCGAGCATCACCTCAAGGGCCTCTCGCGTGACCAGCGCCTCGCGCTTGGACAGGGGACAATCTGGGGGAACGAGCTCGTCCCCGGTACCGCCCGCCTCGCCGCGATGAACATGTTGCTGCACGGCATTGGTGAGGCTGGTGGAGAATCTCTCATCACCACGGGTGACGCCCTTGCCGACGCACCTTCTCGGCGTGCCTCGCTCGTCCTTGCCAATCCGCCGTTTGGTAAGAAGTCGGCGATCACTGTCAGGGGTACGGATGGCAAGACGGACCGGGAGGACATCAGTTACGACCGGTCTGACTTCCGTGCGACGACGACAAACAAGCAACTGAACTTCCTGCAGCACATCATGTCACTGATGGAGATGGACGGCCGTGCTGCGGTTGTCCTGCCCGACAATGTGTTGTTCGAGGGCGGGGCCGGTGAAAAGATCCGGCGGCGCCTCCTCCAGGAGTTCAACGTCCACACGATTCTGCGTCTGCCTACAGGCATCTTCTACGCTGGTGGCGTCAAGGCGAATGTCCTGTTTTTCGAGAAGAAGCCCCCGCGGGCCGACGACGTACCCAACACGTCCGAGGTCTGGGTGTACGACTTCCGGACCGGGATGCACTTCACGCTCAAGCAGCGTCCCCTCCGCCTGGCTGACCTGGCCGACTTCATCGAGGCGTACAAGGCGGACGACCGCTCGGCGCGCAAGGAGACCGAGGACGGCCGCTTCAAGCGGTTCACGTACGAGGAGCTCATCGCCCGTGACAAAGTCAACCTCGACGTCACCTGGCTGAAGGACCCGGCGCTCGACGACGCCGACAGCCTGCTCCCTCCCGAGGTCATCGCCCAGGAGATCGTGGAGGACCTCCAGGCCGCCCTCGCCGAGTTTGAGGCCATCGCTGAGGCCCTGGGCGGCGAGGTCAAGCCGGACATCGCAGCCGAGGAAGTCATCGCGGAGGCGTAGGGCAGGGCGGACCTTCGCCGGTGCCGGTCTCGCCCAAGATACGAGGCCGGCATCAGCTTGGTGGGGGAGTGCCTCGTAGGGTCCCTGTTTCTTCTCAGCGGGCTCCCCATCCGCGGTGTGCTTCGGGGCCGTGCGGGCTCCAGCCGTTCAGGTACGGCGCCAGTTCCTCGGGCTTCGGTTCACGAGCGGTGGGCATGGCGGGTAGACGGGTCAGTGGGTCGAGGCTCTGAACGTAACGGCGTGCCCAGGCTAGCCACCCTCGCGCCGAGGCCACCGCCGCCTCGTCTTCTCCGGCCGTCTCTTCCAGCCGGCGCTCCAGGGCGTTGCAGTACGCGCTCAGGTTTGCCGCTTCCTGCCACTGGCTGGCTTGCGCGCGGAGTACCTCGGCATGTTGCTCCTGGGCGGCTAACTCCTTCGCCTTCTCCATGGTCGCCCGCCAGCGAACCTCGCGCTCCGCCTTCGCCCGTTCCTCGTCCGCCTTCCGCTGGGCGTCTTCTACGGCGCGGGTCTCGATCTCCCGGAGCACTGCTCCCAGGATGTCCTCCAGCACCCAGCGCTTGCGCCCAGGGGGACTGACGGCTGGATCGGCTGTAGCCGAGTTCGATCACGAGGCTCTTCGAGCGCTTCGGATCGGTGGACTGGGGAGACTCCTGCTGGATCGTGACGGTGTAGGTGAAGCGGTTCACGACCAGGTCCAGTTCGCCCTCGCGGAGGGAAGGAAGGCCCGGTCGGACATCGTCCCGACCGGGCCTTCTCTGTTGCCCGGGGGCGGGCGGGGGAGGCGACGGCGTCGCGGGGTGGTTGGTTCCGGGCTTGCCGGGATTTCCCTGGCGAGTTGGCGCCAGGGAGCGGGCCGGATTTCGTGGCGGGAGTCGCGGGGATCGCGCCGAACCTGGGGGAGGAAGTCCGCACTCCGGAAAGATGGTCCGCAAGAGTGCAAAGAAGGGCAAACCGGTGCTCCTTTCGCTCCTGTGGACATCGAGGCGGAGGAGTGGACTCCATTTCTGTCGCCCAGAGTGGAGCGTTCCGGGGGGTGTGATCGCTGTGGGTCACCTCCTTAGCAGAGGAGTCGGGCCCGCGTCGCGGAACGCGGATTCTTGGCGCGCGGCCGATGGTGCGGGCGGCGGTATTTCTGAGCGCCGTTGTTGCCGCCGATCGGCCTCCGCTACGTTCATCGCGGCAATCAGCCACAGCGAAGGGGACATTATGTTCAAGCGAAAGAACCTGGTCTCTGCTTTTGCCTCCGTGGCCATGGCGGGGGCCGGCGTTCTCGCCATGACGGCACCGGCACAGGCCTCTGTTCCGGGCACGGAGCAGTTCCAGAACGTCGCCACGGGCTTCTGTCTGGACAGCAACGCCGATCGCGCCGTCTACACGCACTCCTGCAATACCGGTGCCTACCAGAAGTGGACGGTTTCGTCCGTCAGCGGTGGTTACACCGTGCGGAACCAGGCCACCGGATTCTGCCTGGACAGCAACGCCGCGCGGGCCGTCTACACGCATTCCTGCAACGGCGGCAGCTACCAGAAGTGGGTCATCAGCTACAGCGGCACGGGTTACGTGCTGAAGAACGTCGCCACCGGCTTCGTGCTCGACAGCAACGCCAACCGGCAGGTGTACACGCACTCCTACAACGGGGGCAACTACCAGAAGTGGAGCTGACCGCGCGCGGTCGGCGAGCGCGCTGAGCGAGCGCGCGTGCGATGAGACCGAGGCCCGCCCTGTCGCAGAGGGCGGGCCTCGGCCCGTTCATGACGGCGCCCGGCGGGTCTTCGGCGGTCAATCCCCTGGTCAGGCCCTGGTACGGGATCCGGACGGCCGTCCCTGCCGTGGTGCCGTGCCGGACATCCTCCTTCACCTCTCCGGGGGAGGGCAACAGGTCCGGACCAGGAACCCGTCGGCGCCCGTGCCCCGACGGCCGGGGCCGGCCCCCGCGGGCACGGCCGTCACCTGGGGTTTCGTGGGTCCGTCAGCTTGTTGCCGGGGGTTCTGCATCAAGCTGACACCGGAATTCGTGGAGTCCCCCCTGCCCCGCTGGCATTGTCTTCCTCAGCGGAAACGCAAGGGATCACGGAAACGGAACCCAGGGGGAAACATGCGGAACCGATTCACCTCGGCAGCGGTTTGTCTGGCGCTCGGCCTGACCGGCTGGACCATGGCGACCGGCAGCGCGGCGGCCACGGAGCGGAACGGCGACCGGAATGCGGTCGTCACCGCCGCGCCGTACAGCACCGGCACGCACGGCGGTGAGCACATGGAGTGGCCGGGACAGGCCTCGGTGCTCGTACCGCCCGCCGTCACGGAACTGATCTGCGGAATCCAGCAGAGCATCCCGTATCCGGTCCAGATCCCGCACTGCAAGCCGGTCAACGGCTGGCAGTAGTTCCCGGCTTTGCCTCAGACTGCTGATTCGAAGGGCGAGAGCAGAGTGGTCATGACAAGTCGGCTCCCTGGTTCCATGGAATTCGCGGGGCGTTCGGAATCCGTTCTCGAAGTGGCCGGTCTCCGTGTGAGATACGCTGGCGTCGAAGCGGTGGCGGGAATTTCCTTCTCGGTCGCTCCCGGTGAGATCTTCGGTCTCCTCGGCCGCAACGGAGCCGGCAAGACCAGCACCATCTCGGCCATCGCGGGCCTTCGCCGGCCCGACCAGGGACGGATCACCGTCCTCGGTGAGGACGCGCTCGTACGGACCGACGTCCTGCGCGCCTCCCTCGCCCTCCAGCCGCAGCAGGCCAGCCTCTTCCCGAGGCTCACGGTGCGGGAGACCCTGGAGACCTGGGCCGCCCTGTACCCGGCACCCCGGGACGTGGACGCGCTGCTCGACGAGATCGGCCTGGCCGAGAAGGCCCGGGCGCGTGCCGCCCGGCTCTCCGGGGGGCAGCAGCAGCGGCTGCTGCTCGCCACGGCGCTCGTCGGCGACACCCCGGTGGTCGTCCTCGACGAACCCACCACGGGACTCGACCCGCACGCCCGGCACGCCGTCTGGGACCTCATCCGCAGGGCACAGGCCGGAGGCACCACCTTCCTGCTCACCACCCACGCCATGGCCGAGGCGGAGGAGATGTGCGACCGCCTCGCCGTCCTGCACGAAGGACGGATGGTGGCGGCCGGCTCCCCGACGGAGCTGATCGCACGGCACGCGCCCGGCGGCGTCGTGTCCGTACGCACCGGTGACGCCGGCCTCGCCGACCGGGTCCGCGCCCGCTTCGGCGACGTCATGACCGCCGTCGAGTCGACCGGCCGCTCCGGCCGCACGCGGTTCGAGGTGACGGCGGACGACCCGCACGCCACGGCCGCGTGGATCACCGGCCTCGACGCCGGGGCCGACGTACGGCCGCGCCCCGCGACCCTGGAGGACGTGTTCCTCCGCCTCACCGGCACCCCGCTCGGATCCGGAACGGAACAGGAGGAGAAGCGATGACCACCCCTCTCGGTCTCGGCGCACCACCCGTGTCGACGACCCGCCAGTGGCGGGCGCTCTCCCGGGCCATGACCCGCCAGCTCCTCCGCGACCCGGCGGCACTCTTCTTCAGCGTGGTCTTCCCGCTGCTGATGGCGGTCTTCTTCGTCGTCCTCATGCAACTGACCTGGGTACGGGGCCCCTTCGAGCTCGCCGTGGTCGGTACCGGCCCGCAGGCGGCCGCCCTCCAGGAGGCCCTGGGCGACGGCAGTACGGCCGTCGCCGTCCCGCGACCGGGACCGCAGCCGGGCAAGGCGGCGCTGATCGTCCCCGACGAGGCCTCCCACACCCTGCGGATGGCCGTCGACCCCGAACAGCCCTCCGTGGTCGCGGCGGTACGCGCCGCCCTGGACGGCACCGCGTGGCAGGGCTGGGAGGTGACGGCCCTCGGCACCGACGGAACCACCCTCTTCGACCCGATGGCCTTCGTCATCCCCGGAGTCCTGGCCTTCGCGCTGCTCTCGCTCGCCCTCACCGGCACGGCCTCCGCGCTCGTGGCGATGCGGGCCAGCGGAACCCTGCGGCTGCTGTCCACCACACCGGCCCGGCGGCCCGCCGTCCTGCTCTCGCTGCTCCCCGGCCGGGGACTGCTGGCACTCGCCGTGCTCGCCCTGATGGGTGCCGGCGCCGTCGCCGGCGGACTCCTGGAACCGGCCTCGACGCTGCGGCTGCTCCTGACCACGGCCATCGGCCTGGTGATGCTGCTGGCCCTCGGCTACCTGCTCGGCGGACTGCTCTCCTCGCCCGAGGTGACCAACGCGATCTCCGGGCTGCTCACCCCGGTCCTGCTGATGAGCACCGGACTTCTCTTCCCCCTCGAACTTCTCCCCGACGCGGTGGCGGGCCCGCTCTCCTGGACCCCGCTGGCGATGTTCGGAGACGCCCTGCGCCACGACGTGGTCGGCGGGATCACCCGCCACGCCCTGTGGCTGGACTGGACAGTGATGGCGGCGACGGCCGCGGGGCTCACGGCCCTCGCGGCACGGACGTTCCGCTGGGACACGGAGCGTGGATGATGACGGCGGACACGACGACCCCGTACACGGCGGCGGTGACGGGCACGGCGGAGGCGCTGTACGCGCCGGACGCGACGGTGACGGTGACGGGCACGGCGACCGCGGCGCACACGGGCGCCGGACGGGACCGGCGGCACCCCCCGATACCGGAGTCCCTGCTGCGGATCGGCCAACTCGCCTCCCCGTACGGCCTGGTGAACCGGGTGACCCGGCTCCCCGTCGCCGAGGGCGAGCCCGACTTCCCGATCTTCACGGCCTCGCTCGGCAACCCCGGCGAGGTGCTCAGGGAACAGACGGGCTGGGAGCACAACCCCAGCTCGGGGAACTTCGACGGAGCCGGTGGCGACCTCGATCCGGAGCGGGCCGCGCACCTCGCGGTCGCCGAATCGCTGGAACGCTACTCCTCCTGCGCCCGGGATCCCGAGCAGATCATCTGGGCGACCGCCGCCGAGCTCGGCGAGGACGCCGTCACCAGCGACCGGTGGCCCCGCTGCTCGCCGGCCGAACTGGCCGACCCCCGCAGCGGCCTGGTCGCCACCGACCCCGGCGGCCCGATGCGCTGGGTCCGCGGCTGGTCCTTCACCCGCAACCGTCCGGTGTACGTGCCGGCCGTGCAGGTCTGGCTGAAGAACCCGGTCGAGTCCATGGCGGAACGTTTCGTCCATCCGGTCTCCACCGGCTGCGCCGCCCACTCCGACCCGGCCGCCGCCGTCGTCAACGGCATCCTGGAGATCGTCGAGCGCGACGCCATCGCCCTGACCTGGCTGCAGCGACTGCGCCTGCCCCGGCTGGAGTTCGATCCGGCCGAACTGGCACCGGAGTTCCGGGCCTTCGTGGAGCGGGGCAGCAGCCCCCACCTGCGGACCCAGCTGTACGACGCGACGACCGACCTCGGCATCCCGGTCATCTACGGGGTGCAGCTGGCCGACGACGACCGGGTCATCGCCCAGCTCGTGGCCGCGACGGCGGAACTGGACCCCGGCAAGGGCATCGCCAAGCTCTACCGCGAGGCCTCCTCGCTGCGGATCGCCCTGCGCCACATGGCGAAGGCCGCCGAGAAGGACGCCGCCACCGCCTCCGGCACACCGATGGCGGAGGAGGACATCGTGAGCGTCGTGGACGGCGCCCTGCTGTCCGGCCCGCTGTCCCAGCGCCACCGCTTCGACTTCCTCCTGGAGGGCGACCGGCCGGTGCACGGGCTGCGCGACCTCCCCCGGGCCCCGTCCGAGGAGCCGCTGCCGGCCCTGGCCTGGCTGCTGGCACGGCTGCACGCCCGGGGCTGCGAGGTCATCGGCGTCGACCTCACCACCGACGAGGCCGCGCAGGTCGGCGCCACGGTCGTCCGGATGCTCGTCCCGGAACTCATGCCGCTGTCCTTCGTCCACCGCGCCCGCTACCTGGCGCACCCCCGGCTGTACGCGGCTCCCGCCGCCATGGGGCACCCGGTGCGCGGCGAGGCCGACATCAACCCGCACCCGCAGCCCTTCGCCTGACCGGCCGGACCGCGGACGCCCACCGGGCGCCCGCGGCCCCGCCCCCACTCCCCCCCACCCCTGCCGCGAACCACCGACGAGGAGAGTCCGAAGATGACCGATCCGCGCCTGCTGATCCTCACCGCGGGAGCGTTCGGCGCGGCCGTCGCCGAAGGGCTCGGCGCCCGCCACCCCGGGAGCACCGTGCTCGACGTGAGCCAGGGCACCCACCCGAGCCTCTGGCCGGACAGCGACCTGATCGTCCTGGCCGCCGGACAGGACCGCGAGGTGCTGGCCGACATGGTGGACGCCGCCGCCCACACCTGGAAGCGGCCCTGGTTCCCCGTCCAGGCCGGCCCCCTCGATCTGCGGTGCGGACCGGTGGTCGTGCCCGGCCGCACCGCGTGCCACCGCTGCTACACCCGCCGCCGCGCCCAGCACACCCCGCCGACGACCGACCGCACCACCGGCGCGGACACCGGCGCGCAACAGGTCTCCGGGTACGCCCCGCACCACGTCGCCATCGCCGTGGGCCTCGCCGGCCAGGCGGTGCGCGAGGCCCTGGCCGGGCCCGGTGAGCCGGGCGCGGCGGAGGGGATCGGCGCCACGGTCCGTGTCTTCGGACTCGTGGAGGGCACGACCTCCAGCGCCGCCGTCGTCGCCGTGGACCGGTGCGACCGCTGCCGGCCGGCCCGCACCGCCGAGAGCCGCCTGGAGACGTTCGCGGGGCTCGCGGCCGACCTCGCGGCCCTGTCGTCCCGGTGAGCCCGCCGCCCCGCCCGAACCCCTGACCCCGCCCGCCCGGGGGCCGCACCGCCCCCGTACGCCCGGCCGGTACCCGTACCCCGTACGCGTACCAGGCCCGCGTACCCGGCCCCGCTCTCGCACCCGTACCGCTCGACCGGCCCGTACGCCGCGCCCCGCGCGCCTCCCGCGCGCCCCGCCCGTACGTCCCGAACCGGAAAGGAGGCCTCGATGCCGGACCACTCTGTGATCACCGCCGAAGCCATGGCCTCGGCCGCCCTGAACGACCCGCAGTTCCACGTCCCGGCACGGCCCAGGCTCCGGCGCGGGCTCTCCCTGCACCACACGCCCGAGGCCCTCGTCGTCGAAGGAACCCCCAAGAAGCAGCTGCTGCGCGGCGCCGCCGCCCGGGACCTCCTCCCGCGCCTGCTGCCCCTGCTCGACGGCAGCCGCGGCCACGAGGACGTCGCCGGCGCCCTCGGCATCCCGGCCACCACCGTCTTCAAGGCCCTCTCCCTGCTGTGGACCTGCGGCCTCATCGAGGAGGCCGCACCCCCGGAGTCGGCCGCCCGCGCCGCGGCCGTCCCCGCCCCGACGGCCGACTTCCTCTCCCGCATCGGCGACTCCACCGGCGCGAACCACGCCTGGGAGGAAGCCCTGGACCGGCTGGCCCGGGCCCGCGTCGAGGTCTTCGGCACCGGCCCGCTCGCCGCCGCCGCCCACCGCCACCTCACCGACTCGCTCGTACGGGCCGCCACCGGCACCGACCCCGGCAGGGGACCGGCACCCGGGACGACCCTCGCGGTCGCCGCCGGGCTCGGACCGGACGACTCGGCGGCCCTCGCCGCCTCCTGCGCCCTGGCCGGCGTCCCCCTCCTCCGCCTGGCGCTCACCGGCCGCACCGCGCACCTCGGGCCGTACGTGGACCTGGCGTTCACGCCCTGCCTGGCCTGCCGCACCGCCGAGGACCCGGCCGACGACCGGCCGGTGCTGCCCGGTGACGCCGACCTGGCCGCCGCGCTGTTCGCCCGCGACCTGTTCGCCCTGCTCTCCCGCAGCACGCCCGGACCGCTGCCCGCCCAGTGGCGCACGGTCGACCTGGCGGACCTCTCCCAGCAGCGCCGCTCGGCCGCCACCCGGCCCGGCTGCCCGTACTGCTCCGCCGCGCACGGCGGTGACCCGGCGGACCCGCCGCTCGCCGCGCGCTACGAGGCGGCGATCGCCTTCCCGCCCCGCGCGTACGCCGACGGCAAGGCCCACCAGGCCCACTACAAGCCCTCGAACATCGCCCTCCAGAACGACGAGAAGACCTGGCCCGTCGCCGCCGCCGTCCCCCTCCCGGAACCGCCGCTGGAGCTCCTGCGCTCCCCCCGGCCCACCGGCCTCGACGACGCGACCGCCGCCCTGCTCCTCGCCGTCACCGCGGGCCGCCGTGCCGTGCTCCCCGGCCGCGTGCAGCGCTGGACGGCGAGCGGCGGCAACATCGGCTCCGTCGTCGCCCACCTCGTGGTCCGCGACGTGCCCGGCCTGCGACCCGGCGTGTACGGGTACGTGGCCTCCGCGCACCGGCTGGCCCTGCTGTCCGCCGACCCGGGCGCGGTGCCCGGCGAGGCGCCCCTGACGGTCGTCCTCACCGGCGACTTCACCAAGGTGGCGAAGAAGTACTCGGCGTTCGCCCTGCGGATCGTCCTGCTCGACGCCGGCTGCGCCACCGCCACGCTCCGCGCCGCCGCGCACGCCCTGGACCTGCCGTGCGCCGTCCGCACCCGCTGGGACGACGCGGCGGTGGGCGCGGCCCTGGGGATCGACCCCGACCTGGAACCGATCACCACCCTCGTCGACCTGGGAGGAGCCCCGTGAGCGCCCCGCACGAACTGGCCCTGGACATGCTGGCGTCCTTCCGCGAGCAGCCGCCCGCCGCGACCGGCGTGACCGCCCTCGCCACGGCCCCCGCGCCCGCCCCCGTACCGGCGGCGCTCGGACCGGCCGTGACGGCCGCCCCGTACACGCCCCCGGCCGCGCCCCACGACCTGCTGACCACCCTGGAGCACCGGCGCTCGCTGCGCGGCTTCTCCCCCGAGCCCCTGCCGGCCGGACTGCTCGCCGACATCATGGCCCGCGCCCTGGAGCTGGACGCCGGTAGGGACCGGGAGGCGGCACAGCTGCCGCTCGAACTGACCGTCGTCGCCCACCGGCTGACCGGGATACGGCCCGCCGTCCACCGCTTCGACGCCGTCACGCGCGGCTTCACCCCGGTGATGGAACTGCCCACCGGAGCCGCCCGCTACGGCATGACGCTCCAGCCGGAGTTCTCCGACGCCGCCGCGATCGTCTCCCTCGGCGTCCCGCTGGACGCCGCCGCCCACCGCCACGGCGGGCACGGCTACCGGCTGCTGCTGACCCGCGCCGGCGCCGCCGCGTACGCGATGTGGCTGGACGGCGTCGCCCACGGCCTCGTCGGCAGCGTCTTCGCCGGCTTCATCCCGGCCGCCGTCCGCGGCCCGCTGCTCAGCGACGGAACGAGCCGCCAGCAGATCTTCGCGCTGGCCCTCGGCCTGCCGCCGTCGGCGCCCTGAGACTTCCCGCCCCGGTCCGGGGCGGGGGACCCGTGAACCACCCCACGACACCTGAGGAGGTGCCTTCCATGGAGGACATCGAGCTGTACGCCGTCGACGCCGAGGAACTGGCGATCGAGGAGCTGCCCGAGGGCAACGCGCTCGCGAGCTGGGCGTCCGCCGGATCGGCCTCGACCGCGTCCTGCCCGGCGACGTCCGCGTCGTCCCTCAGCAGCGCGTCCACCTACGGATGAGCCGCTGACCCACCGGCCGGCCCGCCCGGCCCCCCGCACCGCACCCACTCGGAGAGGAGAGCAACACCATGGAGAACGAGTTCGAGCTCTACGTCGTCGACGGTGACGAGCTGGCCATCGAGGAGCTCCCGGAGGGCAACGCCCTCGGCTGCTTCTTCTGCGCCGGATCGGCTTCGACCGCGTCCTGCCCCGGCACGTCCGCGGCCACCGCGTCGTCCGCGTCGACCCTGGGCTGACCCGGCCCCGTCCGCCGGAAGACCGCCCCGGCCACCGGCCGCCCCGCCCACCACGTGGCGGACACCCACCATCCACCACCCCTGAAGGGAACCCCTCATGCAGGACTTCGACGACCTCGAACTGGACCTGACCGCCGACGAGCTGGCCTCGGACGCGCTCGGTCTCGAGCCCCTCAAGGAAGGCGTCGCCCTCGGCACCTGGGCGACCGCGAGCACCGCCTCGTCCGCCTCGTGCCCGACGAGCACCGCCTCCTCCTCCGCGAGCGCCTCCAGCTTCGGCTAGAGCGGAGCGCCCTCGCGGCGCCCCTTCCATGCCCCCTCGCCCGCCGTCCGGGCGGACGAGGAACCCGAAGGAAACCCGAGAAAGGAAGTGAACGCCATGAACGAGAACCTCGACACCGAGCTCGAACTGTGGTCGGAGTCCCTGGACCTGGAGGTCCTGCAGGACGCGGTGAGCCCCGGCTTCACCACCGCCTTCTGCGGCGCCTGCGCCGGCTCCGCGAGCTGCCCCGTCGGCTGCGTCGGCTCCATGAGCAGCGTCTCCAGCCAGGGCGGCTGATCCCACCGAGGAACGGCCGGCCCGCCGGTCGAATCCCTGGGCTCCGGGGTGGTCCTAGTACCCCGGGGCCCAGGGCCCCCAGCCCGGTCCGCTGTTCCCGGACCGGACTGAACCCCACCAGGTTAGAACCAGGCGGCCCGGCACGGTAGCGGGCCGGCCGCCGCAGCGGAGGGAGGAACCGCGCCGTGGATGTGTGCACTGCACCCAAACTCCGGGAGGATCTGGAGATCATCAGGGGGATGGACGACCACCCCTTGGTGTTCGACCCGCAGGGCGGGACGTATCACCGGCTCACCAGATCGGCCGCGGCCCTGCTCCGCCAGTTCGACGGGACGCGCTCGCTGGACGAGCTCTCGGCGCTCATGGCCGAGCGCCGGGGCGTCCCCGCCGAGGGCGTGCGCGGTGAACTCGACACGTTCGTCGGGGAGCTCACCCGCAGCGGGCTCCTCGTCGGCAGCGAGCCCGAGCAGACCCCGAAGAAGCGCGCCGGCGGCCGCTTCGGCACCAGCATGCTGATGCCCCGCTTCGTCCTCACCCGTTCCCTCCCGGCGGTCCTGGAGCCCGTGGCCCGGCTGCTCCGCCTGGTCCCGGCCCGGCTGTCGGTCGGCGTCTTCGCCGGCGGCGGTGTCCTCGGCATCCTGCTCGGCCTCTACGCGGTGATCACCGCGGCGCCTGCGGCCCGCGACCTCCTCGGCACCGGGACGCTCGTCGCGATCGGCCTGATGCTGTTCCAGATCCTCGTGCACGAGAGCGCCCACGCGATGGTCTGCCAGGTGCTGAAGGTGCCCGTCCGGGGCCTCGGGGTGGCGCTGCTGTTCTACTTCATGCCGCTCGCGTACGTGGACCGCACCGACGCCTACCGGGTCCGATCCCGTGGCGGACGCGTCCTGCTCGCCCTCGCCGGGCCGCTCAGCGACGGCTGGTTCACCGGCGCCGCCGCCCTGCTCGTCCTCACCACGGACGGCCCGCTCGCCCAGGTCGCCGGGGCGCTGCTGATCTTCCAGATGCTCAACCTCGTCACCAACGTCAACCCCATGCTGCCGAGCGACGGTTACGCGGCACTCGAGGCGGGCTTCGGTCTCGTGGACGCCCGGGGCCGGGCCTTCACCCTGCTCAAGCACCGCCTGCTGGGCCGCCCGCTGCCGGGCTTCCTGGAGCGGATGCCGGCCCGCAGCCGCCGGCTGCACGTGACGTACGGGATCGTGTGCAGCGTCTACACCGTGGCGCTCGCCTACTTCGTGATCCAGTCGCTCGTCTGGTCCTTCGACCTGGTCGGACGGTCGATGCCATGACCGTCCCGACCGCGTCGACCGGCCTGGTCACGCCGACCGCCCCGATCGCCGTGCCCCCCGCGCCCTCCCCGGCCGCCACCGCCCCCGAGATCTCCGGCCCCCTCGTCACCCGGGTGGGCGGCCTGCCCACCGAGGCCCTGGACCTCGTGCCGTCCGCCACCCGCCGGGCCGTGGCCGAGGCCGCCGACGCCCGTGCCGTACGGGAGCGGCTCCGGCCGGCCCTGGAGGACCTCTGCTTCACGCTGGTGCCCCTCCTGGACGACGAGGTGCCGCTGCGCCGCACGGTGCTGGCCGCCAAGCGGGCCGTACACCGGCTGCGGGCGCTGCCCTGGGGCGACGACCTGCCGCCCCGGCTCGCCGAGCGGGCGGGGCCCGAAGCGGCCGAGGCCTTCGCCGGGTGGCAGGCGGCCGTCCGCCGGTGCGAGGAGACCACCGGGCACCTCGACACGCTGCTGGCGGGGGACCGGGCGGCGGTCCCCGCCGCGCTCGCCGCGCACCTCGCGGAGCCGGGCTTCGCGCGGGCCGCCGCGCTGGCCGCCCCCGACTGGCTGCGGCACGGTCGCCCGCGCCGCCGTCCCGCCGAGAGCCGCAACCTGCGGACGCTGTACTCGTACGTGTCCCGGGCCGCCGTGAAGACGAGCCCGTTCTCCACGCTGACCACCGTCGGCGAGGGCGGCGTGCCCGCCGGCGCCGCCGGGTCCCGGCCCGCCGCCCACAGCTACGCCGCCACCGCGCTCGCGCAGCTCGCCGTGCGGTGCCTGGCCCGCGAGCCCGGCACGGCCGGACTGCTGCGCTACCGGCTCGCACCCCTCCGGCCCGGCGGGCCCGAGGCCCCCGCCGGTCTCGTCCTGCTCCCCGAGCCCGTCGCCGACGGCGGCCTGGCCTGGCGGCTGGACCGGGTCGTGGAGGCCGACCACGCGGCGCCCTGGCTCGCCGCCTTCGCGCCCGAAGGCGACCACGGCCTCGAAGGGCTCCTCGCCGGGCTCGGCGGCTCCGACCCCTTCCGCCGCTTCCGGCGGCTCCTCGACACCGGCCTCATCAGCCCCGTACCGCCCTGGCGGCGCGGCGAGGACCCGGTCGGCGCCGTGGCGGAGCTGCTCGCGGACCACCCGTACCCGCGGGGGATGGCCGGCGGGGCGGACGGTGGCTCCCTCCCGGCGGCCGGGAGCGGGGGACCCGGCGGCCTCGCCGCCGAGGTGCGGGAGCTGCGGGACTCCGCCGCCGCGCTCGCGGCGGCCGGGGAGGAGGAGCGCGTCGAGACGCTGACCCGGGCCCGGGCCACCGCCCGGCGCTGGGCCCGCCGGGCGGGCCTGGACCGCTTCGAGTCGGGGGAGGTGCTGTACGAGGACGTGGCCGCGGACCTCGCGCTGCCCGCCGTGCTCGACGTGCCGGAGGTCCGTGCCGACCTGACCGAACTCGGCCGCCGGATGCGGCCCTTCCTCTTCCGTTCCCATCTCTACGACGTCCTCGTGGACCGTTTCACCGCCGCGTACGGGCCGGGCGGCACCTGTGCCGACGTGCTCGGGTTCCTCATGGGGATCGCCGTCGACGGCGACTCCCAGCCCGACCTGGACCGGGCGGCCGTCGCGGACCGCGCCGCCCGGGAGACCGCCGGCGAGCGGGCCTGGCTGCCGGTCGGGCCGAGCAGCGCGCCGCCCGCCGCGGCCGTGCTGTTCCAGCTCGCCGCCTCCGGGCTCCCGGCGGTCCGCGCCGGCGACTACCGCCTCGTCGTCAACCAGTTCAACCCGGGTACGGGCGGGCTCGTCACCCGCTTCGGGCCCCTCCTCGGCGAGGGCTTCCGCGACCGGCTGCACGCCCACGTCCAGGCGTGCTGGCCCGGCCGCGCGTGCCGGGAGCTGGTGCTCTGGACGGAGGTCAACACCGCCCAGTCGCGCTCGGCGGGCCTGCTGCCGCCCCTGCTGCTGCCCGGCGAGACCCCGGGGGACGGCGGCCTCGACCTGGCCGACACGGTCCTCACGCACGATCCGGACGAGGGCACCCTGGCCCTGCGTGACCGCACGGGCGCACCGGTCGGGCTCGCCTACCTCGGCCTCGTCCCGCCGCACCTCTTCCCGCCCTTCGCCCGGCTGCTCGCCGTGCTCGCCGACCCGTGGGTGAACGGCTCGCCGCACTCGGACTACGTGCTGCCGTTCGCGCTCCAGGAGCAGCGCCGTGACGAGGTCGTGCCGATGCCCCGTACGGGCTTCGGCCGCGTCACCACCTCCCGGGCCGCCTGGGTCGTCCCGGCGGCGGCGCTGCCGCTGCCCCGGCCCGGCGAGAGCGACGCGGAGACGGCGCTGCGCGCCGAGGAGTTCCGGCGCCGCCACGGCCTGCCCGAGGAGGTCTTCGTCCACCGCCTGACCGGCTTCGGGCCGGGCGAGCCGGGCGCGGGCACGGACCGCAAACCGCTGTGGGTCTCGCTGGCCTCCCCGCTCTCGCTGTCCGTGCTCGCCCAGTGGGCCGGCCCGGCCACCGGCCACCTGCGGCTGGTCGAGGCCCTGCCGGACCGGTCCGCGCACCCGCTGCGGGACGGAGCGGGCGGCACCCGGGCCGCCGAGCACATTTCGCTGCTGCGCTGGCGGCGGCCGGAGGAGGAGGCATGAACGTGACCGACGGCGGGGGCGTCCCCGAGCGGGACTGGTGGTACGTACGGGTCTATCCCGGCGGCCCCGGGCGCATGGACGCGGCGGTCCGCACCCTCGTGCCGTGGCTGGCCGAGCGGGCGGCGCGGCTCGGCAGCGACGAGTGGTTCTTCCTGCGCTACTGGGATGCCACCGGCCACCACCTGCGGCTGCGGCTGCGCGCCGGGAGCGACGCGGTGGACGCCCTGGACGCCACGGCCCGCGAGGAACTCACGGGCCTCCTCGACACGCTGGAGGAGCGGCCCGAGGACTCGGTCGGCCTGCTGCCCGGCACGCTGCCGCCCGGCTCGCCCGCGCGGGGCGTCGTACCGGCCCTGTACGCGCCGGAACTGGCCAAGTACGGCGGCCCGGACGGCGTCGCCGTCGCCGAGCGCGTCTTCCGACTCGACAGCGCCTTCTGCGCCGGCGGGGACCTGGCCGCGCTGCCCCGCCGCTACGAACGGGCCGCGCACGCCGTCCACTTCGCGCGGGCGCTCGCCGAGCGGGTGCTGACCCCGGAGGAGCGGGACGTCTTCTGGGTGCGCCACCGCACCCGCTGGGGCTGGCAGTTGCGCATGGCGGCCGGAGGCGAGCAGCTGCGCCCGCTCCTCGGCCGGGTCGCGGCGGGCGTCCGGGAGCTGGGGCCGCCCGCGCCCGGTGCGCGGGACCGGATCGAGGCGCACGCGGACGCGGTGGCCGGTCTTCTCCTGCGCGCGCCTGGCGCGCGAGATCATCAGTTGCTCCACCACCTGCACATGGTGATGAACCGGCTGGGCTTCCCGCCCGGTGAGGAAGCGGCGCTCGGGATGCTGGCGGGGAAGACCGCCGGGAAGCCGGCGGACACGGCCGGCGTGGGGCCCGTACGAGAGGAACGTCTGTGATGACCTTGGCAGCCGACATGATCCTGCTCGCCTTCGACGAGGAGGGCGGCAGACTGCCCGTCCGGCAGTCCCTCGCCCCGGCGGTCCGCGGCGCGCTTCTCGCCGAACTTCTCGCCGGGGGGCAACTGGTGGACGAGGACGGTACGGCCAGGGCGGCGGGTGACGCCCCGCAGGACGCCGCGCTGCGGCACGTGTGGCAGCGGGTGACCGCGGAGCCGGGCCGGAAATGGCTGCACTGGGTGCGGAAGGACGGCCGCGAGTCGATCCACGAGGTGCTGCGGGGGATGGCGAAGGACGGGCTCCTGGAGCAGAGCACCAGCCGGGTCCTCGGGGTCTTCCCGCTGAACCGGGCAGAACTCACCCCGGCCGGTCTCGCCGCCGCGGCGGAGGTACGGGCGGCGGTGGTGGCGACCGCCGAGGCGAACGGGACCGGCGCGGGCGGCGACCGGTTCGCCCTGCTGGCCGGCCTCGCCCATGCGGGCGGCCGGCTGGGTACGGCCCTGTCGTCGGACCGGCGCAGGGCGCTCAAGCCGCGCCTGACCGCCCTGTCGGACGGCGCCGCCCCGGTCTCGGCGGCGGTCCGCCGCGCGGTCCAGGACCTCCAGGGCGCGGCCGTGTCCTGACCGGCCGGCTCCGCTCCGGGTGTCCCGGTCGCCTGGCGCCGGCCGGTCCGCCGGACCGCTCCGGCCCGGCTCCGTCCGTCCTCCGGGACCGGATCCCGGCCGTCAGATCCAGCCGCGTTCGCGCGCCAGCAGGGCGGCGTGCGGGCGGCTGGACGCGCCGAGGAGCCGGAGGAGTTCGGCCACGTGGCGCCGGTAGGTCCGTACGGACATGCCCAGGTCCCGGGCACCGATCTCGTCCTTGCCGACGTGGCACATGGACGTGAGGACCTGCCGTTCGATGTCGGACAGCCCGCCGGGGCTGTCCTCCGGTTCCTCGATGACCGACGCCAGGTCCGTGGCCTGGCACCAGATCTTCTCGAAGAGGGCGAGGATGCCGGAGACGAGGCCGGTCTCCTGGGCGACGAGGGCGCCGCGCGAGGTGTCCTCGGGGTCGACGGGGACGAGCGCGGTGCGCCGGTCGTAGACGAGGATCCGCTCGGAGAGGTCGTCGGCCGCTCTGATCTGGGCGCCGTGGGCGGTGAGTTCGCGCAGGTAGCCGACGGTCAGGGGATCGTCGAGCGCCTCGCGCAGCACCACGTTCCGGATGCGGACGCCCCGGCTGAGGCAGCGCATGTCCAGCGGGCGGGAGTGCTCGATGTTCGCCGGGGTGAGCGCGGTGTACGGCTCGACGGAGAGGATCTCCTCGCGGGCGAAGAAGGCGAGGTCGTCGATGCGGCTGCGGATCTGCGCCACGTTCTCCATGCGCTCGACGGCCTGCGGCGCGGAGCGGGCGGGGCACTGCTCGTCGCGGAGTTCCGTGACGAGGTGCCGGGAGCGGGTGACCCGCTGGAGTTCCTCGTGCAGTTCGCGCAGCCGGAGGTCGGTGAGCCGGTCGACGGCGATGGCCGGATCGGTCGGGCAGACGGTGCGCCGGTCGGTCGGATAGAGCAGGCCGAGGGCGCGGAGGCGGTCCAGCGCGGCGGCCACGGCCTCGCGTTCGGCCCGGAGCAGGACGTGGATGTCGCCGTCCGTGGTGTCCGGATTCCGCAGGAAGTGGCGATAGACGCTCTCCTCCAGCGCGGAGATCCCGAGGACCTGCATGCCTGCTGCCACCATTCGAGCTCCCCCAGCTCTGAGTGCATACCGGTGCGGCGTCCCCGCTGGTCAGGCGTGGAAGGCGCGTCCGATGGTGGGATGCACTGTAATGCCCGGGTAAAACCGGCGCACCGCGGCTTGATCCCAATGTGAGGTGGATCACCTTGCGGGCGGGGGTCCTCCCATGTCCTTCCCGTCCCCGGCCGCACCGGACGGCCGGGCGTTCCGACAGATGGGCGGCGGTGGCGGCGACCGGCGGACGGCCCGTACAAACACGGGTGAGCGACCGGTCAGGTCGCGGGGAACCGCCCGAGGGGGATCATGAGCACCGCCACGCCCAGCCCGACACCCGGTGACGAACTGGAGGTCACCGAACGGACCCGGCTGCGCCGGATGCGGCAGAAGGGGAGCCGTCGCAGGGCCGACCTGGACGCCGTGCTCGCGGCCGGCTTCCTCTGCCACCTGGGGGTGACGGTCGACGGGGTGCCCATGGTCGTGCCCACGGTGTACGGCGTCGACGGCGACCGGCTCTACCTGCACGGTTCGGTCGCGAGCCGGAGCCTCGTCCAGGCCCCGGACGCCACCGTCTGCGTCACCGTCACCCACGTCGACGGCCTCGTGCTGGCCCGCTCGGTCTTCGAGCACGGCGTCAACTACCGCTCCGCGATGATCTACGGCGTGCCGGTGGCCGTCACCGACCCGGAGGAGAAGCTCCGCGGTCTGCGGGCGCTCACCGAGCGGTGCGCACCGGGGCAGTGGGAGTACGCCCGGCGGCCCAGCCGCAAGGAGCTGGCCGCGACCGCGCTGCTGGCCCTCGATCTGACGGAGGCCTCCGTGAAGACGCGCAGCGGCCCGCCGGACGACGGCGACTCGCAGGACGCGGCGCTGGGGCTGTGGGCGGGCGAGCTGCCGGTGGTCACCACCTTCGGGGCGCCCGTCCCCGACCCGGTCCTGGCGCCGGGCATCGCCCCGCCCCCGCACGTCGCCGAGCGCGCGGGCCGGGCGGTCGGCGGCTGAGGCGCGGGCCCCGGCGCGACCGGCTCGGAGCGGCGGGAGCGCCCCTGCCCGGGAGGGCGCGGGAACGCCCCGGCCCCGGCGAGGGCGGTGCCTCGTCCGGGGCCGGGTGGGGCGCCCTGCGTGACCGGGGCGCGGGGCGGGAGCGCGGGGGCGTCATGCTCCGGCGGGGCGGCCGGTGCGCCCGGGCGGCCGGCGGCGGCCTCAGTCGCCGTGGCCCGTGCCCCCGCTGCCGAACCCGCCACTGGAGATGCCGCCCCACTTGCGCTTCTCCTCGCTCGGCGGTTCGGGCGAGGTCTCGGTACCGGAGGTGCCGGAGTCCTTCAGCTGGTAGGGCATGAGCCGGTGCTCGCCGTCGGTCTGCGGCATCTCGGCCGGCCGGCGGTACTCGGACATCTCACCCGGGAGCCGGTCGGTCTCCGGGCGGCGCGGCTGCTCCTCGGGCTTCGGCGGCCCGGGCTCGCGGTCACGGATCCGGAAGCCGATCCACACGGCTCCGATGAGGACCACCACGACGATCAGACCGGCGAGGAACTGGCCGAGGCCCGACTGCCAGACTCCAGCGGCCAGGTTCTGTGCTGCGCTGAGAGTGTTCATACCGACAGGCCTACCCCGTACCGGTTCGTCGGATACGTCCCAAAGGCACTGTCTCCCGAAAATCGCGGGCCTGTTTGAAACATTTCCCCTCCGCCGTCGCGTCAGTCAGGTGTACGGCGATCACGCCGGGCGACCGCGAGGGAAGGGAGGGGCATGAGGAAGTCCCGCGCGGACGGATTCCTGGAGTTCGCCTCCGCACGATCGGGCCACCTGTACCGGTCCGCATGCCTGCTGACCAGCGGCGACACCCATCTCGCCGAGGACCTCACGCAGGAGACCCTCGGCCGCATGTACGCCCTCTGGGGCCGGATGCACCGGGTCGGCAACCCGGCCGCGTACGCCCAGACCGTTCTCGTCCGCACCTTCCTCACGCACCAGCGGCGCCGGTCGGCCACCGAGCGCCCGCTCGGCGAGCTGCCCGACCGCGCCCCCGACAACGGCGAGGACCCGGCCCTGCGGATCGCGCTCCTCGACGCCCTGGCGAGCCTCGCGCCCAAGGACCGGGCGGTGGTGGTCCTCCGCTACTGGGAGGACCGCAGCATCGAGGAGACCGCCGACGCACTGCACGTGAGTTCCGCGGCGGTACGCACCCGGTGCAGCCGGGCGCTCGCCACGCTCCGGGGCCGGCTCGGCGGCACCCTCGCGGAGTTCGCCGCCCGCTGAGCCCCCGCACCCGCACCGCCCGCCGGCTCCCGGGCCCGCGCAGGCCGGCTCGGGCCCGCCGACACGTACTCTTCCACCCACCGACCGGAAACGGTGATCTCGGCATGCCTCACGACGACCTCCCCCTTGACCCTTTCGACCGGAATGACCGGTCCGGGCACTTCGAGGACGAACTCGGCGCCGTCCTGCGCACCACCGGCGCCGCCTTCGCCGCCGACAACCGCCCCGAGCTGGTCCCGGGCGGGCTGCGCCGCGGCCGCCGCCGCCTCGTCCGCCGCCGCCTCGCGACGGCCGGCGGCGCGCTCGCCCTCGTCGCGGTCGCCGCCGGCGGGGTCCACGGCGCCGGGCTGTTCGCACCGTCCCGGAGCGGCGCCCCGGCGGCCGTGGCCCAGCGGCCCGCGGACGTGCCGACCGCCCCCGGCGACGCCACCGCCGGGGTGCCGGGCGAGAAGGACCCGCACCGGGCCACGATCCCCGTCGACGACCTGGCCACCGTGCTCAGGGACCACGCCCCCGCCGGCACCTGGCAGATCATGAACGCGGGCGGCACCGGGCACCACGTCTCCGGCGTGTACGACGACGGCCGGGGCCGGGCGGCCGTCACGGTCGGGCTGTACCGCGCCCAGGGCGACGGAGAGGCGGGCGCCGGGCAGGTCACCTGCCCCTCCAAGATCCACACCGGGTACGACTCCTGCACCACCGAGCGGCTGCCGAACGGCTCCCGGCTCATGGTCCTCCAGGGTTACGAGTACCCCGACCGGCACGTGGACACGAAGGTCTGGCGCGCGGTCCTGCTCACCCGGGACAACTTCCTCGTCGACGCCAGCGAGTACAACGCGCCCGCCGAGAAGGGCGCCGCCGTCACCCGCGCCGACCCGCCCTTCACCCCGCGCCAGCTCAAGGCCCTCGTCACCGCCGAGGCGTGGAAGCCGCTGCTGGAGCGCCTGCCCGTCCTCCCGGTGCGGAAGCCGACGGCGGACCCCGGGCGGCCCGCCGAGCCCAGCGGCCCGGCCCTCCAGGCGGCGCTGCGCTCCCTGCTGCCCGCGGACGTCGAGGTCACCGACCAGGGCGGCGACGCCGGTTACGGCTACGCCGTCGTGGACGACGGCCGGGGCAAGAGCCTGATCGAGATCAACGTCCAGCCGGACATGAGCGACGTACGGAGCAGCCTCTTCGGCACCGGGGAGGTCACCACGCTGCCCGACGGGCGTCTGGTCAAGGTCGAGAAGCGGCCGGGGGAGAAGGGCGGCGCGGGCGTCGTCTGGTGGACCGTCGACACCATGACGCCCGCGGGCTTCCGGGTCGTCGTCTCCGCCTTCAACGCCGGCAGCCAGCGCGAGGCGGCCACGCGGCCCGAGCCCGCGCTGACGACGGAGGAGCTGAAGAGGATCGCGCTCAGCCCGAAGTGGCAGAAGCTGTCCGCGAAGTAGCGGCCCCGGGCGGCCCCGGCGGTCCTGGCGATCGGCCCGCCCGGGGATCGCCCGGGGGCGACCCGCCCGTACGCGGGCCGGAGGAGCGGTGGGGTCTCCTCCGGCCCGCGTCCCCCTCCCCCCGCCGGGAGCGCGCCGCCTACTTGGCGTCGGAGTACCGCTCGACCACGGCCGTCGTGAACGGGAAGCGCACCGGCGTCACCCCGAACGTGACCCGCCCCGCCTCGTCCCCGGCCTCCCGGATCGCCTCCGCCACGGCCGCCGCCTCCTGACGCGGGCAGTGCACGATCACCTCGTCGTGCTGGAAGAAGACCAGCTCGGCCCGCATCCCCGCGAGCGCCCGCCGCAGCGCCGCCAGCATCACCAGGGCCCAGTCGGCGGCGCTGCCCTGGACGACGAAGTTGCGGGTGAACCGGCCGCGCGCCCGCGCGTTCCCGGAGGCGTACCCGGGCGTGAACCCGGACCCCGGTCCGCCGTCCTCCGCCGGCAGGTCCGCCGCCTCCTGCGGGATGCCGGCCTCCTCGTCCTCGCCCGCGCCCACCGCCCGGGGGCTGGTCCGGCCGAGCCAGGTCCGTACGAGCCGGCCCTCCTCGCCGGCCTTCGCCGCCTCGTCGACGTAGGCCACGGCGCGCGGGAAGCGGCGGCGCAGGGCCGCCAGGTTCTTCAGGCCGTCGCCGCTGGTCTGGCCGTAGATCGCGCCGAGCAGCGCGAGTTTGGCGTGGTTCCGGTCGCCGGAGAACGCCCGGTCGGACAGGCGCGTGTACAGGTCGTCGGGGTGCCCGGCCACCTCCATGAGCCCGGGGTCCCGGGAGATCGCGGCCAGCACCCGCGGCTCCATCTGGTCGGCGTCCGCGACCACGAGCCGCCAGCCCTCGTCCGCGACGACCGCCCGCCGGATCACCTTCGGGATCTGCAGCGCCCCGCCGCCGCTCGTCGTCCACCGCCCGCTGACCGTGCCGCCGGGCACGTACTCCGGCCGGAACCGGCCGTCGCGCACCCAGTCCGCCAGCCACGACCAGCCGTGCGCCGTCCAGATCCGGTACAGCTTCTTGTAGGCGATCAGCGGCTTCACCGCCGGATGGTCGATCTCCTCCAGCTCCCAGCGGCGCGTGGACCGCACCCGGATGCCGGCCTGCGCGAACGCCTTCACCACGTCGGCGGGCAGGTCCGGACGGACCCGGCGGCCGAAGGCGGCCGACACCTCGTCCGCCAGCTCGGCCAGCCGGCGCGGCTCCCCGCCGCCCGCGTACCGCTCGCCGAGCAGCTCCCGCAGCAGCTCCCGGTGCTCGTCGGCCCGCCACGGCAGCCCCGCCCGGTGCATCTCGGCGGCGACGAGCATTCCCGCCGACTCGGCGGCCGTGAGCAGCCGCATCCGGCCCGGATGCTCGGCCCGGTCGTGCCGGCGCTGCTGCTCCGCGTAGACGGCGAGGAGCCCCTCGAAGGGGACGGGCGCGGCCGGACGCGGCTCGAAGAGGGAGGCCTGCGTGCCCGGTTCGGCGCCGCGCTGCGGAGGGTCGGGTGGTACGGGCGCGTTCCGCAGGCGCGCCCAGGCCGCGGCCGCCGAGCGGGGCTCGCCCAGGCGCCCCTCGTGCCCGAGGAGCAGCTGCTCGGCCGCCTCGACGTCGTAGCACCGCTCGACCCGCACCCCGGCGGCGAGCAGCCGCGGATACACCTCGGCCGTCGACCGCCACACCCACCGGGCGACCTCCGGCCGGGACCGCACCGCCGTCACCGCGTCCGGTGCGCGCCGCGCCTCGCCGGCGGGCAGCCCGTCCGGCCCGAGGGGGACGAGCAGCACGCCGTCCCCTTCCGGCTCGGCGGCCAGCGCCCACCTCTCGCTCATGGGTGCGAGTCTGGCACCCGCCACTGACAGCCCCGCGAAGGCGCCGCCGGGACTCCACCGATCAGGACCGCCACCGGTCAGGACCGCCACCGGGCGGGGCCGCGCGGTCTCAGGCCGCCGCGTGGAAGAGGGCGGCGGCCTCGCCGCGCGAGGCGACGCCCAGCTTGGTGAGGATGTTCGCCACGTGGAACTTCACCGTCGACTCGCTGATGTGCAGCTCCTGCGCGATCCGCCGGTTCCGGTGCCCGAGGGCCAGGTGCCGCAGCACCTGCACCTCCCGCTCGCCGAGTCCGGCCAGCGGGTGCGCGGCCTCCGCCGGAGCCTGCGGGGTGGCCAGCGGGATCACCGCCGTCAGCGTGGTGCCCCACCCGGGCACGGAGTCCACGTCGAGGCGTCCGCCGAGCACCTCCAGGCGGTCCCGGACGGTGCCCGCGCCGACCTCGCAGGAGGACAGGGCGCCCGGCCCGTCGTCCCGCACGGCGACCCGCAGCTCCTGTTCCGTCAGCTGCCAGCCGACGTGGACCCGCCGCACCGGCTCCTGCTCCAGGACGATCAGGAGGAGTGAGCGGACGATCGCCCGCGCGCTGTGGGCCACATCCGCCGGGAGGGAACGCGCCGAGTCGGGCGCCCCCAGGTCGAGCCGGACGGGGCTGTGCCGCAGCAGCGGGCGGAGTTCGTCGGCCAGCCGCCCGAACGCCTCCTGTGCGGGCTCCTCGGCGAGCGCCCGGTCGCGGTGCCACGCGGACCGCGTCTCGACGAGCGCGGTGGCGGCCAGGTCGGTGGCGGTCGCGCGGGCCGTGGTGTCGTCCAGGGCGCGGCTGCGGAGCACGGCGAGGACGCCGGAGAGCGCCGCCGCGTGCGTGGCCGTCAGCTCGGCGATCACCCGCGCCCGGGTGTCGGCCGCCGTCCGCGAGCGGGCCAGCGCACCCGGCAGGGCCTCGCTGGCGAACCGGTCGAAGTGGCTGGTCACCAGGTCCCAGAGGGCCTGTGCGACGGCGAGTTCGTCCGGGCCCGCGGGGGCGGAGCCGTTCTCCCGCACGAGCACGAGGACCGAGCCGCGCAGGGTGGCGTCGCTGGCGACGGCGACGACCGCCCGCTCCCTGCCGCCGACGGTGGCCGTCCCCTGCCAGGGCTTCCCCGGCACGCCCGCGTCGAGGAGCGGTGCCAGTTCGGCGGCGGTGAGCAGCTCCGTACCGCCGGCCGTCTTGAAGGGGGAGTGGGCGCAGTGCGTGGACAGTTCGGCGGCGCCGACGTGCGGGACGATCGGGGCGAGGGCGGCGGAGACCCGGGGCAGGATGTCGCCGAGCGGCTGCCGGAGGATCTCGTACGCGGTGGTCAGCGTGAGCGCGTCCATGGTCGGGAGCCTAGTGAAGCGGCCCGCCCGGGCGGCCGTTCTTTCGGCCAGGTGCGACTGGCCGTCGGGAGGGCGGGGCGCGGCGGGTCCGGGGCGCAGGCTGGGGCTGTCGCGGACGAACGGGCCGCTGTGGAGGGGACGATGGAAGCGATCGTGTACGAGGAGTTCGGCGGGTCCGAGGTGCTGCGCCACGTGACGGACGCGGCCGTGCCGGAGCCGGGGCCCGGCGAGGTGCGGGTCGAGGTTGTGGCGGCCGGGGTCAACCCGGTGGACTGGAAGCGCCGTTACGGATGGGTGGAGGAGTTCTACCCGACGACGTTTCCCGCGGTGCCGGGGCTGGAGTTCGCGGGCCGGGTCGACGCGCTCGGTGCGGGTGCGGCGGAGGCGACGGGGCTGGCCGTGGGGGACGAGGTGTTCGGCTGGACGAAGACCGGTGCCTACGCCCGGTACGCGCTGGCCGACCTGGTCCTGCCCAAGCCCGCCGGCCTCTCCTGGGAGGCCGCCGCGAGCCTGCCGGTGGCGGGGGAGACGGCCCGCCGGGTCCTAAACCTGATCGGGGTCCGGGCGGGCGAGACGCTGTTCCTGCACGGGGCGGCGGGCGTGGTCGGGACGGTGGCGGCGCAGCTCGCGGCGGCGGACGGGATCACGGTCGTCGGCAGCGCGTCGGAGGGCAACCACGCGTACCTGCGGGAGCTGGGCGTGCTTCCGGTGGCGTACGGGGACGGGCTGGCCGAGCGGGTACGGGCGGCGGCCCCGCAGGGGGTGGACGCGGTGTTCGACGCGGCCGGGCACGGGGTGCTGCCGGTGGCGATCGGCCTGCTGGGAGGGGAGGGCCGGGCGGCGAAGGAGCGGATCGTGACGATCGCGTCGCCGGACGCGGCGGAGCACGGCATCGCCTTCTCGGGCCTGATGGCGGACCGGGAGTCGGTACGGTCCTGGCTCACCGCCCAGGCCCGCGCCGCGGCCGGGGGAACCCTGCGGGTCCGCCTGGCCGAAACCCTCCCCCTGAAGGAGGCGGCCCGGGCCCAGGACCTGAGCGAATCGGGCCACGCGCGGGGGAAGCTGGTGCTGGTCCCGTAGGGGGCGGGGCGCCCGCCGGCGCTCCGGGGCCGGTGTCGCGGTCCGGCCCCGGTGTCCCTCAGGCCGGGCCGGGTCCGCTGCTCAGCGGGGCCGGGGCCCGGCGGCGGCGTGCCAGTCCGGGGCGAGGACCGACCAGACCTCCTCGTCGATCCGCCGGCCCCGGTAGTGGTAGCTCTCCCGCAGGACGGCGTCCCGCTTCATGCCCAGCCGGCGGGCGACCGCGATGCTCGGCTCGTTGTCGGCGGACACGACCCACTCCACCCGGTGGACGCCCCGCACCTCGATCGCCCAGCCGATGAGCTTCCGCGCCGCCCGGGTCACCAATCCGCGCCCCACCGCGGCGGGTTCGAGCCAGCAGCCCGCCTCCGCCACTCCCGCGGAGACGTCGAGGGTGCGCAGGATGACCGCGCCGACCAGGGTGCCGTCGAGCCAGATGCCATGGATGCGGCCCGTGTCGGCGGCCGCCTTCTCGGCGTACGCCCGCAGGAACGCCCGGCTCGACTCGAGGTCCTTCACGACGTCCGGCAGCCCGTTGCGCGCGCCGATGAACTCCCGCCCCCGGTCCATGTGCGCCAGGAACTCCCCGGCCTGCCACGGTTCGAGCGGACGCAGCTCCGCCCCGTCGTCACCCAGTCGGGTCGCGTACATGGTCACCCCTCCACGGTCGTGCTCCTGCGTGTACGGCGGTCGGATCCTCTCAACCCCCACCGCCGGTGACCAGGGGCATCCGCCCCGCGTCCACCTGGGGCGCGACCGGGGGGGCCGGGACGCCGGACCCCACGGGGCGGGGCGGTGACCCGGCTCCGACCCCGGTCACCGCCCCGTGTCCCACCATGGCCGCTCAGCGCGTGAGGCGCCACGCGGGGAGGGCCGCCGCCGCGACCGCGGCCGCCGCGCACGTCACGGCCACCGCGCCGACCGTGGCCCACGGCAGGGCGAGGGCGGTCGGTGCCGACAGGGCGGCGAGGCCCGCGCCGAGGGTGCCGAGGCAGAGCGCCGTCACCCCCAGGCCGAGGACCGTCCCGATCGCCACGGCGAACAGCGCCTCGCCCGCCACGACCCGCACGGTCTGCGCGCGGGTGGCGCCGGCGAGCCGGAGCGAGGACAGTTCCCCGCCGCGTACCGAGGTCGCCATGAGCAGCGTGTTGACGAGCGCGATCAGCGCGTAGACGACGGCGATGCCCAGGACCAGGGCCAGGCCGGCCCGCGCCTGCGGGCTGCTCGGGGGGTGGTCGGCGGCCGTGCGCGCCGCGACGGTCGCGACCTGCCCGCCGCTCGCCGCCAGGGCGCCCGTGACCGCCTCCTCCTCGCCGCCACCCGCCTCGATGCGGTCGACGGCCGAACCGGGGGCGTTCGCCCGCGTGACGTAGGGCCCGTTGCCGCCCGTGCCGCGGGCGAGGACGGCCGCCACCCGGAGCCGTACCGGACCCCGCCCGTCCGCCGTCCACACGTCGACGGACTCCCCGACCCGGCGGCGCTCGAACTCCTCGTGGACGACGATCGACCGGTCGTCCAGGTCGCGCAGGTCACCCGCGACGACCGGGAGCCGGGCCAGCTCGGCGAAGGCCGCCGGGTCGTCGACGGCACGGGCCACGTACCGTACGACCGCCTCGGCCCCCTCCCGTACGAAGAGGGTGGTCGCCCCGGAGGCGGACACCACGGTCCCGGGTGGCGCCGCGACCGGCCGCAGCCGCTCGCCCGTCGCCACCCACGAGGCCGCCGTCGCCTCCCGGGCCTCGGCGCCCCTGGCCCGCGTCACGCTCGCCGCCGAACCGAACAGCGTCCCGGCCAGCGCGACGGCCACCAGGACGGGCGCGGCGACGGCGGCGGTGCGGCGCACGGCGGCCCGGCTGTTCTCCCGTACGAGCGTGCCGACCGCCCCGCCCGCCGGCAGCAGGCGGGTCAGGGGCCGGACGAGCAGCGGCGCCAGCAGGGCCGTGCCGCCGATGAGCAGCATCGGGAGGGTCGTGTACGTCTTGCGCTTGAGCAGCGCGGAGGGGTCGGTGGCGTACGTGTGGAGGAGCAGCCCCGCCCCGGTGAGGAGCAGCCCCGCGCCGAGCAGCGCCCGGCCCGCAGGGAGGGCGCCGGCGTCGACGTCGGCCTCGCGCAGGACGGCCGTGGGGCCGGTCCTCCCGGCACGGTGGGAGGCGGCGGCGGCCCCGCTGAGGGCGACGGCCAGCCCCGTCCAGAAGGCCAGGTGGTACGGCCAGGCGGCGTCCCCGGCCCTGAACCAAGCGGGTGCCAGTCCCTGCTCCACCAGCGTCCGGGCGAGGACGGGCGCACCGAGGGAGCCGAGGACGCACCCGGTCGCCGAGGCGAGCGCGCCCACCGCCGCCGCCTCCGTGAGGAGCAGCCGGCGGACCTGACCGGGGGTGGCTCCGGCCGCGCGCAGGAGGCCGAACTCGCGGCGGCGCAGGGCGACCGCGAAGGCGAAGGTGGAGGCGACGACGAAGACGGAGACGAAGACGGCGACGCCGCCGGAGGTGCCGAGGAGGGCGTTGAGGCCGGTGAGCGCCTCGGCGTCCGCCGTGTGGCCGGGGTCGGCGCGGCGGCGGTCGGCGCCGGTGAGGACCCGGGCGCGATCGCCGACGAGGGCGCGTACGCCGGCGGCCGGGGCGTCCACGCCCACGGCGTCGGGCCCGCCGGAGGCGGTGACGGTCCAGCGGGCGCGCAGCTCGCGCAGCAGTTCGCTGTCCACAGGCTGTGGACGGTCGAGCGGCCGGGACACGGTCGCGGTGCCCGGCCCGCGCCGGACGGGCAGGGTGAGCCGGTCCTGCCCTTGGACCACGACGGGCGAGGAGGCGAACCGCTCGGGGGCGCGGTCCGGCGCGCGGAAGGTGGCGGAGAGTCCGAGGCCCGTCGTGACGAGCAGCCCCACGCCGAGGGCGAGGGCCAGGAACCCGCCGAGGAGGGAGGCCCAGCGGGCGCGCAGCCCGGCGGCGGCGACGCTCAGCATTCCGCGCCCTCCGCCGCTCCCGTGGTGACGCGCGGACCGGCGCCGGTGGTTCCGGCCGGGGCGGTGTCCTTTCCGGTGCCCGCCACCGGGCCCGCGCCGCGACCCTCCCACGGGTCTTCCACCGGGCCCTGCCACCAGCCCGCCTCCGAAACCTCCCGCGACGTCTCACCGGCACGTTCCCGGGAGGCTCCCGGGGCGCTCTCCAGGGCGGCCATGCGGGCCGCGACGGCGCCGGCCGTCGGCGCCCGCAGCTCGCCGGTGACCCGCCCGTCGACCAGGAGGACGACCCGGTCCGCGCGGGCCGCCGCCACCGGATCGTGGGTGACCATGACGACGGTCTGCCCGCCGTCGACCAGGCCGCGCAGCAGGTCCAGGACCTCGCGGCCGGTCGTCGAGTCCAGCGCCCCGGTCGGCTCGTCGGCGAAGAGGACGGCCGGGCGGGTGATCAGGGCGCGGGCGACGGCGACCCGCTGGCACTGCCCGCCGGACAGTTCGCCGGGCCGGTGCCGCTCCCGCCCGGCGAGGCCGACGCGGGCCAGTGCCTCCCGCACCTCGTGGCGGGACGGGCGGCGGCCGGCGAGGCGGAGCGGGAGGGCCACGTTCTGCGCGGCCGTCAGGGAGGGGAGGAGGTTGAAGGACTGGAAGACGAAACCGATGAGGTCCCGCCGCAGCAGCGTCAGCCGCCGCTCGCCCAGGCCGTCCAGGCGGACGCCGCCGACCTCCACGCTGCCCGCCGTCGGCCGGTCGAGCCCGGCCGCGCACCGGAGCAGGGTGGACTTGCCGGAGCCGGACGGGCCCATGACGGCGGTGAAGGTGCCGGCGGGGAGGTCGAGGTCGACGCCGTCGAGGGCGCGGACGTCCCGGTGCCGCCGGACGAGGCCCCGGAGGCGTACGGCCACGGGCGCGGCCGGCGCGGCGGGCAGGCCGGGGACACGGGGGGCCGGGGTGGCGGGCGGGTCGGGTGTGGTCGGCGTGGTGGTCATGGCTCCAGCGAACCGTTTCGGCCGGTCCCGGTCACGGCCACTGCCGGGCGTCCCGGGGGTAGGGCCAGGCCTACCTCCGAGGCCCGCGCGGCCCCCGCGCCCCCGCCGCCTGAGACCATCGTGCCGAGACGGACAGGACCGCCGAAGGAGGCACAGCCATGTCGGAGGGGCGCACCGAGGCGACCACCGTCGCACAGGCCCTGCGGGCCGCCCTGCACACCCGGGACGACCACTCCCTCGACACGGCCGCGTCCCGGCTCGCCGCCGACCCGGGCGCGGACGCCGAACTGGCGCGACAGGGCGAGGAGTTCGTACGGACCCTGTGGGAGCGCGGCTGGCAGCCCGCGGACCTGGCGCGCGTGGTGCGGCGCGAGCTGTCGGACGAACACGTCCGTCTCCTGTCCGGCCTGATCGCGAAGGAGACGGCCCGGTACGGGACGCTCCCGCGCCGCTGGCGGGCCCAGCTGGACGAGCTGGAGCCGCCGGGCTGGACGGCCGACCGCTTCTCGTACGCGACGGCCGTCCTGGAGCTCTACCGGCTGCTGGTCCGGCTGCCGCGCCTGGACGCGGTCGGGCCGGTGCCGGGTGACGTCCTGCCGCCCGCCGCGGCCGGGGAGCCCCGGATGCTCAGCCGCATCAGGGCGCTGCTGGCGAAGGCCGAGGCCACCGGCTACCCGCAGGAGGCGGAGGCGCTCACGGCGAAGGCCCAGGAACTGATGGCCCGGCACAGCCTGGACGAGGCCTCCCTCGCGGCGGGCGCGCCCTCCCCGGAGACGCCCGGCGCGATCCGGATCGGGGTGGAGCCGCCGTACGAGCAGGCGAAGGCGATCCTGCTGGACGCGGTGGCCACGGCGAACCACTGCCGGGCGGTGTGGAACGAGGCGTACGGCTTCTCGACGGTGATCGGCTTCGAGGCGGACCTCGACCCGGTGGAACTCCTCTACACCTCGCTGCTGGTGCAGGGCACGGCGGCGATGACGCGGGCGGAGGCGGAGCAGCGGGCGGCGGGCCGCAAGCGCACGAAGTCCTTCCGGCAGTCCTTCCTGCTCGCGTACGCGAACCGGCTCGGCGCGCGGCTGTCGGCGACCTCACGGCGGGTCGCCTCCGAGGCGCCGTCCCTCCTCCCGGCCCTCGCGAGCCGCGAGGTGGCCGTGGCGGCCCGCACCGACCAGCTCTTCCCGGAGACCCGCACGACCCGCGTCCGCGCCGCCTGGGACGAGGCCGGCTGGACCCACGGCGCCACCGCCGCCGACCGCGCCGGCCTCCACCCGGGCCGGCCTCGCCTGCCGTAGGGGCCTGTCGTCCCGGGGTGGGGGTGAGCGGCGGGACCGGCGCCGGGAGGCCTGTCCCTCCGGGCAGGCGCCCTGAGCCGGCCCACCACGGCGCTCCCGCCTCCGCCCGGCACCACGGCGCTCCCGCCTCCGCCCGGCACCACGGCGCTCCCGCCTCCGCCCGGCACCACGGCGCTCCCGCCTCCGCCCGGCCCGGCAGGGCCCCCGCCTTGGGGTCGCCCCTGCCTCCAGCCACCCCCGGCGGGCCGAAATGCCCGATACGACCCCCGCCTGGATACGCTCGGGCCATGAGCTGGCTCCGCGCCCTGAAGCAGACCGCCCGCTCCGGGTTCGCCGTCGAGCGGCGGCGGCTCGAACCTCTGGTGGCCGCGCGGGGGGCGCTCGGCCTCGCGCTCGTCGTCGGGGTGGCGCTCGCGCTCTTCGGGCCGGCCGTCGCCGTGTCCTCGGCCTTCGGGGCCTTCCAGGCGGCGATCGCCACCTTCCAGCGGTCCTGGCGTCCCCGCCCCACCCTCGCGCTCGCCTCCGGGGCGAGCCTCGCCGTGTCGACCTTCGCCGGCTACCTCACCGGGGCCCACACGCTCGCGTTCCTCGTTCTCCTGCTCCTGTGGACCTTCCTGGCCGGGCTCGCCTGGGCGGCCGGCCCCACCGCCGGCCTGATCGCCTCCTCCAACGTGGCGATGATGCTGGTCACGGTCACGCTCCCGACCTCCGTCGCCACCGCCGCGGGCCACGCCGCCGTGATCTTCGCGGGCGGGGTGGTGCAGGCCCTCCTGGTCGTCCTGCTGCCCGTGCGCCGCTGGGGTGCCCAGCGCGACGCCCTCGCGGACGCGCTCGCGGCCGAGGCCGACTACGCCCGGCGCCTGCGGCACGACCCGGTGGCCGCCTTCGACCCCGTACCGCTCATGACGGCCCGCAGCGCCGCCGCCGTCACGCCCCGCGAGGCCCGCCGCCGGCCGGCGGAGCTGCACGGGGCCCGGGGCCTGGCCGAGCGGATCCGCCCGGTGCTGGCCTCGCTGGCCGATCCGGCGGTCGGGGTGCCGCCGGAGGGGCCGCAGCGGGACCGGGTGCGGGAGCTGCTCGGCGCGGCGGCCACCGTCCTGGACGCCGCCGCCCACGCGATCCGGCACGGCGAGCCCGTCGCCCTCCCCGGGCCCGCGCTCGCCGCGCTGCGCACCCCGGACACCGGCGCGATCCTCTCCGGGCCGCCGCAGCGCGCCGCGCTCCGCCTCGCCGCCCTGCTCGGCGACGTCCTGGAGACGGCGGAGCCCCGCACTCAGACCGCCGGCGCCCGGCCGCCGCACCACTCCGCCACCCTCACCCGCCCCACCCTGGTGCGGCTCGTGCCGGTCGTCCTGGCGAAAGTCCGTGCCGAGCTGCGCCCCGGCTCGCCGGTCCTGCGGCACGCGCTGCGCGTCTCGGCGGTCACGGCGGCCGGGTATCTCCTCGGCACGGCGCTGCCGTTCGGCCACGGCTACTGGGCGCCCATGACCTCGGTGATGGTGATGCGCCCGGACTTCACGCAGACGTACGCGCGTTCCGTAGCGCGGTTCGGCGGCACCCTGGTCGGCGTGGCGCTGGCGACGGGGGTGGTGCGGGCGGCGCACCCGGGCCTGTACACGTCCGCCGCCCTCGCGGTGCTGTGCGCCTTCGGGATGTACCTGCTGATGCGGACGGGGTACGCGGTCGCGCAGGTCTGCGTGGCCGCGTACGTCGTCCTGCTGCTCGGCATGGTGGGTGAGGGGCCGACCCAGACCGTACGGGAGCGGGTGCTGCTGACCCTGCTCGGCGGGCTCCTCGCCATGCTGGCGTACGCCGTCTACCCGGCCTGGGAGACGCCCCGGCTGCGCGGCCGGCTCGCGGACTGGCTGGCCGCGGCCGGGCGGTACGCGGCGGCGGTCGCGGCCCGGTACGCCGACCCGGCCGGGGCGCCGGGGTCCGCCGTACGCGAGGCGCTGCTCGGCACCCGGGCGGCGCGGGTCGCGTGGCAGGAGGCGGTGGGGCGGGCGACCCACGAGCCGGTGCGGCACCGGGGCCTGTCGCACGCGGTGGCGGAGGAGGCCGGGCACGCCCTGGCGCAGTTCGGGCGGGCCGCGATGCTCCTGGAGGCGCACCTCCCGGAACCCGGCGCCCCGCCGCTGCCCGCCGCCGCCCGCCTCGCGGAGGCCCTGCGCCGGGTGACCGAGCGGGGCGCGAAGGCGGTCCGGGAGCGGCGCGAGCCGGACTGGGACGAGCTGCGGCGCACGCTCGCGGCCTGGGACACGGAGGTGCCGGACCCGGTCCTGCGCAAGGCGGCCCGCCTGCTCCTGGAGGCCCTGGACGACCTGTCCGGGGCGCTGCGGAACGCCTGAGGGGCCCGCGCCCGCCCGCCCCCGTGACCGGTGCCGGCGGGCCCGGCTCACCTCACCAGGAGGACTTCCGCACCCCGGGCAGGAACCCGGCGTGCGCCTGCTCCCGGACCCGGATCCGGGACAGGCCGAACTTCCGCAGATGGCCCCGGGGGCGGCCGTGACCGCGTCGCGGTTGCGGACCCGGGTCGCGCTCGCGTCACGCGGCTGGCGGCTCAGCTCGCGTACGGCGGCCTCCCGGACGTCGGCGGGGGTGGAGGGGCGGCGGATGAGGTCCTTCAGTTCGGCGCGCCGCTCGGCGTAGCGGGCGACGACCGTCCTGCGCCGCTCGTCGCGGGCGATCTTGCTGCGTTTGGCCATCAGACCTTCACCCCCCGGGCGCGGATGCGGGCGACGGCGGCCTCGATGCCGAGGGTGTCGACGGTCTTGATCCCGCGGGCGCTGAGTGTCAGCCGGACGTACCGGCCCTCGCTGGGGAGCCAGTAGCGCTTGCGCTGGATGTTGGGGTCGAAGCGGCGGGAGCTGCGGCGGTGGGAGTGCGAGATCCGGTTGCCGAATCCGGGCTGCGCGCCGGTCAGCTGGCAGTGGGCGGACAAGGGTGACCTACCTCTCCAGGACGTCATTGGTAATGGAATTCATTTTCATTTACTCTACACGGCATGGCCCGCAACGAACTCCGCCCCGTCATCAAGCTCCGGTCCACCGCCGGCACCGGGTTCACCTACGTCACCCGCAAGAACCGCCGCAACGACCCCGACCGCCTGACCCTGCGCAAGTACGACCCGGTGGCAGGCCGTCACGTCGACTTCCGAGAGGAGCGCTGACCCCGCATGAAGCCCGGCATCCACCCCCCGTACGAGCCCGTCGTCTTCCGCGACAGGGCGGGCGGCTTCGCCTTCCTCACCCGCTCCACGCTCACCAGTGACAAGACCGTGGAATGGGAGGACGGCCGCACCTACCCCGTGGTCGACGTGGAGATCTCCTCGGCGAGCCACCCCTTCTACACCGGCACGGCACGCGTCCTGGACACCGCCGGCCGCGTCGAGCGCTTCGAGAAGCGCTACGGCCGCCGCACCCCGCAGGCCCCCGCGACCCCGGCCCCCGGGGCCGCCGGTTCCCCGGCCGGGGCAGCCCGCTGATGCTGTCCGTCGCCCTGGTCGGGGGACTGCACTCCGACGCCCGCCGCGCCGCCGTGGACCGGCTCCTCGCCACCGTCCCCGGCAGCGTGGCGCTCCACCACGACCTCGCGACGGCCCCGGAGACGGGGACCGTCGCCCGGGTCGTCCGGGACGCCACCGGCACGCTGTCCACCGACGACACCCCGCTCGTCAACGACTGCGCCTGCTGCGCCCTGCGCGAGGACCTCGTCCCCGAGCTGGAGCGGCTGCGCGACTCCGGCCTCACCCGGCTCGCCGTCGTCGAACTCTGGGACTCCGTCGAGCCCAAGGCGATGGCCGAGGTCGTCGCGGCGGCCGGCCTCCGGCTCACCGCCGTGATCACCGCCGTCGACCCGGCCCTGGTCCTGCCGTATCTCGGCAACGGCGACGACCTCGCCGACGCCGGGCTCGCCGCGGCCGCCACCGACCGCCGCACGGTCGCCGACACCTGGGCCCGCCAGCTGGAGTACGCCCCGGTCCTGGCCGTCCTGGACAGCCCCGAGGCCGACGACGAGGACCGCGCGCTCCTCGCCCAGCTCCACCCCACCGCCCACCGCGTCCCCGTCGAGGGCGACGGCCTCGCCGCGGCCGCCTTCGCCGGCTTCGACGTGGAGGCCGCGGCGGCGGCCCAGCACCCGGCCTGCGCGCTGCTGCCGCAGGAGGCCGACGCGAGCGGGGTCGCCACCTTCGTCTGGCGTCACCACCGGCCCTTCCACCCCGGACGGCTGTACGCGGCCCTGGAGGACCTGACCTGCGCGGCGGCCCGCAGCCGGGGCCGCTTCTGGCTGGCGGACAAGCCCGACACCCTGCTCGCCTGGGACGCGGCGGGCGGCGCGCTCTGCGTGGAGAGCGCCGGGCCCTGGCTGGCCTCGCTGCCCGACGCCGCCTGGGAGATGGTGCCGCCGGTCCGCCGCGCGGCGGCCGCCCTCGACTGGCACCCCGAACACGGCGACCGCTGCCAGCACCTCGTCTTCACCTCGCCCGGCCTGGACCGCGACGGCCTCGCCGAGGTCCTCGGCTCCTGCCTGCTCACCGACGCCGAGTACGCGGCCGGCCGCGAGGCCTGGCAGGCGCTGGCGTCCGACTTCGACACCCTCCTGGAGGTCTGAACCGTGTCCCGCACGTCCCCCCGCAAGCCCCCGAAGCCGCGCCCCAACCCGCTGGACCGGGACGGCGTCACGTACATCGACTACAAGGACACCGACCTGCTGCGGAAGTTCGTCTCCGACCGCGGCAAGATCCGCAGCCGTAGGGTGACGAGGGTGAGCGCCCGGCAGCAGCGGCAGATCGCCCGTGCCGTGAAGAACGCGCGGGAGATGGCACTCCTGCCGTACTCGTCGGTAGCACGCTGAGTCGCGCCCCCGCTACAGCCCGCGTGCACGTGCATCTGCTCCTGCATCCGCATGTGAACACAGCTATGATCCGAGGAAGTTGAGTCCTGCACCAACGCATCTCGGGGAGCTACCAGTGCATCACGCGCACCACGCGTACAACGGCATGGCGGCCACGGAGCTGCGCGATGTCGTCTGGCAGAAGAGCAGGCACAGCAACTCCCAGGGATCGTGCGTGGAGTTCGCCAAGCTGCCCGGGGGAGACGTCGCCGTGCGCAATTCGCGCTTCCCGGACGGGCCGGCACTCGTCTACACGCCCGCGGAGATCGAGGCGCTCCTGCTCGGCGTGAAGGACGGCGAGTTCGACCACCTCGTCTGAGGACCCGGGTACGGGGAAGGGCCCCGGCGCCGTGAAGCGCCGGGGCCCTTCCCCGTACCCCTGTCACCGAAGGCCCGTCACGCGCCGGCCCCCTCAGGGCAGCCGGGGGCCGGGTACCGCCTGCTGCTCGGGTCCGATGCGGAACAGCGCCCACACCACCTTGCCCTGGAGCGTGCCCGCGAGCGGGTGCCAGCCCCAGCTGTCGCTGAACGACTCCACCAGGAACAGCCCGCGGCCCGACTCGGCGGCGAAGTCCTCCTCGCCGCCGCGCGCCTCCGGGCTCTCCCCGCTGGGGTCCCGCACCGCGCACACCAGCCGGGAGGCCCACCGCATCAGGTGCAGGCGTACCGGCGGGTTCAGGCCTTCGTCGTGCGCGGCGTCGGCGGGCAGCGCGTGGCGCAGCGCGTTGGTGACGAGTTCCGAGACGACCAGGGCCACGTCGTCGAAGCGCTCGCTCATGTCCCAGCGGTCCAGGGTCGCGCTCGTGAACGTCCGGGCCCCCCGCACGGCCTCGTACCGCGCGGGCAGGGCGCAGGAGGCGGAGGTCGAGACGGCGCCGGGATCGATCGGCGGAAGGCCCTGCCGTAACGGCTCGAGCACGGTCGATCCATTCGTCCCCATGCGAGGCACTCCCGGGAATCGCGACTGTGGTGCGACAACACGACAACACGAACGAGTACGCGGCTGCGCACGGGCCATGGTTCCGAAAGCGCCCACGGTATGCAAGGGCAGATGCACGTGCACGCGCCGGACCTGTCCGAAGCTGTGGTGAATCCGGGCCAAATCTTCCGTGCCCGGCGTGACGGTCCGGTGCTCCCTTCCCGCCATCCGCCACCGCCTTGTGTAACCGGCTGTGTACGGGCTGAAGCGTTTGATGGCAGAATCCGGGGCTCGACGGGGGCTCGACACCGTGAAGGGGAGGCTGGAACCGTGACCGCAGGCGAAGCGGGCGGAGCGAACGGGAGCGTCGTCCGGCGCATCCTCCTGGGCTCCCAGCTGAGGCGGCTGCGTGAATCGCGCGGCATCACCCGTGAGGCGGCCGGGTACTCGATCCGCGCGTCCGAATCCAAGATCAGCCGTATGGAGTTGGGACGGGTGAGCTTCAAGTCCAGGGACGTCGAAGACCTTCTGACGCTCTACGGAGTCACCGACGAGTCCGAGCGCGGAGCCCTCCTCGGCCTCGCCCGCGAGGCCAACCTGGCCGGGTGGTGGCACAGTTACGGCGACGTGCTGCCCGGATGGTTCCAGACGTACGTCGGCCTCGAAGGCGCCGCCTCCCTGATCCGCGTCTACGAGGTGCAGTTCGTCCACGGCCTGCTCCAGACCGAGGCCTACGCGCACGCCGTCGTCAGCCGGGGGATGCCCGGCGCCCCGGCCGCCGAGATCGACCGCCGCGTCGCGCTCCGCATGGAACGCCAGAAGGTCCTCGTCTCCGAGCGCGCCCCGCAGTTCCACGCCGTCCTCGACGAGGCCGCGCTGCGCCGCCCGTACGGCGACCGCACGGTCATGCGGGAGCAGCTGCGGCACCTCATAGAGGTCTCCGAGCACCCCGGCGTCACCCTCCAGGTCATGCCCTTCCGCTTCGGCGGCCACGCGGGCGAGAGCGGCTCCTTCGCCATGCTCAGCTTCCCCGAGTCGGACCTCTCCGACATCGTCTACCTGGAGCAGCTCACCAGCGCCCTCTACCTCGACAAGCGCGAGGAGGTCGCTCAGTACGAGCGCGTGATGGAGCAGCTGCGGAAGGACAGTCCGGATCCGGCCGAAAGTCGTGACCTCCTGCGCGGACTTCTTCAACTCTCCTGACGCGTCAGTACGATGACGCCACATCAGTCGCGCAGGAGCAGGTAGAGGGGTCCCATCCATGTCGCACTTCACCGACCTGGCCCACCAGTACATCGACGGCGAGTGGAAGCCCGGCAGCGGGTCGTGGGACATCATCGACTTCAATCCGTACACCGGGGAGAAGCTCGCCTCGATCACCGTGGCGACGGCCGGCGAGGTGGACCGGGCCTACCGGGCCGCCGAGCGGGCGCAGACCGCGTGGGCGCAGACCAACCCGTACACGCGCCGGCTCGTCTTCGAGCGGGCGCTGCGGATCGTCGAGGACCGCGAGGAGGAGATCTCCGCGACGATCGTCGCGGAACTGGGCGGCACCCGCCTCAAGGCGGCCTTCGAGCTGCATCTCGTGAAGGAGTTCCTGCGCGAGTCGATGCAGCTGGCGCTCCGGCCGGAGGGCCGCATCCTGCCCTCGCCGGTGGACGGCAAGGAGAACCGCGTCTACCGGGTCCCGGTCGGGGTCGTCGGCGTCATATCGCCCTTCAACTTCCCCTTCTTCCTCTCGGTCAAGTCGGTGGCGCCCGCCCTCGCGCTCGGCAACGCCGTCGTCCTCAAGCCGCACCAGAACACGCCGATCTGCGGCGGCACGCTCGTCGCCAGGATCCTGGAGGAGGCCGGGCTCCCGGCCGGTGTGCTGAACGTCGTCGTCACCGACATCGCCGAGATCGGCGACGCCCTCCTCACCCACCCGGTGCCCAAGGTCATCTCCTTCACCGGTTCCGACCGGGTCGGCCGGCACGTGGCCACCGTCTGCGCCCAGAACTTCAAGCGCGCGGTCCTCGAACTCGGCGGCAACAGCGCCCTGATCGTCCTGGACGACGCCGACGTCGACTACGCGGTGGACGCGGCCGTCTTCAGCCGCTTCGTGCACCAGGGCCAGGTCTGCATGGCCGCCAACCGCATCCTGGTGGACCGGTCCGTGGAGGCGGAGTTCACCGAGAAGTTCGTGGCGAAGGTGCGGACCCTGCGCGTCGGCGACCCGGCCGACCCCGCCACCCAGATCGGCCCGCTCATCAACTCCCAGCAGGCCGAGTCCGTCTCCGCGGTCGTCGAGCAGACGATCCGGGGTGGCGCGACCGCGCTGCTGCACGGCACCGCCGACGGCAACCTGGTCTCGCCGTCCGTCCTCACCGGCATCCCCGCCGACGACCCCGTCCTCCGCCAGGAGATCTTCGGCCCCGTCGCCCTGATCGTCCCCTTCGACGGCGAGGACGAGGCCGTACGGATCGCCAACGACACCCCCTACGGGCTCAGCGGCGCCGTCCACACCGGCGACGTCGAGCGCGGTGTGCGGCTCGCGCGGCGCGTCCACACCGGCATGATCCACATCAACGACGGCACCGTGCACGACGAGCCGATCGTCCCCTTCGGCGGCGAGAAGCACTCGGGCCTCGGCCGGCTCAACGGCGAGGCGACGGTGGACGCCTTCACCACCCAGAAGTGGATCTCCGTCCAGCACGGCCGCAGCCGCTTCCCCTTCTGAGCTCCTGAGCGGCCCTCCGGTCCGGCGCGCGAGATTCCTTCCGTAAGTCCGCCTACTAGGACAGCAGTTGTCCTCGTTGGCCCGTAGCGTGGTCGTTGTCGAAGAGATCGCACGACGGAAGGCGGACATCATGGTGGCTCTCGTTCCCGCGGAGGCCCAGGGCGACGAGCGCGGCGCGTTCCTCAACTTCATCGAGGCGCAGCGCGCCGCGATCCGGCGCGCGGCGCGCGGCCTCACCGAGGAGCAGGCGGCGAGCCGTCCGAGCGCCAGTGAGCTCAGCCTCTCCGGGCTGATCAAGCACGTGGCCGAGGTGGAGCTGAACTGGCTCCGCCTCGCCCAGCAGCGGCCGAACGAGCGGCAGCGCACGCAGGAGACCTGGGGCGAGGCCTTCCGGCTGACCGACGGCGAGACGATCCCCGAGATCGTCGACTTCTGGGCCGGGGTCGCGAAGGAGACCGAGGACTTCGTGCGCTCGGTGCCCAGCCTGGACGACACCTTCCCGCTGCCGCCCGCGCCCTGGTTCCCGAAGGACGGGCGGGTGTCCGTGCGGTGGATGCTGCTGCACCTCGTGCAGGAGATGGGGCGGCACGCCGGGCACGCGGACATCGTCCGCGAGTCCCTGGACGGCAAGGTCTCCTTCGATCTGATCGCGGAGGAGCAGGGGCGCGGATGACCCCCGCCCCGCGTACCCTGGTCAAAATTGACTAGGAGGTGTGCGGGATGTCGGCGATCCGGCTTCTCGTCCTGGGCGCGGTCAAGCAGCACGGCCGCGCCCACGGCTACCAGGTCCGCAACGACCTGGAGTTCTGGGGCGCCCACGAATGGTCCAACGCCAAGCCCGGCTCGATCTACCACGCGCTCAAGCAGATGGCCAAGCAGGGGCTGCTGCGCGCGTACGAGCTGGCGCCGAGCACCGTGGGCGGCCCGCCGAGGGTCGAGTACGAGCTGACGGAACGCGGCCTGGAGGAGTACTTCGCCCTGCTGCGCGCGTCCCTGACGACCTACGACCAGAAGATGGACGTGCTGTCGGCGGGCATCGGCTTCCTCGTGGACCTGCCGCGCGCGGAGGCGGTGGAGCTGCTGCGCCGGCGGGTGCGGGCCCTTGACGAGTGGCGGACCTCGGTCACCGAGTACTACACCCCCGAGGGCGGCCCCGGCCAACTCGGGCACATCGGGGAGATCATGCACCTCTGGGTGCACTCGGCCGACGCGGGCAAGGAGTGGACGCTCGGCCTGATCGAACGGATCGAGGCCGGCGCGTACGTCTTCGCGGGCGAGGGCGAGCCCTTCGTCGGGGTCCTCGCCGAGGGGCAGGAGAACCCGTACGCGACCGGCGCCGCCCCGTCCTCTGATTAATCAAGTTTGACTAATGCTCCCGCGGGGGCATACCTTCCTGCGTCGGTGCCCAGTGGTCAAACTTGACTACGAACATCTCGGGAGGAACGGCATGACGGAGGACGCGATCCTCGTGGAAGGCGCACGCAAGCGGTACGGAGAGAAGAACGCCCTGGACGGCCTCGACCTGCGCGTCGCACGCGGCACCGTCCACGGCCTGCTCGGCCCCAACGGCGCGGGCAAGACCACGACGGTACGGATCCTGGCCACCCTCCTCCGGCACGACGAGGGCCTCGTCCGGGTCGCCGGCCACGACGTGCGGACCGAGGCCCGCCGGGTACGCCGCCGGATCGGCCTCCTCGGCCAGTACGCCGCCCTGGACGAGGAACTCGACGGCCGGCAGAACCTGGAGATGTTCGGCCGGCTCCACCACCTCGGCGCGCGCGGCGCCGCCGCCAGGGCCGGCGCCCTCCTGGAGCGCTTCGGCCTCACCGACACCGGCCGCACCCCCGTCAAGCGGTACAGCGGCGGCATGCGGCGGCGGCTCGACCTGGCAGCCTCCCTGATCACCGACCCCGACGTGCTGTTCCTCGACGAGCCCACCACCGGCCTCGACCCGCGCGGGCGCGGCGAGGTCTGGGACTCCGTCCGCTCCCTCGTCGGCGGCGGCACCACCGTGCTCCTCACCACCCAGTACCTGGAGGAGGCCGACCGGCTCGCCGACCGGATCTCCGTCGTCGACCGGGGCCGCGTCGTCGCCGACGGCACCCCGGACGCGCTCAAGACCCGGGCCGGCGCCGACCGGATCGACGTGGTCGTACGGGACGGGGCCCGGCTCGACGAGGCCGCCGCCGCGCTGCCCTTCCCGGCCGCCGCCACCGACGTCGACCGCGACCGGCGCCGGATCAGCGTCCCCGTGCACGACCGCATGGCCTCGCTCACCGCGACCGTCCGCGCCCTGGAGGAGGCCGGCATCGAAGCCGAGGACGTGGCCCTGCGGCGGCCCACGCTGGACGAGGTGTTCCTGAAACTGACCGGCGAGCGGACGGCGGAGGTGGCCGCATGAGCGCGGCGTACGTGGTGAGCGACTGCTGGACCATGACCCGCCGGGAGCTGGCCCACTGGGCGCGGCAGCCGGTGCAGGTCCTCGTCGGGCTCGTGTTCCCGGTCATGATGCTGCTGATGTTCGGCTACCTCGTCGGCGGCGGGCGGGCCGTCGACGGTCCCTACATCGACTACCTGGTGCCCGGCATGCTCACCCTCACCATGGTCTTCGGCCTCGAAGGGACCATGACGGCGGTGACCCGGGACCTGCAGAAAGGCGTCGTCGACCGCTTCCGGGCCATGCCGATGACCGACGGCGCCGTCCTCGTCGGACGGGCCGCGGCCGACATGCTCCAGTCGGCCGTGGGGCTCCTCCTCCTGACCGGCGTCGGACACGCGATCGGCTGGCGGACGCACGGCGGCCCCGGCGCCCTCCTGGGGGCCCTGGGCCTGCTGCTCCTGCTGCGCTTCGCGATGCTGTGGATCGGCATCTTCCTCGCCCTGGTCGCCGGCCGGCCGGAACTCGTCCAGGCCGTGCAGATCCTCGTCTGGCCCGTCGGCTTCCTCTCCAACGCCTTCGCCTCGCCCGACGCGATGCCCGGCTGGCTCGGCACGGCCGTCGAATGGAACCCGATGTCCGCGACCGCGACGGCCGTCCGCGCCCTCCTCGGCAACCCCGGCGGCGAACCCGGCCACCTCACGGCGGCCGTGCTGTGGCCGCTGCTGCTCCTGGTGATCTTCTTCCCGCTCGCCGTCAGGAGGTTCGCCCGGCTCGGGACGTAGCCGGGCGAAACGGGAGGGGCGCCGGCGGGGACGTACGGACCGGCGGCGCCCCCGCACCCCCGTGGGAACCGGGTGGAACCGGGAGGGCCCCCACGGCGTTGATAGCTTGGGGCGCGCACCGTCCCCATGCCCCCACCGAACCGCAGGAGCCCGGAACCCGTGACCACGATTGCCCTCGGACCGAGCTGGCTCGACCCGGACTACCTGATCCAGACCTTCGGTCTCATCGGTGTCCTCGTCATCGTCTTCGCCGAGTCCGGACTCCTCATCGGCTTCTTCCTGCCCGGCGACTCGCTCCTCTTCACCACCGGCCTGCTCGTCACCACCGGCAAGCTCGACTACCCGCTCTGGCTGGTGTGCACCCTCATCGTCGCCGCCGCGATCATCGGCGACCAGGTCGGCTACCTCTTCGGCCGCAAGGTCGGCCCCGCCCTCTTCCGGCGGCCCGACTCGAAACTCTTCAAGCAGGAGAACGTCGAGAAGGCGCACGAGTTCTTCGAGAAGCACGGCCCGAAGTCCCTCATCCTGGCCCGCTTCGTGCCCATCGTCCGCACCTTCACGCCCATCATCGCGGGCGTCAGCCGGATGAACTACCGCTCCTTCATCACCTTCAACATCATCGGCGGTGTGCTCTGGGGCGCCGGCGTCACCCTGCTCGGCGCCTCCCTCGGCAAGATCGACTTCGTGCACCGGCACATCGAGGCGATCCTCATCCTGATCGTCCTGATCTCCGTGGTCCCGATCGTCATCGAATACCTGCGGGCCCGCTCCCAGTCGAAGAAGAACCCCCCGCGCGAGGAGCACGACGGCCCCGGCGCCGCCGCCCAGCCGCGCGGCGGCCGCCACGCCAAGCGCTGACCCCGCCCCCGAAGCCGTACCCGGCCCGCCGCCTCAGAAGCCCCTCGTACGCTTCGCCGCGCGGCGGGCCGCCGCCGCACCCGGCGCCCGCATGAAGAGGCGGGCCAGCTCACCGCCCAGGTTCACCCCGATGGCGATCGCCAGCGCCAGGGCCGACGCCTTCGCCAGCGAGGCGAAGCCCTGATCCAGATTGTTCTGGGCGATCGCCAGCACCCCGAAGTACGTCGCCGAACCCGGCAGCAGCGGACCGATCGCCGCCGTCACGTACGGCAGCGACGACGTGTGGTGATAGCGGGCGATCAACTGCCCGAACAGGCCCACCAGCCCCGCCGCCACCGCCGTCGCCATCACCGTCGACCCCTCCGCGGTCACCGCGATCGACGCGTAGATCACCCACGCCACCCCGCCGTTCAGCGTCGCGAACAGCACCGTCCCGCGCGACTGCTGCAACAGGATCGCGAACGTCGCGCACAGCACCATCGACGCCAGGATCTGCGTCACCGGCCGCTCCACCGCCCGCAGCGTCCCCTCCGGATTCAGCTGCGCGTCGAACTGCACCGCCACGTACAGCACCGACAGCACGCCCACCACGATCGCCACGAAGAAGTAGGCGACCTCCAGTAGCCGGGCCGAGGCCGTGATGTAGAAACCGGTCAGCCCGTCCTGCACCGCCGCCACCAGCGCCCGCCCCGGAATCAGCGCGAACAGACCACCCGTGATCACCGCCGACGGCCGCAGATCCGCGTGCAGCAGCGTCAGCAGCACCCCCATCGCGGCCGGCGGCATCGCCGCCACCAGGAACTGGTAGAACTCCGGCAGCCCCCGCCCCGCGCACAGCCACGCCAGCCGGTCCCCGAGCACCGCGCCCAGCGCCGCCACGAAGAACACCGTCGGCCCACCGCCCAGCAGCACCGACGCCGCGCCCGCGAGCATCCCCGCCGCCGCCGTCAGCACCCACCCCGGATACGGATGCCGGTTCCGCCGGATCTCCGCGAGCCGCCGGTACGCCTCCTCCGGCGACACCTCGTGGTCCGGATCGTTGATGTCCGCCAGGAGCTGGTACACCGCCTCCAGACGCGTGTAGTCCGTCCCCCGCCGCCGCACCGTACGGTTCGCCGTCACCGGATCGTCCACCAGCGACGGCTGGTACGTCACCGACAACAGCGTGAACGTCACCGTCGGCTCGCACCGGTCCAGCCCGTACGAGCGGCAGATCGCGAACATCGCCGCCTCGACGTCCTCCGCGCCCTCCCCGCCGGCCAGCAGCAGCTCGCCGATGCGCAGCGTCAGGTCCAGGACACGCGGCACCGAAGGCCCCGCGTCGTCCTCCTTGCCCGCCGCCTCCGGCACCGGCCGCTCACCCACCGGCAGCCGCAGCATCGTCCGCATCCGGTCCTGCCACGGCGCGTTCCGCGGCAACTTCACCAGCGGCACCCCGTACGCGGGCGTGAACGCCGGCGGCGAGTCCTTCGCCGAGTACGTCGACGGCGGCGCGAACGCCGACCCCTCCTGCTCCGTCGGCGGCTCCGGCGTCAGCCCCTCCGGGAGCGCGAACTCCGACGTCGGATGCTCCTCCTCCGCAGGAGCGGGCTGCTCCACCCCCGGCGGCGGCACGAAAGCGCTGCGCGCCTCGTCCGACGGGGGCTTCCGGTCCCCCCAAGCCTCCTCGGGACCCTCCGGCTCCGCCACCACTCTCTCCGCCTCATCCCCAGGGAATCGTGCATTCCAGTATGAGTGTGCGCCGGACGCGCGAAGGCGGCGCACCCCCCGAGGGGTGCACCGCCTTCACACAGTCTCCGCGGACAGGGGCCTCAGTGGGCGCCCTGCTCCTTGAAGCGCGCGTACGACTTCTCGATCTCCGCCTCGGCCTCGGCGCGGCCGACCCAGTCGGCGCCCTCGACCGACTTGCCCGGCTCCAGGTCCTTGTAGACCTCGAAGAAGTGCTGGATCTCCAGGCGGTCGAACTCCGCCACGTGGTGGATGTCCCGCAGGTGCTCCATGCGCGGGTCGGTGGCCGGGACGCACAGCAGCTTGTCGTCGCCGCCCGCCTCGTCCGTCATGCGGAACATGCCGATGGCACGGCACTTGATGAGGCAGCCGGGGAACGTCGGCTCGTCCAGGATGACCAGCGCGTCCAGCGGGTCACCGTCCTCACCGAGGGTGTTCTCGACGAAGCCGTAGTCCGTCGGGTAGGCCGTCGACGTGAAGAGGCGACGGTCCAGGCGGATGCGACCCGTCTCGTGGTCGACCTCGTACTTGTTCCGCGACCCCTTCGGGATCTCGATGGTGACGTCGAACTCCACGGGTGGCTCCTCCTGAATCAACACAAGTGAATGCTCGCGACGACGCGCGGTGATTAAGTGTCCCTCACGCACGTGTGTGATCGCGAAAGGGGCTGGTCAGCAATGCCTGAACCGAGGACGTGGCGGCTCACGGCGGGCTCCGCCGTACTCGGTCTGGCACTGGCCACCGCGGCGGTCACCGCGGCCGGGCCCTGGGACGGAGGCCAGCGTACGGCCGAACGGGCCCGCGCCGCCGCCCCCGCGGCAGGTGGCGCACATCACGCCCCGGCACCCGCCCCCGCCGCCCCCCACCGCCCCGCCCCAGCCCCCAGCGCCCCCGCCGTCCTCGCCGCCCTCGGCACCGGACACACCCCCGCCGGCGGCGACCGGGCCCCCGCCGCCCCCGCGGAGCCCGCCACCCGTCCGGCCGACCTCACCGCCGCCCTCGTCCCCCTGATGGCCGATCCCGGGCTCGGCGCCCTGCGCACCGCCTCCGTGGTCGACACCGCCACCGGCACCACGCTCTACGCCGAAGGCGCCACCACCCCCATGACCCCCGCCTCCACCATCAAGATCGCCACCGTCACCGCCGCCCTCTCCGCCCTCGGCCCCGACCACCGCATCGCCACCACCGTCACCGCCCACCCCGACGGCCGCACCCTCACCCTCACCGGCGGCGGCGACCCCACCCTCGACACCACCCGCCTCCGAGCCCTCGCCACCACCGCGGCCCGCACCCTCACCGCACGCGGCCACACCTCCGTACGCCTCACCTACGACACGAGCCTCTACCAGGGCCCCACCCTCCACCCCATCGGCCCCGACAACGAGAACCTCGCCCCCGTCACCGCCCTCATGACCCGCGCCGGCCGCCTCGACGACAGCACCAGCGGCATCGCCCCCCGCTCCGCCGACCCCGCCCGCGACACCGCCACCGCCTTCGCCGGCCACCTCACCGCCGCCGGCATCCAGGTCACCGGCCACCCCGCCCCCGGCCCCACACCCCGGGCCCAACCCCTCGCCCGCACCCACTCCGCCCCCCTCGCCGAACTCGCCGAACGCACCCTCACCCACAGCGACAACGACCTCGCCGAAGCCCTCGCCCGCCAGACCGCCCTCGCCCACCGGCAGCCCGCCAGCTTCCAGGGCGCCGAAAAGGCCGTCCACGACGAACTCGCCCGCCTCGGTCTCCCCCTCGCCGGAACCCGCTTCGCCGACGGCAGCGGCCTCGACCGCCGCGACCGCGTCACCGCCGCCCTCCTCACCGGCCTCCTCACCCGCGCGGCCGACCCCGCCCGCCCCGCCCTGCGCCCCGTCCTCACCGGCCTCCCCGTTGGCGGCTTCACCGGCACCCTCGCCACCCGCTACGACACCCCGCCCGCCACCGCCGGCGCCGGACTCGTCCGCGCCAAGACCGGCACCCTCCGCGGCGTCAACACCCTCGCCGGAACCGTCGTCACCCCCGGCGGCCGCCTCCTCGCCTTCGCCTTCCTCGCCGGCACCACCCCCTCCGCCGAACAGGCCCAGCCCGCCCTCGACCGCCTCTCCGCCGCCCTCACCCGCTGACCCGCGCACCCGCGCCGGCGCGAAGCCGCACCGAACCGGTACCGAACCCGCCCGGAGACCGTACGGTTGACACATGACGAGCATCGGTGGCGCAGGCACATCAGGGATGGTCGACTGGAACCTCGCGGTCGCGACCGCGACCCGCCTCGTACGGCCCGGACCCGAGGTCACCCGCGACGAGGCCCGCGAAGTCGTGGCCGAACTGCGCAGACACGCCAAGGCCTCCGAGCAGCACGTCCGCGCCTACACCCGGATGCTCCCCGAGGACTCCGACCACCAGGAGACCCCCGTCCTCGTCGTCGACCGCGCCGGCTGGATCAGGGCCAACGTCGCCGGCTTCCGAGAGCTCCTCACCCCCCTCCTCGGCAAAATGCAGGAACGCCGCTCCGGCAACCCCGGCAGCGCCGTCCTCGGCGCCGTCGGCGGCAAGGTCACCGGCGTCGAACTCGGCATGCTCCTGTCGTTCCTCGCCTCCCGCATCCTCGGCCAGTACGAGACCTTCGCCCCCGCCACCCGCGACCTCCCCGCAGGCCCCGACGGGGGCGGACGCCTCCTCCTCGTCGCCCCCAACATCGTCCACGTCGAACGCGAGCTCGACGTCGACCCGCACGACTTCCGCCTCTGGGTCTGCCTCCACGAGGAGACCCATCGCACCCAGTTCACCGCCGTCCCCTGGCTCCGCGACCACCTCCAGAGCGAGATCCAGGCCTTCCTCTCCGCCACCGACGTCGACCCCGGCACCGTCGTCGAACGCCTCCGCGAAGCCGCCCAGACCCTCGTCGGCGGCCGCCCCGAAGCGGAAGAGGGCGAACCCGGCCCCTCCTTCGTCGAACTCGTCCAGACCCCCGAACAGCGCGAGATCCTCGGCCGCCTCACCGCCGTCATGAGCCTCCTCGAAGGCCACGCCGACCACGTCATGGACGGCGTCGGCCCCGAGGTCGTCCCCTCCGTCGCCGAGATCCGCGAAAAATTCCAGCAGCGCCGCGCCCGCGGCGCCTCCCGCCTCGACCTCGCCCTGCGCAAACTCCTCGGCCTCGACGCCAAGCTCCGCCAGTACCGCGACGGCGAACGCTTCGTCCGCGCCGTCGTCGACCAGGTCGGCATGGACGGCTTCAACCGCGTCTGGACCTCGCCCAACACCCTCCCCACCAAGAGCGAGATCGCCACCCCCACCGACTGGATCGCCCGCGTCCACCGCAGGGCGGACTCCTGAGACGGATGCGGCGCACGACACCAGAACAGCGTGAAACCCCCCACCAATCACCCGTCCGAGGGACCCTGAGCACGGGGTGAGGCGTGCAATGCTCGGGTAAGGGGCCGGGTTCTGTCACCATCGATGCACTCTGCGTGACCGAACTGAGTGACCGAACCCCCCTTCCCGACCGTTAACACTCCGACCGAGGCACCCCACCCCATTCACGAAGGGCACCGGACATGGGTCCCCATCCTGCGGTCGCGGCGATACGCCTGGCGGTCCGCCGCGTACTCCACGACGTCCTCACCGAACACACCCACCGCACCACCGGCACCGGCCACCCCACCGGCCCCACCCCCGCACCCGACGGGACCCCCCTCGTCCTCGTCGCGTGCTCCGGCGGAGCCGACTCCATGGCCCTCGCCTCCGCCCTCGCCTTCGAAGCACGCAAACTCCCCCTGCGCGCCGGCGGCATCACCGTCGACCACGGCCTCCAGGAAGGCTCCGACACCCGCGCCGCCGAAGTCGCCGACCGCATGACCGCCCTCGGCCTCACCCCCGCCGAAGCCGTCACCGTCACCGTCGGCCGCGAAGGCGGACCCGAAGCAGCCGCCCGCGACGCCCGCTACGCCGCCCTCGACGCCGCAGCCGAACGCCACGGAGCCACCGCCGTCCTCCTCGGCCACACCCGCGACGACCAAGCCGAAACCGTCCTCCTCGGCCTCGCCCGCGGCTCCGGCATCCGCTCCCTCTCCGGCATGGCCGCCGTCTCCGGCACCCACGGCCGCTACCGGCGCCCCTTCCTCCAACTCGACCGGCAGACCGTCCGCAAAGCCTGCATCGCCCAGGAACTCGCCGTCTGGGACGACCCCCACAACACCGACCCCGCCTACACCCGCTCCCGGCTCCGCCACGAAGGCCTCCCCGCCCTCGAAAAAGCCCTCGGCAAAGGCGTCGTCGAAGCACTCGCCCGCACGGCCCAGCTCTCCCGCGACGACGCCGACGCCCTCGACACCTGGGCCGCCGACGCCGAGACCGCCGTACGCGACGAAGCAGGCGCCCTCGCCTGCGACAAACTCTCCGGCCTGCCCCCGGCCGTACGCCGCCGCGTCCTGCGCCGCGCCGTCATCGCCGAAGGCGCACCCGCCGGCTCCCTCTTCGCCCGCCACATCGAGGAAGTCGACCGCCTCATCACCGGCTGGCGCGGCCAGGGAGCCATCAACCTGCCCGGCCGCGTCGAAGCCCGCCGCCAGGGTGGCAGACTGGTCATCCGGCAAGGCTGACGCACGCTGCAACGAAAGTGACCCGGGTGAACGAGAAGGACATGGGCACCGACCTCCAGTCGGTGCTCATCACCAAGGAAGAGATCGACGCCAAGCTGGCCGAGCTGGCAGCGAAGATCGACGCGGAATACGCGGGCAAGGAACTGCTCATCGTCGGCGTCCTCAAGGGCGCCGTCATGGTCATGGCGGACCTGGCACGCGCCCTGTCCACCCCCGTCACCATGGACTGGATGGCCGTCTCCTCCTACGGCGCCGGCACCCAGTCCTCCGGCGTCGTCCGCATCCTCAAGGACCTCGACACCGACATCAAGGGCAAGCACGTCCTGATCGTCGAGGACATCATCGACTCCGGCCTCACGCTGTCCTGGCTCCTCTCCAACCTCGGCTCGCGCGAGCCCGCCTCCCTCGAGGTCTGCACCCTGCTGCGCAAGCCCGAGGCCGCCAAGGTCGCCATCGACGTCAAGTGGATCGGCTTCGACATCCCCAACGAATTCGTCGTCGGCTACGGGCTCGACTACGCCGAGAAGTACCGGAACCTCCCCTTCGTCGGCACCCTCGCCCCCCACGTCTACGGCGGCTGAACCCGCCCCGGCACGGGGAACCCGCACCGCCTTCCCTCCGTTGAACCATCGGAAGGCGGTCGCGGGCGACAATGCTGAGGTACCGTCCGAAGAACAGCTTTTTCACAGTGCAGCTCTCACAGCGGCATTTTCCTACGGGCAGGAGGGACGGGGCGAACTCGCTCCGTATGGATGGACGTGAAGCGATACTTCCGTGGGCCGGTCATGTGGATCGTGCTGGCCGTCCTCGCCGTGGTCGTGCTGATGCAGGTCGTCGGCTCGTCCGAGGGCTACAAGACGGTGGACACCGGCAAGGTCGTCCAGGCGATCGACAAGAACCAGGTCAAGCAGGCAAAGCTCACCACCGGTGACGAGCAGATCATCAAGATCGAACTCGTCGACGGCCAGCAGATCGACAAGAGCAGCAAGGTCCAGGCCAGCTACATCGGCACCCAGGGCGCCGACCTGGCCGACAAGCTCCAGGAGAAGTTCGAGGCCGGGCAGATCGAGAAGGGCTACACCGTCTCCCCGACGAAGCAGTCGCCCTTCGTCTCGATCCTCCTCTCGCTGCTCCCCTTCGTCCTCATCGTGGTCGTCTTCCTCTTCCTGATGAACCAGATGCAGGGCGGCGGCTCCCGCGTCATGCAGTTCGGCAAGTCCAAGGCGAAACTCATCACCAAGGACACCCCGAAGACGACCTTCGCGGACGTCGCCGGCTCCGACGAGGCCGTCGAGGAACTCCACGAGATCAAGGAATTCCTCCAGGAGCCCGCCAAGTTCCAGGCCGTCGGCGCCAAGATCCCCAAGGGCGTCCTCCTCTACGGCCCCCCCGGCACCGGCAAGACGCTCCTCGCGCGCGCCGTCGCCGGCGAGGCCGGCGTGCCCTTCTACTCGATCTCCGGCTCCGACTTCGTCGAGATGTTCGTCGGCGTCGGCGCCAGCCGCGTCCGCGACCTCTTCGAGCAGGCCAAGGCCAACGCCCCGGCCATCGTCTTCGTCGACGAGATCGACGCCGTCGGACGCCACCGCGGCGCCGGCCTCGGCGGCGGCCACGACGAGCGCGAGCAGACCCTCAACCAGCTCCTGGTCGAGATGGACGGCTTCGACGTCAAGGGCGGCGTCATCCTGATCGCCGCCACCAACCGCCCCGACATCCTCGACCCCGCCCTCCTGCGCCCGGGCCGCTTCGACCGGCAGATCGCCGTCGACCGCCCCGACATGCAGGGCCGCCTGGAGATCCTCAAGGTCCACCAGAAGGGCAAGCCGGTCGCCCCGGACGTCGACCTCGGCGCCGTCGCCCGCCGCACCCCCGGCTTCACCGGCGCCGACCTCTCCAACGTCCTCAACGAGGCGGCACTGCTCACCGCCCGCAGCGACAAGAAGCTGATCGACAACAAGGCGCTGGACGAGGCGATCGACCGCGTGGTGGCGGGCCCGCAGAAGCGGACCCGCATCATGTCGGACAAGGAGAAGAAGATCACCGCCTACCACGAGGGCGGACACGCCCTCGTCGCCGCGGCCTCCCCCAACTCCGACCCGGTCCACAAGATCACCATCCTGTCCCGCGGCCGCGCCCTCGGCTACACGATGGTGCTCCCGGAAGAGGACAAGTACTCGACCACGCGCAACGAGATGCTCGACCAGCTCGCCTACATGCTGGGCGGCCGCGCGGCCGAGGAGCTCGTCTTCCACGACCCGACCACGGGCGCGGCCAACGACATCGAGAAGGCCACCGCCACGGCCCGCGCGATGGTCACCCAGTACGGCATGACGGAGCGGCTCGGCGCCATCAAGTTCGGCGGCGACAACACCGAGCCCTTCCTCGGCCGCGAGATGTCGCACCAGCGCGACTACTCGGAAGAGGTCGCCGCACTGGTCGACGAAGAGGTCAAGAAGCTCATCGAGACCGCGCACAACGAGGCCTGGGAGATCCTCGTCGAGAACCGTGACGTCCTCGACAACCTGGTCCTCGCCCTCCTGGAGAAGGAGACGCTGGGCAAGGAGGAGATTGCCGAGATCTTCGCCCCCATCGTCAAGCGCCCGGCCCGCCCGGCCTGGACCGGCTCGTCCCGCCGCACCCCGTCCACGCGTCCGCCGGTGCTCTCCCCCAAGGAGCTCGCCCTGACGAACAGCGCGAACGGCACGGCGACGACCACCGCCGGCACGGTCGACACCACCAAGGGCATCGAGGTCGCCCCCGAGGACACCCCGGAGACCTGATCCCCGGACGACCCCGGAATGGCTGCCGCGCCCCCACAGGTTCTAGCCTGTGGGGGCGCGGCATTTTCGCGCCATGTTCAGACAGACGGAACGAGGCACAGATGACCGACCCGGTGACGCTGGACGGCGAGGGCACGATCGGCGAGTTCGACGAGAAGCGCGCCGAGAACGCCGTACGAGAGCTCCTCATCGCGGTCGGGGAGGACCCGGACCGCGAGGGGCTGCGGGAGACGCCGGCGCGGGTGGCGCGGGCGTACAGGGAGCTGTTCGCGGGGCTCTGGCAGAAGCCCGAGGACGTTCTGACGACGACGTTCGACCTGGGGCATGACGAGATGGTGCTCGTGAAGGACATCGAACTGACGTCTCAATGTGAACATCATCTCCTCCCATTCCATGGCGTAGCGCACATTGGCTACATTCCGGCTGAAACGGGCAAAATCACCGGCCTGTCCAAGCTGGCCCGCCTCGTCGACGTTTTCGCCCGCCGTCCGCAGGTCCAGGAGCGACTGACCACGCAGATCGCCGACTCCCTGATGAGGATCCTCGAAGCCCGGGGCGCGATCGTCGTGATCGAGGCGGAGCACATGTGCATGGCGCTCCGCGGCGTCCGCAAGCCCGGCGCGAAGACGACCACCTCGGCCGTACGGGGACAACTGCGGGACGCCACCACCCGCGCCGAGGCTATGTCCCTGATACTGGCCCGCTAGCCGGCGCGGTCGGCGAGTCTCAGGCCCGGGCCTCGCCCGGGCCTTCGTCGTCGTCCTCCGGGAGCTTGCAGACGTGCTCCAGGAAGAGGGCGGCGGCGATCACGCCGATGCCCGCCGCGACCGAGAGGGCCGCGTAGAGGGCCTGGTCGCGGCGGGCCGGGACGTCGAGGGAGGCGAGGAGGAAGACGCCGATGCCTCCGTACATGCCGGCGACGAGCGCGGCGACCAGCGCGCTGGCCTGGCCGAAGACGACCGCCCGGGCCGCCATCAGGGGTTCCACGCCCTTCGCGCCGGGGCGGCGCTCCCGCTGGGCCCTGAGGCGGGCGCGCAGGGAGAGCGCCGTGGCGGCGAGGACCGCCGCGATGACGGCGAGGACGACGGGGGCGGCGAGGGGCACGCTGGGAAGGGTGCCGACGGAGTCCCAGAGGCGGCTGGCGCCCCAGGAGAGGATGCCGGCCACCAGGAACAGTCCGGCGAGCACCTTCAGCCGCAGTTGTTTCACCGGGTGTCCTTCATGTGGTCGCGGAGCGGTCTGCCACGAGCGTAACGATTACTCGGGCAGACGGAGTTCCAGGTCGTCACGGGGGGTGACGTCCGCGTGTCCGAGGGAGGTCAGGAGGTCGGCGACGGCTCCGTGGCCGGGCAGGAGCGCGGCGGGGTCGACGTCGTTCCAGGGGGCGAGGACGAAGGCGCGCTGGTGGGCGCGGGGGTGGGGAAGGGTGAGGACGGGGTCGTCGGAGACGACGTCGGCGTACGTGATGATGTCGACGTCGATGGTGCGGGCGCCCCAGCGCTCTTCGCGGACGCGGTGGAAGGCTTCCTCGACCGCGTGGGCCCGCTCCAGGAGGGAGGAGGGCGGCAGGGTGGTCTTCACGAGGGCGACGGCGTTGAGGTAGGAGGGCTGGCTGCCGGGTTCGACGCCCCAGGGTTCCGTCTCGTAGACGGGGGAGACGGCTTTGACGCGGAGGCCGGGGGTGTCGGCGAGGGCGTCGACGGCGCCCTGGAGGGTTTCCAGGCGGTTGCCGAGGTTGGCGCCGAGGGCGAGGACGGCCCAGCGGGGGTTGGAGAGGGTGGTGTCGGCGGCGTCGACGGTCTCGACGACGGCGGCGGGCACGGGCTGGACGGTGGGGTCGCTCTGGGTCGGCTTCATCGTCGGCTCCGGGTGATGGTGACGGTCACGTCGTCGAAGGGGACGGTGATGGGCGCGTCGGGTTTGTGGACGACGACCTCCACTTCCTGGACGCCGGCGTGGCTGAGGCATTGCTGGGCGATGCGCTCGGCGAGGGTTTCGATGAGGTCGACGGGTTCTCCCTGGACCACGTCGACGACCTCTTCGGCGACGATGCCGTAGTGCACCGTCTTCGTCAGGTCGTCGTCGGCGGCCGCCGGGCGGGTGTCCAGGCCGAGGACCAGGTCCACGATGAAGGTCTGGCCCTCCTCGCGCTCCTTGGGGAAGACGCCGTGGTGGCCTCGGGCCTTGAGGCCGCGCAGCGCGACACGATCCACGCGAATCACTCCTGCTGTCGTAGTTCGGGTGGCCACGCAGCCGGGTGCGGACGGCCGGGTGTCCTTTGTCGAATCTACCCGCGGGCACCGACAGCACCTGTCCGTGGGGGCGTGGTGGCCGGTTGTGGGGGGTGGTGGTGGGGTCAGGGGGTGCCGGGGAGGCCCGGGGCGCCGGGGTCGTCGCCGCCGGGTGTGTCGTCCGTCTCGGTGAGGACGGGGGAGGCGTGGTGGGACCAGATCCGCCAGCCTTCGGGGGTGCGGCGGAAGAGGTTGGTGGCGACGACGAGCTGTCCCATGAGGGGGCCGAGTTCGGCGCCGTCCTCGGCGGGGCCGCCGCTGAGGATGTTCTCGGTGCAGGTGACGAGGGCGGTGTCGCCGGTGACGGTGACGGTGAGGTCGGTGAGGAAGAACTGGATGTACTCCGTGTTCGCCATGATCAGGGCGTAGGAGCGGAGTACTTCCCCGCGGCCGGTGAGGACGGGCCAGCCGGGGTGGACGCAGGTGATGGGGGTGGCGCCGTCGTCGAGCCAGAGCTGGGAGACGGTGTCGAAGTCGCCGGTTTCCATCGCTTCGTAGAAGGCGGTGTTGGCGGCTTCGACGGCGGTCCGGTCGGTGGTGGGGGTCACGCGGCTCCTTCTACGGCCCTGGCGACGCGGACGGCGTCGGCGGTGGCGCGTACTTCGTGGACGCGGACGGCCCAGGCGCCTTCGTGGGCCGCGATGGCGGAGACGGCTGCGGTGGCGGCGTCGCGTTCGCGTGCGGGGGGTGGGGCGGCGCCTTCGCGGGCGAGGACGTGGCCGAGGAAGCGTTTGCGGGAGGCGGCGACGAGGAGGGGGTGGCCGAGGGCGCGGAGCCGGGGGAGGTGGGCGACGAGGGCGAGGTCGTGGGGGGCGTGTTTGGCGAAGCCGAGTCCGGGGTCGACGATGAGTCGGTCGGGGTGGATGCCGCCGTCGATGACGGCTTCGAGGCGGAGGCGGAGTTCGTCGACGACCTCGGTGACGACGTCGTCGTAGACGGCGAGGTTGTTCATGTCCTTGCTGAAGCCGCGCCAGTGCATGACGACGAAGGGGACGTCGGCGGCGGCGACGGTGGGGATCATGCGGGGGTCGGCGAGGCCGCCGCTGACGTCGTTGACGAGGGTGGCGCCGGCGTCGACGGCGCGGGCGGCGACGGTGGCGCGCATGGTGTCGACGGAGACGGTGACGCCTTCGGCGGTGAGGCCGCGGACGACGGGGATGACGCGGCGGAGTTCTTCGTCCTCGTCGACGCGGGTGGCGCCGGGGCGGGTGGATTCGCCGCCGACGTCCACCAGGTCGGCGCCTTCGGCGACGAGGTCGAGGCCGTGTTTGACGGCGGCCGTGGTGTCGAACCAGCGGCCGCCGTCGGAGAAGGAGTCCGGGGTCACGTTGACCACGCCCATGACGGCGCAGCGGTCCCACTCCGGCAGGCCGCGGGCGGTCCCGCGGTCGATCGTCGTACTCATGTGTCCAGCGTAGGGCCCGGGGGTGGGATCAGGCCGCGCGGACCTCCTGCTCGGGGCGGGTGGGTGCGGGCAGGTGGGCGCAGGGGCGGGGGGCGGGGGTGGCCCTGCGGGTGAAGGGGCGGGGCAGGGAGAGGTTGACGAAGCCTTCGGCCTGCATGGCGGCGAAGCCGATGCGGGGGAGGTCGCGGCTCTTGCGGTAGACGACGAAGCGGGGTTCCCAGCGTGGCTGGAACTTGGCGTTGAATTTGTACAGGGATTCGATCTGGAACCAGCGGGAGAGGAAGACGAGGAGGCCGCGCCAGGCGCGCAGGACGGGGCCGGCGCCGATCTTCTCGCCGCGGGCGAGGGCCGCGCGGAACATGGCGAAGTTGAGCGAGACGCGGGCGATGCCGAGGGTGGGGGCGGCCTGGAGGGCGGCGACGATGAGGAGCTCGTTCATGCCGGGGTCGGCGGAGCGGTCGCGGCGCATGAGTTCCAGGGACATGCCGTCGGGGCCCCAGGGCACGAAGTGGATGATGGCTTTGAGGTCGCCGAAGGGGCCGGGGGCGGTGTCGGCGGCATTGTCGGTGTCGTCGGCGTTATCGGTCTTGTGGGCGGTGGCTATGACGGCGTCGCCGTCGCCGGGGGCGCCGATGCGGCCGAGGGCCATGGAGAAGCCGCGCTCGGTGTCGGTGCCGCGCCAGTGGGCGGCGGCGGCGCGGATCTGTTCGAGTTCGGTGTCGGTGAGGTCACGGACGCGGCGGACCTGGGTGGTGTAGCCGTTGCGTTCGATGCGTTTGACCATCTGGCGGACGTTGCGCATGGCCCGTCCGGAGAGGGAGAAATCCGCGACGTCCACCACCGCCTCGTCGCCGAGTTCGAGGGCGTCGAGGCCGGTCTCGCGGGTCCAGACGTGGCCGCCGGTCTCGGAGCAGCCCATGACGGCGGGGGTCCAGGAGTGGGCTTTGGCCTCGTCCATGAAGCGTTCGATGGCGCCGGGCCAGGCTTCGACGTCGCCGATGGGGTCGCCGCTGGCGAGCATGACGCCGGAGACGACGCGGTAGCAGACGGCGGCCTTGCCGCTGGGGGAGAAGACGACGCCCTTGTCGCGGCGGAGGGCGAAGTGGCCGAGGGAGTCGCGTCCGCCGTGCTGGGCGAGGAGGGCGCGCAGGCGTGTCTCGTCGTCGTCGGTGAGGCGGGCGGCGGGGTGCTCGGGGCGCAGGGCGAGGTAGATGGTGGTGAGCGCGGTCAGCATGCCGAGGGCGCCGAGGGAGTAGCCGACGGTCCAGTCGACGCCGTGGGTGTAGGCGATGGGGCCTTCGACGCCGAAGAGTCCGTACAAGACGTGTTCGAGGCGGTCGGAGAGGCTGGGGTCGCCGACGACCCGGCGGGGGTGGGCGCTGACGATGACGAGGCCGAGGGCGAGGGAGCCGGCGCCCATGACGATGAAGTTGGCGAGGGCGCGCCAGCGGCTTCGGGGGTCGGGGAGGGCGGCGAATTCGCCGCGGTGGCGTACGAGGAGGGCGAGGAGCGCCAGGGAGAGGAGGGCGCCGAGGACGGAGTGGCGCCAGATGAACTGGGCGGCGGCGCCGAGGGGGAGGAGGACGACGGCGGCGCGCCAGGCGCGGCGCTTGTGGCGCTTGAGTCCGTGGGCGAGGAGGAGCAGGAGGACGCCGGCGCTCAGGGAGAGGGCGGCGGAGAGGGGGCCGAGGGTGCCGGGGAGGACTTCGGCGATCGCGTGGACGCGGCTGGCGCGGAAGCGGGGGAAGACTCCGGCGGCGATGTCGATGAGGCCGATGAGGGTGCAGGCCGTGCCGACGAGGGAGGGGACTTTCTCGGGTCGGGGGCCGCGGAGAATCCGGCGTACCCGAACCGGAACCAATCGTGATTTGTCCCCATCTACCGTGACAGACATCCGCTTCCCGTGCTTCCCGTGGTCCTGCGAGGGGTTCTGGACCGGGTCGTGCTCCGCGGTGTGTGTGGCGGGCCGGCCCGGTTGGTGCGCCTTCTAGGACGGCGGTGGGCGGGGGTGGGTTCACTCTCCCTCAGGAAATTCTCACGCAGTCGGGCGGACACGGCGTCCGGCACATCGGAAAGAAGGCTCGGTCGTCCCATGGGTCTCACCAGCAGCAGTGTTCTCGTGTTGGCCATGGTGGTGGCCGTGTTGTTCTTCGGCGCGACGGTCGTGTGGTGGCCGCGGCTGGGGCGGCGGAGTGCGGGGGCCGTGGCGGGCCGGGTGGGGTTGCTGCTGGTGACGCAGGTGGCGCTGTTCGCGGCGGTGGGTCTGGCGGCGAACCGGTCGTTCCTCTTCTACGGGTCGTGGGCGGACCTGTTCGGGCAGGAGCAGGAGATGGGTGTGGTGGTCGACCACTCGGCGGGTTCGAAGGACCTGCGCGTGGTGGGGACGCAGGCGCTGGACGTGCCGGGTGGCGGGCGTCCGGCGGTGGCGGGCCAGATCCAGAAGGTGCTGGTCGCGGGGGAGCGGTCGCGGATCTCGTCGTCGGCGTACGTGTATCTGCCGCCGGAGTACTTCCAGAAGCGGTACGCGGGGCGGAAGTTCCCGGTGTCGGTGGTGCTGACCGGGTATCCGGGTACGGCGGAGAACCTGATCAAAGGGCTGAAGTATCCGCGGACGGCGTACCTCCAGGCGAAGGAGGGCCGGATGCAGCCGATGGTGCTGGTGATGATGCGGCCGACGGTGGCGCCGCCGAGGGACACGGAGTGCGTGGACGTGCCGGGGGGTCCGCAGACGGAGACGTTCTTCGCGGAGGACCTGCCGAAGGCGGTGGCGGAGACGTACCGGGTGGGGACGGGGCCGCGCAGCTGGGGTGTCATGGGGAACTCGACGGGCGGGTACTGCGCTCTGAAGATCGCGCTGCACCATCCGGACCGGTACGGGGCGGGGGCGGGTTTCTCGGCGTACTACCGGGCGGCGGAGGACGTGACGACGGGGGACCTGTTCCACGGGGACGACCGGCTGCGCAAGCGGGCGGACCTGCTGTGGAGCCTGGACCACCGGCCGCAGGGGAGGTCCTCGTTCCTGGTGACGACGTCGAAGCGGGGCGAGGACAACCGGAAGGGCACGCTGGAGTTCGTGAAGAAGGTGCGGAGTCCGGCGCGGGTCTCCTCGATCACGCTGGAGAGCGGTGGCCACAACTTCAACACGTGGAACCGTGAGATCCCGCCGGGCCTGGTGTGGATGAGCGGCCGGCTCTCGGCTTAGGGCCGTTCCTCCGGAGCTTTCCGGGCTTGCGGCGCGGAGGCGCGGCGCAGGGCGCGGTGGACGCCTTCGGGGGTGAGGACGCCGAGGGGCCGGCCGTCGTCGCCGGTGACGGCGAGGCGGCCGGTGTCGTGCTGGAGGAGGGCGGCGAGGGCGTCTTTGAGGGACGTTCCCAGCGGTACGGGGGCGGGGGCGCCGGCCGGGTCGGGGGAGGGCGGCAGGGGGTCCAGGTCGGCCTCGGTGACGGGGGTGACGGCGAGTCGCTTGAGGCCGCGGTCGCTGCCCACGAAGTCGGCGACGTAGGGGGTGGCGGGGGCGCCGAGGACGGTGGCGGGGGTGTCGAACTGCTCGATGCGGCCCTGCCCGTAGACGGCCATGCGGTCGCCCATGCGGACGGCTTCCTCGATGTCGTGGGTGACGAGGAGGACCGTTTTGCGGACGGTCGCCTGGAGGGCGAGGAACTCGTTCTGGAGGCGTTCGCGGACGACCGGGTCGACCGCGCCGAAGGGTTCGTCCATGAGGAGGACGGGCGGGTCGGCGGCGAGGGCGCGGGCGACGCCGACGCGCTGGCGCTGTCCGCCGGAGAGCTGGGCGGGATAGCGGGAGCCGTAGGTGGCGGGGTCGAGCCCGACGAGGTCGAGGAGTTCGGCGGCGCGGGCGCGGGCGGCGGACTTCTTCCAGCCGAGGAGGGCGGGCACGGTCGCGGTGTTGTCGAGGACGGTGCGGTGGGGGAAGAGGCCGACCTGCTGGATGACGTAGCCGATCTTGCGGCGCAGCGCGACCGGGTCGACGCCGGCGATGTCCCGGCCGTCGACGAGGACGCGGCCGGAGGTGGGTTCGACGAGCCGGTTGACCATCATCATGGTGGTCGTCTTGCCGCAGCCGGACGGCCCGACGAGGGTGACGAGTTCGCCCTCGGCGACCTCGAAGGAGAGGTCGTCCACGGCCGTGGTGCCGTCGGGGTAGCGCTTGGTCACGTGCTCGAACCGGATCATGGTTCCCCATTCTGGCCCCTGGGAGCCGGGGGTGTGTGAAGGGTGTGTTGCCGGGGGGTGGCGGATTCCGGCGGTTGTCGGTGCCCCGGGTTAGGGTCGTCACACAAGCGTTCGGGAGGGCGGACGACCACGGGGGGAGGGCGGATGAGCGCGCCGAACTGTCTGGTGACGAACGACTGGATCTGCGGCGAGTACCTGCGCACGCGGGCCGGGGAGCTGACCGACGCGCTGCTCCAGCACGTGGGGATCACGGTGGTGTCGGTGCTGCTCGCGCTGGTCGTGGCGGTGCCGCTGGCGCTGCTCGTGCGGGCCAGGCCCCGCTTCGCCGGCCCGGTCCTCGGGCTGACGACCCTGCTCTACACGGTGCCGTCGCTCGCGATGTTCTCGCTGCTGCTGCCGCTGTTCGGCCTGTCGGCGGCGCTCGTCGTGACGGGTCTCGTGCTGTACGCCCTGACGATCCTCGTGCGCAACGCCCTGGCGGGGCTCGCGGCGGTGCCCGCCGAGACCCGGGAGGCCGCGCGGGGGATGGGGTACGGGCCGTGGCGGCTGCTCTGGGAGGTCGAACTGCCGCTGGCGCTGCCGGTGCTGATGGCCGGGGTGCGGATGGCGACGGTCTCCACGATCGCGCTGACGACGATCGGGTCGGTGGTGGGCCGGGGCGGGCTCGGCAATCTCATCGAGGACGCCCTGCCGACCTTCTTCAAGGCGCAGGTGCTGGCCGCGTCGGTGCTGTGCGTCCTGCTCGCCGTCGTGGCCGACCTGCTGCTCCTGGGCCTTCAGCGGCTGCTCACGCCCTGGGCCCGGATACGGACCGCGCCGGGAGGTGGGTGAGGTGGGGGTCGTGACGGACGCGTGGACCTGGCTCACCACCGGCGCGCACTGGACGGGCCCGGAGGGGGTCGGGCAGCGCCTCGCCGAGCACGTGTACGTGAGCGGGCTGGCGCTGCTGATCGCCTGCGCGGTCGCCCTGCCGGTGGGGCTGGGCCTGGGGCACGCGGGGCGGGGCGGCGCGCTCGCGGTGAACGTGTCGAACGTGGGGCGGGCGGTGCCGGTCTTCGCGGTCCTCGCCCTGTTCATGGTCTCGCCGCTGCGGAACGCGGGGTATGTGCCGACCGTGGTCGCCCTCGTCCTGTTCGCGATACCCCCGCTGCTGACCAACGCGTACGTGGGGGTGTGGGAGGTGGACCGGGCGGCCGTGCGGGCGGCGCGGGGCATGGGGATGACCGGCGGGCAGGTGTTCCTGCGGGTCGAACTGCCACTCGCGCGGCCGGTGGTGATGACCGGTGTGCGGTCGGCCGCCGTGCAGGTGGTGGCCACGGCCACGGTCGCCGCGATGGTCGGGCAGGGCGGTCTGGGCCGGGTCATCACGGCCGGTTTCGCCCTGTACGACACCGCGCAGGTCGTCGCGGGGGCGATCCTCGTGGCGGCGCTCGCCCTCGTGGTGGAGGGCGTCCTCGCGGGCGCCGACCGGCTCCTGGGGGCGGGCCGCCCCGGGACGGGCACGGCGCACGGGCGCGGTGCGCGAGCACGGCGGACGCACACAGCCGGACCGGCGGAGAGACCGGCGGCCGGACCGACGAAGGGGAATGGGTGATTCGGTGAACGGGTTCTCGCGGAGTACGCGCGCGGTGCTGGGGGCGGCGGCGCTGGCCGTGGCGCTCACGGCCTGCGGCGGGGAAAGCCTGGAGCAGGGCAAGGACGGGACGGCCGGCGGCTCGGGCGGGTCCGGTGGCGGGGGCAAGGGTTCGCTGGTGGTGGGCGCGGCGGCGTTCACCGAGTCGAAGGTGCTGGCCGAGCTGTACGCCCAGGTGCTGCGGGACGCCGGTTACACGGTCTCGGTCACGACGGTGAAGAACCGTGAACTGTACGAGCCGTCCCTGGAGAACGGTCAGATCGACGTCGTACCGGAATACGCGGCGACCCTCGCGGAATTCCTCAACGCGAAGGTGAACGGCCCGAAGGCGCCCGAGGAGAAGCCGGTCGCGTCGGGCGACGCGAAGGCCACCGTGGAGGCGCTGCGGAAGCTCGCGGAACCGCGCGGACTGAAGGTCCTGGAGGCCGGCGGAGCGGTCGATCAGAACGCGTTCGCCGTGTCGAAGGAATTCGCGGCGAAGAACAAGCTGAGCACGCTTTCCGATCTCGGCCGCGCGAAGCTGAAGGTCAGGATCGCGGCCGGTGACGAATGCGCGGTGCGACCCTTCTGCGCGCCCGGCCTGAAGGCCCGGTACGGAATCGACGTGGCGGGTGTCGACCCCAAGGGCGTGGGCACCCCGCAGGCCAAGCAGGCCGTCAAGGACGGGGTGGACCAGCTGGTTCTGACGACCACCACGGACGCCACGCTCGACAGCTTCGGCCTCGTCCTCCTGGCCGACGACAAGAAGTTGCAGAACGCCGACAATGTGCTGCCGGTGGTGAACGCGAAGGACGCCGGAGCGCCGGAGATAGCCACCGCCCTGAACAAGATCACCAAGGTGCTCAGCACGGCGGATCTCGCCGAACTCAACCGGAAGGTGGACGCCGAGCGCGCGAAGCCGGAGGACGCGGCGAAGGCCTATCTGCAGACGAAGGGGCTGCTCAGCAAGTAGGGAACGCGGAAGGGAAGTCGGCCCCAAGTGGAACCGGAAGGGTGGGATCCCACTTCTTCCGGTGAGAAGTGGACAGGAGTTTGCCGGGCCGACCCCCCACTCGGCGCCTACGCACGGTAAATTTCAGGCCATGCCACGTGGACGCCACCGCCATTCCCCGCCTCTGCACAAGCTGCTGCCGCCCTCCGCGGTCGCCGGCGCCGCGGTCGTGTGCGCCGCGGCGGCCTGGCTTCCCGGCGACCTCGTGGTCGTCCGGCTGCTCGCCGCCGCGGCGGCCGGAGCCGCCGTCACCGGGGCCGTGCTCATGCGCAGTTGGGACCGGAGCGCCGGCCGCCAGGTCGCCGAGCTCCACCGGGCCCGGACGGCCGACCAGTGGAAGGCCGACGAGCGGACGGCGGAACTGGAGGCGGACCTGGAGGAGTCGCGCGCCCTGCGGGCCCGGCTGGACGCCAAGCTGCGCGCCAAGCGGGTCGAACTCGCCGCCCTGCGCGGCGAGCACGCCGACCTGCTGCGCCGCTACGCCACCGCCGAGACCGAGCGGGCCAGCGCCCTCGAGGGCCGCCGCGTCCTCGCCCTGGAGGCCACCGCCGCCACGGCCGGGGACCCCAGGGCGCTCCCGGCCGCCGGTTCGACGCCCACCCCGGAGGCGTACCGCCGCGCCGCCGCGGCCCTGCGCGACCTGCCGCGCAACGCCGCCGCCCAGCGCGCCCGCCGCACCGCCGGGCGGACGGCCGGCGCGACGGAGGAGGACCCGGAGGAGAAGCACCCGGCGGCCGGCGGGACCGAGCAGCACACCCGCAGCCAGGCCCCCGCCCTCGCCGCCGCGCCGCCCGCCGGCACCGCCGAGACCGCCGCCGGCGGGACCGCGCCCGCCGCGCCCGTCACGCCGCCCGCTCCGGTCGCCGCCGCCGTCGTCCCGTACACCGCCCGCCGGCCCGCCCCGCGCCCCGAGGGAGGCTTCGACTTCTTCGGTACGCAGAAGGCCGCAGCCGCCATCGAGGCGGTGCAGGACACGGACCTCGCCGACGTCGTCGGGGACGAGGTCCTCCAGGACGCCCGCGTCACGCCCCTGACCCCGGCCCCGCCGCGCACCGCCGGCCAGGTCATCGACCTCACCGCGCACGACGAGACCGAGCAGCTCGACGTGGCCGAACTGCGCGGGGCGGTCAACTCCTGACCCGCCGCGAGAACGACGGAGGCGCCCGCCGGACCGGCGGGCGCCTCCGTCGTCGTACGGGCGGCTACTTGTCGATGTCGCCGACCACGAAGAACAGCGAGCCCAGGATCGCCACCATGTCGGCCACCAGCGTCCCCGGCAGCAGCTCGGCGAGAGCCTGGATGTTGTTGTACGAGGCGGACCGCAGCTTCAGCCGGTACGGGGTCTTGTCCCCCTTCGACACCAGGTAGTAGCCGTTGATGCCGAGCGGGTTCTCGGTCCAGGCGTACGTGTGCCCCTCCGGCGCCTTCAGAACCTTCGGCAGCCGCTGGTTGACCGGCCCCGGCGGCAGCTCCGCCATCCGGTCCAGGCAGGCGTCCGCCAGGTCCAGCGCGTTGTGCGTCTGGTCGAGCAGGCACTCGAACCGGGCCAGGCAGTCGCCGTCCTGCCGCACCGCGACCCGCAGGGTGTCCCGCAGCTCCCCGTACGCGAGGTACGGCTCGTCGCGCCGCAGGTCGAAGTCCACGCCCGAGGCACGGGCGACGGGCCCCGACACCCCGTACGCGTGGACGGTCTCCGGGCTCAGCACCCCCACCCCGCGCGTGCGGCCCCGGAAGATCTCGTTGCCGAGGACCAGGCGGTCGTACACGTCCATCCGCGAGCGCACGTCCGCGACGGCCTGCCGCGCCCGCCCCGTCCACCCGGCGGGCAGGTCCTCCTTGAGACCGCCGACCCGGTTGAACATGTAGTGGATGCGGCCGCCCGAGACCTCCTCCATCACCGCCTGGAGCTCCTCGCGCTCGCGGAAGGCGTGGAAGACCGGGGTGATCCCGCCCAGCTCCAGCGGGTACGAGCCGAGGAACATGAGGTGGTTGAGGACCCGGTTGAGCTCGGCGAGGAGCGTACGGGTCCACACCGCCCGCTCCGGGACCTCCATGCCCAGCATCCGTTCGACCGCCATGACGACGCCGAGTTCGTTGGAGAAGGCGGAGAGCCAGTCGTGGCGGTTGGCCAGCATGATGATCTGCCGGTAGTCCCGCGCCTCGAACAGCTTCTCCGCCCCCCGGTGCATGTAGCCGACCACCGGCTCGGCCTCCCGGACGACCTCGCCGTCGAGCACGAGCCGGAGCCGGAGGACACCGTGGGTCGAGGGGTGCTGCGGCCCGATGTTGAGCACCATGTCGGTGCTCTCCGCCGCGCCGCCGATTCCGACCGTCGTCTCCGTCATGCGGCCAGTATCCCCTGCCGCCCCACGCCTCCCCGGCGGCCCCGCCCGCCGCTCACCGCCCGGGTCCCGCCGGTGCCGCCGGGACCCGCTGGATCAGCCACAGGAAGTCGCCGAGCCCACCGGGAGCGGTCAGTTCGGCCGCCTCGCCCGCCGCGGCGAGCGCCCGCACGTAACCCGCCGGGTCCGTCGAGGCCAGCGCGAGCGGCGGCCGCGCACCGCAGACCCCGAGCCGCCGCAGCGCCTCCCGCTGCGTCACCAGCTCCGGCTCGGGCAGCAGCGAACCGCTCCGGGCCACCGCCCCCGGCGCCGCCCCGCACGCGTCCAGGGCCACATGCGCCGTCAGATCGCAGCTCCCGTCCGGTACGGGCGGGACCTCGCGGCCCTCCCGGAAGCCGGTCAGCGTGCCGAAGGGCGGCCGGGAGGCGCGTACGTGCGCGTAGTCCACGGCCACCGCCCGGCCCGCCGCCAGGCAGGCCACGGCCTCCGCCCAGGCCCGGTCCCGGGGGCGGCCGATCTCGGCGCGCGCCCCCGGCTCCCGCAGCGGCCACCAGCGGGCCAGCCACTCCGCGTCCGGCCCCGTGACCGGGGCGCCCGGCCGCTCCGTGCCGTCCGGCGCCACCTCCACGTACCGCGCCACGCCCGCCGCGTCCGTCTCCGCCACGTCCACCGGCACGTTGTCGAGCCACTCGTTCGCGAACAGCAGCCCCCGCACCCCCCGCGGCACCCGGTCCGTCCAGACGATCCGGGGGTCGAGGCCCGCCGGCCGGGCCGCCCGCTCGACCGCGTACGCCCGCACCGCGAGCCCCGCCCCCGCCGCCGCCGCGAGCACCCCCGTCACCAGCTCGCCCCGCCCCGCGCCCACGTCCACGAACGCGGGCTCGTCCGTGCCCAGCTCCGCCGCCACCTCGCCGAGCAGCCGCGCCACGGCCGCCGCGTACAGCGGGGAGGCGTGCACGGAGGTGCGGAAGTGCCCCGCGGGCCCCTCGGGGCGCAGATAGAAGCCGCCGGGGCCGTACAGCGCACGCTCCGCCGCCTCGCGCCAGCCCGTCCGTTCCCGCCGTCGACACGTCTCATCCGTCACAGTCCCCAGTCTCCACCTCGGGGAGTACGGGGCCCGCGCCCAGGATCGGCCCCACGGTTGATCCCCCCACCCGCCCCTCTTCCCTACTCTGGGTGACGTGCAGCGCCTCTACGACTTCCTCCGCAGACACCCGACGGGCGTCGACACCTTCTGGGCCGTCGTCCTGTTCGGGCTGTCGCTGCTGTGGGTGGGTTCGACCTATCCGTCGGTCGACCGGCCCGCCGCGTACGGGGTGGTGGCCGCGCTGTTCTCGCTGGTCGTCGCCCTGCGGCGGCGGGCGCCCGAGAAGATGCTGGTGCTCGCGGTCGTCCTCGGCGTCGCCCAGCTCGCCTTCGGCATCGTGCCGTTCATGGCGGACTTCGCCATGCTCGTCATCATCTACACGGTCGCCGCGCACGACGGGCCCCGCTGGGCCTCCCGCCTCGCCCTCCTCGGCGGCCTCAGCGCCGCCACGCTCTCCCAGCTGCGCTGGCCGGTGGACAACCCCGCCTCGGGGGCCGCGCAGATCTTCTTCACGGTCATCATGACCGTGCCCTTCGCCCTCGCCTGGGTCCTCGGCGACTCCCTGCGCACCCGCCGCGCCTACTTCGCGCAGCTGGAGGAACGGGCCTTCCGCCTGGAACAGGAACGCGAGGCCCAGGCCAAGGTCGCCGTCGCCGCCGAACGCGCCCGGATCGCCCGCGAACTCCACGACGTCGTCGCCCACAACGTGTCCGTGATGGTGGTCCAGGCGGACGGCGCCGCCTACGTCATGGACTCCTCCCCGGAGACCGCCAAGCAGGCCCTGGAGACCATCTCCACCACCGGCCGGCAGGCGCTGGCCGAGATGCGCCGGCTGCTCGGCATCCTGCGCACCGGCGAGCACCAGGAGGCCGGGGAGTACGTGCCGCAGCCGGACGTGCGGCAGATCGAGGACCTGGTGGAGCAGGTCAGGGGCGCCGGGCTCACCGTCGACTTCACCGTCGAGGGCACCCCGCGCCCGCTGCCCAGCGGCGTCGAGCTGACCGCGTACCGGATCGTCCAGGAAGCCCTCACCAACACGCGCAAGCACGGCGGGCCCGACGCCGGCGCCAGCGTCCGCCTCGTCTACTTCGACGACGGCCTCGGCCTGCTCGTCGAGGACGACGGGCGCGGAGCGCCGCAGGAGATGTACGAGGACGGGGGCGCCGACGGACGCGGCCACGGCCTCATCGGCATGCGGGAGCGCGTCGGCATGGTCGGCGGCACCCTGGACGCGGGGCCGCGCCCCGGCGGCGGCTTCCGCATCAGCGCCCTCCTGCCCCTCAAGCCCGCCACCTGACCCCCGAGCCCCTCCCACCCCGAAGGAAACCCGTATGTCCATCCGCGTGATGCTCGTCGACGACCAGGTGCTGCTGCGCACCGGTTTCCGCATGGTGCTCGCCGCCCAGCCGGACATGGAGGTCGTGGCGGAGGCGGGCAACGGCGTGGAGGCCCTGGAGGTGCTGCGCTCCACGGCGGTGGACGTCGTCCTGATGGACGTGCGGATGCCGAAGCTGGACGGCGTGGAGGCGACCCGGCGGATCTGCGCGCAGCAGGACCCGCCGAAGGTGCTGATCCTGACCACCTTCGACCTGGACGAGTACGCGTTCTCCGGCCTGAAGGCGGGGGCCAGCGGGTTCATGCTGAAGGACGTGCCGCCGGGCGAGCTGCTCGGCGCGATCCGGTCCGTGCACAGCGGGGACGCGGTCGTGGCGCCGTCCACCACGCGCCGGCTCCTGGACCGGTTCTCGCCGATGCTGCCGTCCTCGGGCCGCGAGCCGCAGCACAAGGAGCTGGAACGGCTCACCGACCGGGAGCGCGAGGTCATGCTGCTGGTCGCCCAGGGCCTGTCGAACGGCGAGATCGCCGCCCGCCTCGTCCTCTCCGAGGCCACGGTCAAGACGCACGTCGGGCGGATCCTGACCAAGCTGGGCCTGCGCGACCGCGTGCAGGTCGTGGTCCTCGCGTACGAGACGGGCCTGGTCCGGGCGGGCGGCGGCGCCGGGTAGGGGCGGGCCGCCCGGCCCTGGGGGTTCAGCGCAGCACGCTCTCCAGGAAGTCGCTCCCGAGGCGGGCGGCGACCGTCACGTCGAGCTGGTGCAGGACGTACCGGCCGCGCCGCTGGGTGGTGAGCAGGCCGGCCTTCCTCATGACCGCGAGGTGGCGGGAGACCTCCGGGGCCGAGAGGTTGTACGCGTCGGCCAGTTCGCTCGTCGTGTTCGCGCCGCGCGCGAGGCTCCGGCAGAGCCGCATCCGCATGGGGTGGGCGAGGGCCTCCAGACGCCGGGCGACCGCCTCGACGGAGGCCGCGCCGCCGAGGTCCCGGTCGGCGACCGGGTACTGGACGACGGGCTGCCAGCCCGGCGCGTGCAGGGCGAACAGGTGCGGCCAGCCGAACGCGGTCGGCAGAAACGTCACGGCGGAGCCCTGGGCGCTGGTGCGGCCCTGGACCAGCTTGTCGACGACGATCCGCCGCCCGTGCTCGTCCTCCTCCAGCGTCATCGCGCCGGACGCGGCGGCCACGGCCTCGGCCAGGCCCTTGCGCCGCAGCAGCTCCGTCTTGTGGCGGGCGTCGGCGGCGAGCTGGATCCGGACGCGCCGCCAGGTGTCCGCGAAGAAGGCCTCGTCGCAGTCCTCCAGGAGCCTCCGCAGCCACGCGCGCGTGCCGGTGGGATCGGCCAGCATCCGCTCCACGAAGGCGGCCTGCCGGGGACCGCGTGCCGCGCCCAGCTCCAGCGCCCGGCGGCGCATCCGCTCGTCGACGAGCGGGGAGGGCGCGCCGTGCGTGTACCGGCTGTTGCAGGAGATCTCCAGGGCGGCGCCGACGTACTGCTCGTCGTCCATGCGGTCGAGGTCGTCGAGCTCCTCGGCGAGGGTCTCCCGGGGGCGCGGCGGCAGCAGCAGGTCGGAGCGGGTGGTGTGCCACATGAAGTCGGCCTCGTGGAGCCGGTCCGCCAGTTCCGGCTTCAGCGCGGCCGCCGTGGTCGTGGTCCAGGCGTGCAGCCGGGGGTGGTGCGCCGGTTCGGCCAGCGCGTGCAGGGCCGCGCCCAGTTCGGCCAGCGGTGAGGGGCAGAAGGTGATCCGCTCGTGCGGCAGTCCGGTGATGTCGATGGTCACGCTCACCGGACCATGGTGGGGGGTGGGGCGGGGGCCGTGTCCCGCCGTTTGACGAGGGCCGTCAATCGGCGGGCCGGGGGCGGGGGACCGCGCGCACGGTGAGGTCATGAACGCGCTGCACCAGTACTTCTTCGACGCCTACCGCGCCGCCCGCCTCGGTGAACCCCTGCCGCCCGCCCCCGGTACGTACGACGTGGCCCTGTTCCGGGCCGCCGTGGACCGCCGCCGCTTCGAACGGGTGCTCGCCGCCCGCCCGGCCCGGGGCCGCCTCCGGCTCCGCCTGGCGGCGGCCCTGCGCCGCCGCCGGGCCGGTGGCCCGGGGGCCCGCTGACACCCGGGCCCGCCGAACCGCCGCCGTCCGGGATCCCCCGGCCCCGCCCGGCTCAGGTCCGGACGCGCGTCAGGAAGTCCCCTACCGCCTCCCGGACGTCCTGCGCCGTCCACTCCAGACCCGGGCCCGTCACCGTCAGTTCCGTGAAGGCGACACCGGGCGGCCCGCCGGCGCCGGGGGTGAACCAGCGGCGGAACAGGGCCGTGCCGGTGGCCTCGGTCTGGGCGAGGGCGGCCGCCGTGAGGACCTCCGCGGGGTACGGCAGCCACACCTGGAACTGGTGGGTGTCCGGCTCCTCCGGGTGCACCCGGAACCATCCGGCGCCCGCCTGGGTCAGGGCCTCCCGCACGGCGTCCGCCACCACGCGCGCGTGCGCCACGTAGGCGGGCAGCCGGGGCAGCTCCGTGTCGAGGCCCCGGAGCGCGGCGAGGGCGGCCGGGTACTGCTGGAAGACCAGGCCTCCGTACCGGTGCCGCCAGACCCGGGCCTCCTCCACGAGGTCCTCCGGTCCGGCGAGCGCGGCACCGGACAGGCCGCCGAGGGACTTGTAGAACGAGACGTACACGCTGTCCGCGAGACCCGCGATCTCGTCGAGCCCGCGGCCGAGACGCGCGGGGCACTCCCACAGCCGCGCGCCGTCGAAGTGGACCACCGCGTCCCGTTCGCGGGCGGCCGCCACCACGTCCGTGAGCTCCTCCCAGGTGGGCAGGACGAAGCCCGCCTCCCGCAGCGGCAGCTCCAGCATCAGCGTCCCGAACGGTTCGGGATGGTCCCGGACCTCCTGTGCCGTGGGCAGCCGGGGCGCGTCCGTGGGGTGGACGGTGCGGAGCCCGGCGACCGTGCCCAGCGCGTCGTCCTCGTGGACCTCGGGATGGGCGAGCGGGTGCAGGGCCACGACGGGGTTGCCGGTGCGCCCGGCCCAGCAGCGCAGCGCCACCTGCTGCGCCATGGTCCCGGTCGGGAAGAAGACGGCGGCGGGGTGACCGAGCGCGGCGGCGACCCGCCGTTCCAGGACCTCCACCACACCGTCGCCGTACGTGTCCACCACGGCGCCTCCGTGGGCGGAGGCGTCCGTCCAGTCGGCGAGGTCGCGCAGACGCTCCGCCAGGGTGGCGTCGGTCGGGGACTCCCACAGTTTGCGCCGGGCCCCGCCCCACACCTTCGCCCGGTAGAGCCGGGCCGTCTCCTCGTCGAGCCCCGCCAGGCCGTCCGGACCTCCGCGGTGCTCCGGGGCGTCCGGAGCCGCCGGGCCCGCCGCACCGTCCCGGCCCCCCGGATCCCCGGGGTCCTCCACGCCGTCCACAGCCTTCGCGCCGTCCATGCCCTCTCCCCTCACGTCCATGGGCCGATCATCACACCGTCACCCACGCCCTGTGGACAGTCACGGAGCGCTGGGAAACGCTGGCGTAGCATGACCAGAAATCGTCCGGTACCCGCCGAGGACTGGAACGGAAGGCCGTCCCCACCGTGAACGCACCAGCAGCGCCAGAGGCCCGAGTCGAGGACCGACCGGCCCGGCTCACCGTCGGAGTCGTCGGCGCGGGCCGCGTGGGCCCCGCCCTCGCCGCCTCGCTCCGGCTCGCCGGGCACCGGCCCGTCGCCGTCTCCGCGGTCTCCGACGCCTCCCGGCGGCGGGCCGCCGCACTCCTGCCCGAGATCCCCGTGGTCGAGCCCGCCCAGGTCCTGGCCCGCGCCGACCTGGTCCTCCTGACCGTCCCGGACGACGCCCTGCCGGGCCTCGTCGAGGGCCTCGCCGAGACCGGTGCCGTACGGCCCGGCCAGCTGATCGTGCACACCTCCGGGCGGTACGGGGTCGGGGTCCTGGACCCGGCGCGCCGGGCGGGCGCCCTGCCGCTGGCCCTGCACCCCGCCATGACCTTCACCGGCACGGCGGTGGACGTGCAGCGGCTCGCCGGCTGCTCCTTCGGGGTGACCGCGCCCGAGGAGCTGCGGCTGGCCGCCGAGGCGCTGGTGATCGAGATGGGCGGCGAGCCCGAGTGGATCGCCGAGCAGGCCCGCCCGCTCTACCACGCGGCCCTCGCGCTCGGCGCGAACCACCTGGTCACCCTGGTGGCCCAGTCGATGGAGCTGCTGCGCAAGGCGGGCGTCACCGCCCCCGACCGGATGCTCGGCCCGCTCCTCGGCGCCGCCCTGGACAACGCGCTGCGGTCCGGCGACGCGGCCCTCACCGGTCCCGTCGCCCGCGGGGACGCCGGCACGGTCGCCGCCCACGTGGCCGAGCTGCGCAAGCACGCCCCGGGCACCGTCGCCGGATATCTGGCGATGGCCCGGACGACCGCCGACCGGGCCCTCGCCCACGGCCTGCTCAAGCCGGAACTGGCCGAGGACCTGCTGGGCGTCCTCGCCGAGCCGTCCCCCGCCGCGCCCCGGCCCGGTGCCGCGGGTGCCCCCGGCGGGCCGGCCGCCCCCGGCACCGGTCCCGCGTACGACGGCCCCCCGGAGTCCGACGACGCCCCCCGCCCCGACGACGGCCCCGGTACCGGCGGACCCGGCACCGACGGGCCGCGAGGAGACGACCGATGAACCTGTTCGCCCGTGACCGCTCCGCGGACGCCCGGCCCGTCCGCCACGAGCCGGCCGAGCTGGTCCCCACGGTCGAGGACCTCGAGTACGCCGTCGCCCACTGGGCGACCCCCGGCCGCACGGCCGTCGTCATGACCATGGGCGCCCTGCACGAGGGTCACGCCACCCTGATCCGCACCGCCCGCGAGCGCGTCGGCGACAAGGGCTTCGTCGTGGTGACTGTCTTCGTCAACCCGCTCCAGTTCGGCGCCGGCGAGGACCTCGACCGGTATCCGCGCACGCTCGACGCGGACCTGGAGATCGCCTTCGGCGCCGGTGCCAGTGTCGTCTTCGCGCCGCCCGTGGACGAGGTCTACCCGGGCGGCGAGCCCCAGGTCCGGATCACCGCCGGCCCGATGGGCGAGCGCCTCGAAGGCGCCTCCCGGCCCGGCCACTTCGACGGCATGCTCACCGTCGTCGCCAAGCTGCTCCACCTCACCTCGCCCGACCTGGCCCTCTTCGGCCAGAAGGACGCCCAGCAGCTGGCGCTGATCCGCCGGATGGTGCGCGACCTGAACTTCCCGGTCGAGATCGTCGGCGTGCCGACCGTCCGGGAGGCCGACGGCCTCGCCCTGTCCAGCCGCAACCGGTACCTGTCGGCCGGGGAGCGCCGTACCGCGCTCGCGCTGTCCCGCGCCCTCTTCGCCGCGCGGGACCGGCTCGCCGCCCAGGAGGCGCTGCGCGCGCGGGCGACCTCGCTGCCCGGCGCCCAGACGCGGGCGGAGACCCGGGCCGAGGCACTGTCCCGGCTCGGCGAGGCCCGGGCCGCCGCCGACGCCCACGCCGTCGCGCAGGCCGCCGAGGGCGGTGGGGGCGCCGACGCCGTACGGGCCGCCGCGCGCGCCGTCCTGGACGACGCCGCCCAGGCCGATCCGCCGCTCGTCCTGGACTACCTGGCCCTGGTCGACCCGGCCGACTTCACCGAGGTGCCCGGGGACCACGAGGGAGAGGCGATCCTCGCGGTCGCCGCGCGCGTGGGCGGCACCCGGCTGATCGACAACATCCCGCTGACCTTCGGAGCGGTCCGGGGAAAGGACGCCGACAAGTGACCGGAATACGGCTGCACGCCCCCGCGCCGGGCTGGGCCATCGACGCCGACGTGGTGGTGGTCGGCTCCGGTGTCGCCGGCCTGACCGCCGCCCTTCGCTGCACCGCCGCCGGGCTCCGTACGGTCGTCGTCACCAAGGCCAACCTGGACGACGGCTCCACCCGCTGGGCCCAGGGCGGCATCGCCGCCGCGCTCGGCGAGGGCGACACCCCCGGGCAGCACCGGGACGACACGCTGGTGGCGGGCGCCGGGCTGTGCGACGAGGAGGCGGTACGGCTCCTGGTCACCGAGGGCCCCGACGCCGTGCGCCGCCTCATCGAGACCGGCGCCGACTTCGACCGGACCGCCGGCGGCGAGATCGCGCTGACCCGCGAGGGCGGCCACCACCGCCGCCGCATCGCCCACGCGGGCGGGGACGCGACCGGCGCGGAGATCTCCCGCGCCCTGGTGGAGGCGATACGCGACCGGGGCGTGCGGTTCATCGAGCACGCCCTCGTCCTGGACCTCCTCACCGACGCCGGCGGCCGGACGGCCGGCGTCACCCTGCACGTGATGGGCGAGGGGCAGCACGACGGTGTGGGCGCCGTCCACGCCCCCGCCGTGGTCCTCGCCACCGGTGGCATGGGCCAGGTCTTCTCCGCCACCACCAACCCCGGTGTCTCGACCGGCGACGGCGTGGCACTGGCCCTGCGGGCCGGGGCGGAGGTCTCCGACCTGGAGTTCGTCCAGTTCCACCCGACGGTCCTCTTCCTCGGCGCCGGCTCCGAGGGCCAGCAGCCGCTGGTCTCCGAGGCGGTACGGGGCGAGGGCGCCCATCTCGTCGACGCCGGCGGGGTCCGCTTCATGCTCGGACAGCACGAGCTGGCCGAGCTGGCGCCGCGCGACATCGTCGCCAAGGCGATCACGCGCCGGATGCGGGAGCAGGGCGCGGACCACATGTACCTGGACGCGCGCCACTTCGGTGCCGCCATGTGGGCCGAGCGCTTCCCCACCATCCTGGCGGCCTGCCGGGCCCACGGCATCGACCCGGTCACCGAGCCGATCCCCGTCGCCCCGGCCGCGCACTACGCCTCCGGCGGCGTCCGCACCGACCTGTACGGCCGGACCACCGTGCCCGGCCTGTACGCCTGCGGCGAGGTGGCCTGCACCGGCGTCCACGGCGCCAACCGGCTCGCCTCGAACTCGCTCCTGGAGGGCCTGGTCTTCGCCGAGCGGATCGCCGAGGACATCGCGGCCCGCGCCCCCCGCGCGGCCGGCGCCCCGGTGCCGCACCCGGCCCCGGTGACCCTGCCGCTGCCGGTGGCCGGCGCCCGCATCCGCATCCAGCGGGTCATGACGGCCGGCGCCGGGGTGCTGCGGTCCGCGGAGAGCCTGCGGGAGGCCGCCGAGGCACTGGACGCGCTCCACGAGGACGCCCTCGCGGGCGGCACCGACGACTCGAAGGCGGCCGCGCCCGGCGTGGAGGCCTGGGAGACCACCAACCTGCTGTGCGTGGCCCGGGTCCTCGTCGCCGCGGCCCGGCGCCGCGAGGAGACCCGCGGCTGCCACTGGCGTGAGGACCACCCCGAGCGGGACGACGCGGCCTGGCGCCGTCATCTCGTCGTACGCCTCACGCCGGAGCGGGCCCTCGACGTCCGGACGACCGGCACGCATGACTTTCCCCCCACCGCCGACGCCCCCAGGGAGCAGTAAGTGAGCACGCCCGAGGAAAGCCGTCCCGAACCCGTGGACGTCCCTCTCATCCAGATCAGCGCCCCCTCGGCCGCGGCCGGGGAGTCCGGTGGCTGCGGCGACGGCTGCGGCTGCGGCGGCGAGGAGGAGTTCGAGTGCGGGCTCGACCCCGACCTCGCCCAGCTGCTCGCGGACGCCGGTCTCGACCCCGTCCAGGTCGAGGACATCGCCCACCTGGCGATCGCCGAGGACCTGGACGGCGGCGTGGACGTGACGACCGTGGCGACCGTCCCCGAGGACGCCGTCGCCACCGCCGACTTCACGGCCCGCGAGGCCGGTGTCGTGGCGGGCCTGCGGGTCGCCGAGGCGGTCCTGTCGATCGTCTGCACGGACGAGTTCGAGGTCGAGCGGCACGTCGAGGACGGCGAGCGCGTCCGGGCCGGGGACACGCTCCTCAGCGTCACCGCCCGCACCCGCGACCTGCTCACCGGCGAGCGCAGCGCCCTGAACATCCTGTGCCGCCTCTCCGGCATCGCCACCGCCACGCGCGCGTGGGCGGACGCCCTGGAGGGCACGAAGGCCAAGGTCCGCGACACCCGCAAGACGACGCCGGGCCTGCGCGCCCTGGAGAAGTACGCGGTCCGCTGCGGCGGCGGCGTCAACCACCGCATGTCGCTGTCCGACGCCGCCCTGGTGAAGGACAACCACGTGGTGGCGGCCGGCGGGGTCGCCGAGGCCTTCAAGGCGGTGCGGGAGCGGTTCCCGGACGTGCCGATCGAGGTCGAGGTCGACACCCTGCACCAGGTCCGCGAGGTCCTGGACGCGGGCGCCGACCTGATCCTCCTGGACAACTTCACCCCGGACGAGACCGCGGAGGCCGTGACCCTGGTGGCGGGCCGCGCCGTCCTGGAGTCCTCGGGCCGGCTGACCCTGGAGAACGCGGCGGCGTACGCGGCGACGGGCGTCGACTACCTGGCGGTCGGCGGCCTCACCCACTCCTCCCCGATCCTCGACATCGGCCTCGACCTGCGCGAGGTGCGGGGCTGATGCTGCTCACCATCGACGTCGGCAACACCCACACGGTGCTCGGTCTCTTCGACGGCGAGGAGATCGTCGAGCACTGGCGCATCTCCACGGACCCGCGCAGGACCGCCGACGAGATGGCGGTCCTGCTCCAGGGCCTCATGGGCATGCACCCGCTGCTCGGCGTCGAGCTGAGCGACGGCATCGAGGGCATCGCGATCTGCGCGACGGTCCCTTCGGTGCTGCACGAGCTGCGCGAGGTGACCCGCCGGTACTACGGGGACGTGCCGGCGGTCCTGGTGGAGCCGGGCGTGAGGACGGGGGTGCCGATCCTCACGGACAATCCCAAGGAGGTCGGCGCCGACCGCATCGTCAACGCGGTCGCGGCGGTCGAGCTGTACGGCGGCCCGGCGATCGTCGTGGACTTCGGCACGGCGACGACGTACGACGCGGTCAGCCCGCGCGGCGAGTACGCGGGCGGCGCCATCGCGCCGGGCATCGAGATCTCGGTGGAGGCGCTGGGCGTCAAGGGCGCGATGCTCCGCAAGATCGAGCTGGCCCGCCCGCGGAGCGTCATCGGCAAGAACACGGTCGAGGCGATGCAGTCGGGCATCGTCTTCGGCTACGTGGGCCAGGTGGACGGCGTCGTGGCCCGCATGAAGCGCGAACTGGTGGGCCCCAAGGGCGACCCGTCCGCCGTCACGGTGATCGCGACGGGCGGCCTGGCCCCGATGGTCCTCGCCGACTCGAAGGAGATCGACGAACACGAGCCGTGGCTGACCCTGATCGGTCTCCGCCTGGTGTACGAGCGCAACGTCTCCCGCATGTGACACGGGGGTCCGGGCGCTCTCCCGGGCCCGGTGGGCCGCCCGGACCCCTACCGGCGCGCCGCGATGATCGCTAAGCGAAATTTGTCCGATTAGCGCGTATCGTCGGCCCATGCCCACGCCATACGGATCCCGCGGCGGCATGGCGTTCAGCGCGGACGAGCTGCGTGTGCTCCGACGCGCCCTTGCCATCGCCCTCCACCCCGCCCCACTCCAGGACGAGGACGTACAGGACTGCCTGCGCCTGGCCGAAGCCGTGGACGAGGCCGTGCGCGAGGCCGGTCGGCTGCGCGCCTTCCTCCTCGCGGACCTGGCCCGCTACCGCGAGGCCCTGCCCGGCTCGCTCCCCGGCTACCTGGAACTCCTCCAGGACGCGCTGGCCGCCGGGTACGACCCCGGGGCCGACGACCTCGCCGCCCTGCGGGCCCTGCGCGGCAACCCCGCGGCCGCCGCGCTGCTCACCCGCTGCCAGATCCTCGCCGAGCGCTCCGTCCGCGCCCGCCTGGCCCGCGTCGCGCAGGCCACGGGGTCCGCGGCCGCCCTCGCCGGCCCCGCGCCCGTGCCGTACGGCTCCGTCCCGCGCGCCCGGCTCCTCGCGCTTCCCGGCGGGCGCGCGGCCGAGGAGCCCCGGCCGAAGCCGCCGCCCTCGCCCACCCCCGGCGAGCGCCCGGTGCCGAAGCCCTCCGAGGTGTTCCCGCCACGCCGGAGGCCCGTACCCCCGCCCCCGTCCGAGGGACGGGCGGCCGGGTAGCTAGTCTGGACGCCATGGACTACGTATCCGCGCTCCTGCCCCCCATCGTGATGGCCGCGTTCTTCATCGGCCTCGTCGTCACGATCGTCAAGAGCCAGGGCGGCCCCAACAAGGCCAAGGAGGACGCGGTCGTCGACGCCGCGCTCGCCCGCGCCGAGGCCGCCCGCCAGGCGAACGGCACCGTCTCCTCGTAGCGCCGCCGTGCCCCCCGGGGCGTACGACCCGTTTCGGTCGTACGCCCTTTTTGTTGCTTTTCTCCGGTCAATGAGCCGCCACTCCCGAAACTCCCACTAGGGTGGCCCTGTGCCCCGCCCCTTGGGAGAACTCGAAGACGCGGTGATGACGCGCATCTGGCAATGGAACCGGCCGGTGACCGTCCGGGAAGTCCTGGAAGACCTCCAGCGGGAACGTTCCATCGCCTACACCACCGTCATGACGGTGATGGACAATCTCCATCAGAAGGGCTGGGTGCGCCGGGAAGTCGAAGGCCGCGCCTATCGATATACGGCGGTCTCCACTCGCGCCGCTTACTCGGCCGCACTGATGAACGAGGCCTGGGCCCGCAGCGACAACCCCGCCGCCGCCCTCGTCGCCTTCTTCGGGATGATGTCCCCCGAGCAGCGAGAAGCGCTCAACGACGCCTTCCGTATCGTTCAGGGCGACAACCCGCCGCCCGCCGCGCCGGAGGAGGGTGGCGAAGGGACGGAAGGCCGGGAGCGATAGCGTCCCCCCATGTCGACGTCCGCTTCCCCGGCCCCTTCGCCTTCCCCTTCCGAACGCCCCGTGTCCTCGCCGGGCCCTTCCGCGAAAGCCGTCACCGTACGCCGGGCCCGCACCAGCGATGTCGCCGCCGTGCGGCGCCTCGTCGATCCGTACGTGCGCCGGGGCATCCTGCTCGACAAGGCGACGGTGACGCTTTACGAGGACATCCAGGAGTTCTGGGTCGCGGAACGCGACGACGACGCCACCGTTGTCGGCTGCGGCGCCCTGCACGTGATGTGGGAAGACCTCGCGGAAGTGCGTACTCTCGCCGTCGATCCCGACTTCAAGGGCGCCGGCGTGGGGCATCAGGTGCTCGACAAGTTGTTGCACACCGCCCGGTGGCTCGGGGTCCGGCGGGTATTCTGCCTGACCTTCGAAGTCGACTTCTTCGCCAAGCACGGCTTCGTCGAGATCGGGGAGACACCGGTGGACGGAGATGTCTACAGTGAGCTCCTCCGTTCCTATGACGAGGGTGTCGCCGAGTTCCTCGGTCTCGAACGAGTGAAGCCGAACACCTTGGGCAACAGCCGGATGCTTCTGCACCTGTGATCGCGGACCCGCTCAAGGCGGGCTCAAGGCACTCCCGGCAAGCGGAGCTCTGCCCCGGGATCAAGCCGGTCCGGAACCCTATGTCCGAATCGCGCACGTTTCCCGCGTTGCCGGGGTTCTGAACCTCTCCCAGGGGTTTGTGTTTTTCCGGGAAAAGCGGTTTCCTTTCCGCGTACTGCATTTTCGATGAAAGGAAATCCGGTGGCACAGAAGGTTCAGGTCCTTCTTGTCGACGACCTCGACGGCGTCGAGGCGGACGAGACCGTGACGTTCGCGCTGGACGGCAAGACCTACGAGATCGACCTCACCACCGCCAACGCGGAAAAGCTCCGTGGCCTGCTCGAGCCGTACACCAAGAGCGGTCGCCGCACCGGTGGCCGCACCACCGGCGGGCGCGGCAAGGGCCGCACCGTCGCGGCGGGCAACCCCGACACCGCGAAGATCCGCGCCTGGGCCAAGGAGCAGGGGCTGAACATCAACGATCGCGGCCGCGTGCCCGCCGAGATCAAGGCGGCCTACGAGGACGCGAACCGCTGAGGGAGAAGCTGCTGAGCCGCCGGCCTCCGGGCCCGGGCACTCAGCAGCCGCACCCGGTGGCACTCCGCCGCGGCGGCGGCCACGAGACGCACCAGACACGGGGCACCCTCATCGCCCCAGGGGGCGGACCGCAGGGCCGGCAGTGAGGACTCCACCTCGCGGCCCGGCAGCGGGGCCCGCAGCCACACGGCGGCGCCCGGCGCGCCGGGGCCGCCCCACCCCGGGGGAGGGGGCGCGGTCATCCGGCCGCCGGCGCCCAGGGCGGCGAGGTCCAGCGCGATCCCGCCCCACTCCAGCCAGTCGAGCAGTCCCGGGAGCTCCTCCGCGCTCCCCGCGGCCACCAGCAGCCGCATCCGCCGGCCCGCCAGGGCCACCGGACCGGTCGCCGCGCCCACCCGGCGCAGCACGGTCCGGCCGGCCGCGGCCGGCAGCTCCAGGACGTCGAAGCGGAGCCCCGTGACGAGCCGCACGGGCGGCCCGGGCTCCGTCGCCCAGCCGAGCTCCCGCTCGTACCACCGGGCCGGATCGGCGTCGATCGGCGGGCGCGGGGAGGGGACGGTGAAGGCCATGCCCGGGCAACGGGCGGGCGCCCCCCTCGGTTACGCCCGCCGGACCTCGGGAAGTCCCGGCGGGGGACTCGGGGAAGTCCCGGAGACCTTCCGGCGGCCACCCCGAGTTCACCCCCGGACGCTCCCCGTGTCCGGGATGGGGCGTACGGGTGCATTCGTCGGCGCAAGGGTGTTCGCTGGTAGCGGAGGGAACCGGGGTGCGCCGCATGGAGTGTCAGTCCTTACGGGTAAGACATTCCTAGTGGGAGAGGGGCGACTCGCGGGCTTGGGCGTCTCACGTTCGCCATCGGCGTACTGATGGCGCGGGTAACTGCTTGGCCTGCGGGAACATCGTCTCGCACCATCGGGTTGGAGCATTTGTCGGCTGTTCGGCAGCAGGTCTCCCCGCGGACAAGGGGGTGATCCGGACGGATGTCGGCAGTTGGAATGAGCGGTCCCCGCTTGCGGGACTAAGCTGCGGAAGGACAGGGAGGGGATCGACCCCTAACTGACTGACCGCTCTGAGGAGCGATTAACGATGTTCGAGAGGTTCACCGACCGCGCGCGGCGGGTTGTCGTCCTGGCTCAGGAAGAAGCCCGGATGCTCAACCACAACTACATCGGCACCGAGCACATCCTTCTGGGCCTTATCCACGAGGGTGAGGGTGTCGCCGCTAAGGCCCTGGAGAGCCTCGGGATTTCGCTCGAGGCGGTCCGCCAGCAGGTGGAGGAGATCATCGGCCAGGGCCAGCAGGCCCCGTCCGGGCACATCCCCTTCACCCCTCGTGCCAAGAAGGTCCTGGAGCTGTCGCTCCGGGAGGCCCTCCAGCTCGGCCACAACTACATCGGCACCGAGCACATCCTGCTCGGCCTGATCCGCGAGGGCGAGGGCGTCGCCGCCCAGGTCCTCGTGAAGCTGGGCGCCGATCTCAACCGGGTCCGGCAGCAGGTCATCCAGCTGCTGTCCGGCTACCAGGGCAAGGAAGCCGCCACCGCCGGCGGCCCTGCCGAGGGCACGCCCTCGACGTCCCTGGTGCTCGACCAGTTCGGCCGCAACCTCACCCAGGCGGCCCGCGAATCCAAGCTCGACCCGGTCATCGGGCGCGAGAAGGAGATCGAGCGGGTCATGCAGGTGCTGTCCCGCCGGACCAAGAACAACCCGGTCCTCATCGGCGAGCCCGGCGTCGGCAAGACCGCCGTCGTCGAGGGTCTGGCGCAGGCGATCGTCAAGGGCGAGGTGCCCGAGACCCTCAAGGACAAGCACCTCTACACCCTGGACCTCGGCGCGCTGGTCGCCGGCTCCCGCTACCGCGGTGACTTCGAGGAGCGCCTGAAGAAGGTCCTCAAGGAGATCCGCACCCGCGGCGACATCATCCTGTTCATCGACGAGCTCCACACCCTCGTGGGTGCGGGCGCCGCCGAGGGCGCGATCGACGCCGCCAGCATCCTCAAGCCGATGCTGGCTCGCGGTGAGCTCCAGACCATCGGTGCCACCACCCTCGACGAGTACCGGAAGTACCTGGAGAAGGACGCGGCCCTCGAGCGCCGCTTCCAGCCCATCCAGGTCGCCGAGCCGTCGCTGCCGCACACCATCGAGATCCTCAAGGGTCTGCGCGACCGGTACGAGGCCCACCACCGGGTCTCCATCACGGACGAGGCCCTCGTCCAGGCCGCGACCCTGGCCGACCGGTACATCTCGGACCGCTTCCTGCCGGACAAGGCGATCGACCTGATCGACGAGGCCGGCTCCCGGATGCGCATCCGCCGGATGACCGCGCCGCCGGACCTCCGCGAGTTCGACGAGAAGATCGCCTCCGTCCGCCGGGACAAGGAGTCCGCGATCGACTCGCAGGACTTCGAGAAGGCCGCGTCCCTGCGCGACAAGGAGAAGCAGCTCCTCGCGGCGAAGGCCAAGCGGGAGAAGGAGTGGAAGGCCGGCGACATGGACGTCGTCGCCGAGGTCGACGGCGAGCTGATCGCCGAGGTCCTCGCGACCGCCACCGGCATCCCGGTCTTCAAGCTGACCGAGGAGGAGTCCTCGCGTCTGCTCCGCATGGAGGACGAGCTCCACAAGCGCGTCATCGGCCAGAAGGACGCCGTCATCGGTCTGTCCCGGGCGATCCGCCGCACCCGTGCGGGTCTGAAGGACCCGAAGCGCCCCGGTGGCTCGTTCATCTTCGCCGGCCCGTCCGGCGTCGGTAAGACCGAGCTGTCCAAGGCGCTCGCCGAATTCCTCTTCGGCGACGAGGACGCGATGATCTCCCTCGACATGTCGGAGTTCAGCGAGAAGCACACGGTTTCCCGCCTCTTCGGTTCGCCGCCCGGATACGTCGGCTACGAAGAGGGCGGCCAGCTCACCGAGAAGGTGCGCCGGAAGCCGTTCTCGGTCGTCCTCTTCGACGAGGTCGAGAAGGCCCACCCCGATATCTTCAATTCCCTTCTCCAGATCCTGGAGGACGGTCGCCTGACCGACTCCCAGGGCCGGGTCGTGGACTTCAAGAACACGGTCATCATCATGACGACCAACCTCGGGACCAGGGACATCTCGAAGGGCTTCAACCTCGGCTTCGCGGCCCAGGGCGACACGAAGTCCAACTACGAGCGGATGAAGGCGAAGGTCAGCGACGAGCTGAAGCAGCACTTCCGCCCGGAGTTCCTCAACCGTGTGGACGACGTCATCGTCTTCCCGCAGCTGACGCAGGACGACATCCTCCAGATCGTCGACCTGATGATCACCCGCGTCGACGAGCGCCTGAAGGACCGGGACATGGGCATCGAGCTCTCCCAGTCCGCGAAGGAGCTGCTCGCCAAGAAGGGTTACGACCCGGTGCTCGGCGCCCGTCCGCTCCGCCGGACGATCCAGCGCGAGATCGAGGACACGCTGTCGGAGAAGATCCTCTTCGGCGACCTGCGTCCCGGTCACATCGTGGTGGTCGACACGGAGGGCGAGGGCGAGGAGCGCAAGTTCACCTTCCGCGGCGAGGAGAAGGCGGCCCTCCCGGACGTCCCCCCGGTGACGGCGGGCGGCACGGGCCCGAACCTCTCGAAGGACGCGTAAGGCCTGGCGCCTGAGGCCCCAAGGGGCGGCCCCGGAACCATTCGGTTCCGGGGCCGCCCCTTTCGGCAGGGTCACCCGACGGTGAGGCGGTCCCCCAGGGCGTCGGCGCCGATGATGTCCTTGCGGGTCATGCCCGCGACCGACACCCGGACGGCCGGCAGACCGATGAACGGGGTCAGATCGGTCAGTTGGAGACAGTCGCTGATCTGCACGTGCCGGAGCTGGGAGCAATCGAGTGAGCGCAGCACGTCGGCCGTCATGAGGTGATTGAAGGCGATCGCGAGGTGTCGCAGAGGCCGGTCCCCCAGATACCGGGTGATCTCTTCACAGGGGAGCGGGCCCACCAGGATCACGGCATCGATGTCGGGTAGGTCGGCAAGGAGTCGCAGTTGTTGGACGCTGCTGATGAGCACCGGTTCCAGGCGTGCCAGATGGGACAGCACCTCCCGGGCGAAGGCCTCCGGCGGGAAGGAGAGCCAGTAGCTGGCGAACCTGTCGGCTTCTCCCGCCTCCGCGAAGGCGCGGGCGTACGGCAGGGCTTCCCGTCCGCCGATCAACGCGATCAGGGTCGTCACCGCTTCTACGGCGTCGTTCGCCACGTCCGCGGGTCCCGGCAGTAGCGGTAGCACGTATCCGCCCAGGCGGAGCAGCGATGTCATCTGATCAGGGCTCCGCGGAGGGATCACCGACTTCACCGCCTTTCGTACCCGCGTGTGCAGGCTCCCGTCCAACCAGGCCGCGTGCTGGGCCGCCAGGGCGGCGAGGACGTACAGCGTCGTCTTGAGGTCCCGCTTCCTCGTGGCCGAGCCGGCCGCGAGGAGGCCCTCCACCAGAATCGGGAGATCGCGGCGGGTGCAGTGGCCCGCGGCCAGCAGGAGGACGTCGTGCCACTGCTGGTCGTGGGCGTGGCGGAGGGCTTCCGCTAGCTGGTCGTCCTCGACCAGCTCCTTGGCGGCCAGGAAGTCCTGAAAGGTGCGGTGCGCGAAGTGGAAGACGTCGTCCGTGCGCTCCTGGAGCAGGCCGCTCCGGTTCAGCAGGTGGGTGAGGATCTCCTCAGGACTGCCTTGGCCTGTGACCCTCGGCATGCCCGGCAGAGCGCGAGCCAATTGCCGTAGGGCCTGTTCGCGGGTGAACTCGGTCTGGCCGCCCCGTACGAGCCAGGCTGCGAGCCGTTGGAGGAGCTGGGAGTGCTCCTCCACCGACATGCGGATGCCGTCGGGCGCGTCGATCCGGCGCCGCTCGTCCCGGACGCCGAGCAGCATCTGGAGTGCGGAGCGGTAGAGCTCCCACCGAGTCTCGGGGAGGAAGCCCTCCCGCAGTCTGTGCAGGGCGCAGATGACCGCGCAGAGGAGCGGGGTTCGGGCGAGGTCCGCAAGGGTCGGGTTGTGGCGGAACTGCTGAGCCAGGTCGTGTTCCAGCTCCGTCAGGTTCTCGTGTGCGTCGCCGTCCGCGTCCAGCCGCGCGGCCTCGTGCCAGGCGTGGACGAAAGCCTGGATGTCGGAGTCCCGGAGGGGGAGGAGGGTCAGCTCCTCGAACCGTTCCGAGCCCAGCCAGTCGGGGGCGACGGCGAAGGGCCGTACGGTCGCGACGCAGCGTGTCCGCGGGTAGCGGGCCAGCAGCCTGGAGAGCCACGCGTGCGCGGCCTCGCGCTCGTCGCCCGGGACCTCGTCGAGCCCGTCGACCAGGAGCAGGCCCCGCCCGGCGGCCAGTACCCGGCCCGCCCAGCCGTCGGGCGCCGGGTCGACCATCAGCCCGGCGACGCTGGGCAGCTCGGCGGGGGAGGGGTAGCCGGCCCCCTGTGCGCGGAGTGTACGCAGCGGTACGACGAAGGGGACGAGGCCGTTGAGCTCGGCGAGGTTCCGGCCGAGCGTCCCGGCGGCGGCGTGGGCGGCGAGCCACCAGACGAGCGTGGTCTTTCCGGCCCCGGCGTCGCCGCGCAACAGGACCCGGGGACGGGAGGCGAGCAGATCATCGATGCGCTGCGGCACAGCGACGGCGTCCGGCTCCCGGGTGGTGGCCTCCAGGGAGAGGTAGGCCGTGTCGAGGTCCCACTCGGAGGCGCGTTTGCCGAGCTCGTCGAGGCCGAAAATCCGGGTGCGGCGATAGATGGAACCGATGGCCTCCCCGTAATCCTCCTCGTACGGCTGATCATGGCTGTGGGTGCCCGTGACGGGGGTGAGGGAGGTGTGGGGGGCCATCAAGGCCTGGGCGTCCGCCCTCGCGAGGACGGCCTGGAGGGGCACGCATTCCAGTCGGCGGTGTCCGCGTCCCCGTGGAACGGCCCGCACTATGCCGATGAGGCTGTTGTTCGCGAAAACGGGGGCCCCCGACAGGCCGGCAAGCGGTGATGGACCGTCCTCAGCGGCTGTCGAGGGCGGCCCGTCCAGTTCGATGGTCAGAACGCGGCGGAGGAGGCCGGCCATGGGCAGAGCGGTGCCGGTGAACTGATCGAGGTCGGGTTTCTGCCCGTCGTACCTCTGGATGTGGGGAAACCCCAAAATTTCACAGCCGGGGACCGGACGATCGGTGGCGATGGCACTCAACCTGGGCGCCGGCCCGAGGCGAGCGGGACTGCGTAGCAACGCGGCGTCGAGCTGCTCGTCCGACCAGATCACCTGCGACCGGCTCGGAGGCCGGAGCGCCGGTATGACCGTGGCCTGGTAGACGCCTCCGAGAACATGGGCGCTGGTGAGCACCAGGTCGGGAGCCACGAGGACGCCGCTGCCCTGGTGTTTGCCCTGAACCAGAACGACGCTGCGGACGACCGTCACTGTGTCCCGTCCACTTCGGGATGCCCACCGAACCCTGACAGGTCCGCCTCGTTCTCGTTCCCGACGAGCCAGCTGCCGCCCGTCGCCACGTTCCGAGGCTTGAGAGTGAAGGTGACTCGGTGCGTTTCGCCGCGGATGTGCGAGGCGTCCGTGCCGGCCTCGACGACCCAGGCTTTGACCTTGCCCCCGGCCTTGACCTCCCTGCGGAGCTCGATGGTGAACTCCATTTCGATGTCGCCCACCTCGAAGGCGAGGGGCTGCCCGGCCGCGCGGGTGGCGGCGGTGACGAGCTGGTCGCGTACGGATTCGACGGCTTCGGCGAGTTCGATCTCTGTCATGCCCGGAAGCTACCGGTGCGCGACGAGTGGCGGAGGGGGTTTCAGGCGGTCCCGTCGCGTGACCCAGGTCCCATTCGCGGGGGTCGCGCGGTGACAAGGCGCACAGGCGATTTGGAGGGTACTAGCCGGATTAGTGCTGTGGTTTCGGGCTGAATCGGGACGTTCAGGTATCAACCATCGGGGGGTGGGGGCGGGGAGGCGTGGAACCCGTGCCGGGGCCGGTCCCGGGCCTGCGGTCCGGGGGGTGACGTGCGGCTAAACCCCTGAAACTTGGGCGTAAATGTCCGTTTCCATGCGGGTGATCCAGGGGTGTCAAGAGCGGTATTCCGGGGGAGATCGCTACGACGTGATGTCGTAGATGGGGTGTTTTGGGATGGCCTGGGAGTCGGGTTACCAAGGATGAGCAAGCCCGGCGCGCCGCACCGTTCGCGCCGGGTCCCGTACGTCCCGGAGGTTTTCCCCCGTATGTCGAAGCGCGTCATGAACCCCGCTGCCCGTGTCTCCGCCGTCGCCCTCGCCGCCGCGGGTCTGGGAGCGACGATGGTGGCCGGAGCCGGGTCCGCCTTCGCCGCCGAGGGCAAGGCCGCCGCCCCGGCCGCCGTGACCGCGTCCGCCGCGGTCGCCGCCCAGGCCGATGCCCAGGCCCAGGTCGCCGCCCAGGTGAAGGCCGCGGCGGCGCAGGCGAAGGCGGCGCAGGTCAAGGCGGCCCAGATCAAGGCCGCCGCTGTGAAGGCCAAGGCCGCCACGCCCGTGAAGAAGGCCGCCAAGAAGGCCGCCTGGGTCAAGCCCGTCAGCTCCTACACGCTGTCCGCCAGTTACAACCAGGGCGGCGCCATGTGGGCACACAAGCACTCCGGCCAGGACTTCGCCGTCCCGGTCGGCACCCCGGTCAAGGCCGCCGGCTTCGGCACCGTCGTGAAGGCCGGCCCGTACGGCGGCGGCGACGGCCCCGCGTACGGCAACGCGATCGTCGTGAAGCACGCCAACGGCACGTACTCGCAGTACGCGCACCTGTCGAAGATCAAGGTCCGGATCGGCCAGAAGGTCGCCGCCGGTCAGCAGATCGCCCTCTCGGGCAACACCGGCAACTCCTCCGGCCCGCACCTTCACTTCGAGATCCGTACGACCCCGAACTACGGTTCCGCCGTGAACCCGGCCGCCTTCCTGCGCGCCCACGGCGTCACCATCTGACCCGAACGGGTCCGTCAGGCCCGGTAGGCCTGCCCGATCAGATCGAGGGCGACCTCGAGGACGGCTTCGTGCTTCTCCTCGGGGTCGCCCTCGACGTTCTGCATGAAGAACGTGCCCGCGTGCAGGGTGAAGATCGCGCTGATGGAGCGGACCTTGTCCGTCATCGTGAAGTCCGGCTCCTGGACGAGGCCGGTCAGCGTGATCATGCGCTCCTTGAAGGTCAGGCCGATGCTGAGCTGGCTCACGGTGGCCTGGTTCTCCTGCATGAAGCGGAACAGCGGGGTCGCGGCGAGCAGCGCCCGCTGGTAGCGGCGCAGGATCTCCCGCTTGGTCTCCAGGGTGCGCGGCTGGGTGCCCGCCCACTCGATCAGCTCGTCCATGGGCCGGGTGAGGTCCTGGAAGATGCCGATCAGGATGTCTTCCTTGGTCTTGAAGTGGTAGTACAGCGCGGCCTTGGTGACGTCGAGGCGTTCCGCGATCTCGCGCAGCGAGGTCTTCTCGTATCCCTGCTCGGCGAAGAGTTCGAGGGCCACGTCCTGGATGCGCTGGCGGGTGTTGCCTCGGGCCATGGGTCTGCTCCCTCTCGCGGAAACTTACTTGACGCCCGGCTAGTGCGGGTCTACCGTCCCCCAGTGTAGTAACTAGCCGGGCGGCAAGTAAGGGAACGACATGGTCACCACCGAACCGAAGAAACCCCAGACTCCCGGGGAGGGGGAGAGGAAACAGCGCAGCGTCCGCGTCGTCCTCCTCGCCCTGATGATCGCGATGCTGCTCGCGATGCTGGACAACATGATCATCGGCACCGCCATGCCGACGATCGTCGGCGAGCTGGGCGGTCTGGAGCACCTCTCCTGGGTCGTCACCGCCTACACGCTGGCCACCGCCGCCTCCACCCCGATCTGGGGCAAGCTCGGCGACATGTTCGGCCGCAAGGGCGTCTTCCTCGTCTCGATCGTGATCTTCCTGATCGGTTCGGCGCTCAGCGGCATGGCCCAGGACATGGGCCAGCTCATCGGCTTCCGCACCGTCCAGGGCCTCGGCGCCGGCGGTCTCATGGTCGGCGTGATGGCGATCATCGGCGACCTCATCCCGCCCCGCGAGCGCGGCAGGTACCAGGGCATGATGGCCGGCGTCATGGCCTTCGCCATGATCGGCGGCCCGCTCGTCGGCGGCACCATCACCGACCACTGGGGCTGGCGCTGGTCCTTCTACATCAACCTGCCGCTCGGCGTCGTCGCCCTCGCCATGGTCACGGCCGTGCTGCACCTGCCGAAGAAGCGGCGCGCGACCGGCACCCGGATCGACTTCCTCGGCGCGGGCCTGCTGACCGTCGGCATCACCGCGATCGTCCTCGTCACCACCTGGGGCGGCACGGAGTACGCGTGGGGTTCGGCCACCATCGTCGGCCTCTCCGTCGCCGGTGTCGCCGCCCTCGCCGTCTTCCTGTACGTGGAGACCCGGGCGAGCGACCCGATCATGCCGCTGCACATCTTCCGCAGCCGCAACTTCACCCTCATGTCCCTCATCGGCTTCATCACCGGGTTCGTGATGTTCGGCGCGGTCCTCTACCTGCCGATCTTCCAGCAGTCCGTGCAGGGCGCCTCCGCGACCAACTCCGGTCTGCTGCTCCTGCCGATGCTGCTGTCGATGATGGTCGTCTCGCTGCTCGTCGGCCGCTTCACCACCAGCACCGGCAAGTACAAGGCCTTCCCCGTCGTGGGCGGCGCCCTCATGGTGATCGGCCTCTTCCTGCTGGCCCAGATGGACACCGGCACCTCCCGCCTCGTGTCCGGCGTCCACATGGCGCTCCTCGGCGCCGGCATGGGTTTCCTCATGCAGATCACGATGCTCGTCGCGCAGAACAGCGTCGAGATGAAGGACATGGGCGTCGCGTCCAGCTCCACCACCCTCTTCCGGACCCTCGGCTCCTCCTTCGGCGTCGCGATCATGGGCACGCTGTTCACGAGCCGCGTCCAGGACGAGATGGCGGCGCGCGGCGGCTCCGCGCTCACCGAACGGACCGCCCAGCTCGACGCGGCGAGCCTGGCCAAGCTGCCGGAGGCGGTGCGTGAGGCCTACCAGCACGCGGTGGCCGCGGGCACCCACTCCGCCTTCCTGGTCGGCTCGGCCGTCGCCGTCCTCGGCTTCGTCCTCGCCTTCTTCGTCAAGGAGGTGGCGCTGCGGGGCGCCGGACCGGCCGCCGCGGAGCGGAAGCCCGCCGAGCCGGAGGGGACGGGCGGCGGGGCCGCCAAGGTCGCCGAGACGGTCTGACCGGTACGGACCGGCCGCGCACGGCCGGTCCGAGCGGTGGTACGGCCGGGGGCCGGGAGTTCGGCGAGGTGACGAGGGTGCCGATCCGCAGCCGCTCGGTGGCCGTGGCGGCGGCGG